>NZ_JBMRGJ010000016.1:0-89387 GCF_049384325.1 Stenotrophomonas sp. CASM114 | reverse complement strand
GGGGCCGGCACTACCGCTTCAGCGACGGCAGCGTCTGCTTCAACTGCGTGATGCCCTGCCATGGGTCACTCTTCAGGCGTTGCGCCCTCGCCAGCGCCTTGCCCATGGGAAAGGCGTCGGCGGCACTGATACGCGCCAGTTCCTCCCAGCGCAGCGGCACTGCCACACCGGCGGAATCGCGCGCGCGCAGCGACCACGAGCACACGCTGGTGGCCCCTCGGGTGTTGCGCAACCAGTCGATGAAGATGACGCCACTGCGCTTGGCCTTGCTCATCGTCGCCACATAGCGATCAGGTTGCTCCTTTGCCATTGCCTGCGCAAAGGCCTCGCAGAACGCCTTCGCCTCGTCCCAGCCGGCCTTGGGCTGCAGCGGTACCACCACATGCAGCCCCTTGCCGCCAGACAGCCGCACGAAGCTCTCCAGGCCCACCTGCTGCAGACGATCACGCACATCACGTGCACCCGATTTCACCTGTGCCCAGCTGACGCCGTTGCCAGGATCGAGATCGAATACCAGTCGATCCGGATGCTCGGTGTCTGCTACGGTCGCACCCCACGGATGCAGCTCCAGCGTGTTCATCTGCACCAGCTGCAGCAGGCCCCGTGCGTCGTCGATATAGACATAGTCCTCGCGGCCGCTCTTCTGCTGCAGGGGCACCGCGTGCACCGCGTCGCCCAGGCCGGGGCCATGATGCTTCTGGAAGAAACAGGCCTTGCCCACCCCATCGGGGCAGCGCAGCAATGACAGCGGCCGTCCGGCAATTTCGGGCAGGATCCAGCGCGCCATGCGCCGGTAATAGTCGGCCACGTCGCCTTTGCCCAGTCCCTGACTGGGAAACACCACCCGCTCCGGATGCGTGATCTGGACCTCACCCCCGGCTTCAGCAACTGCTGTTGCGTTGCTCATTCCCAGGTCCTCCTTCTGCTTGTCGCTGCGCAGCCGCTTGAAACTGGCCTGGCGCAGCAGGCCTTCCTTGCCCCAGCCACGGAACGCCACTTCCGCCACCGTCACCGGCTTCACCCAGCGCACGCTGGCGGCGCGGAACGGCACATGCGCCGGAAGCTGCAGCACGGGCGTCTTTACTGCCAGTGGCTGCAATGCCTTGAGCAGCGCGCGCAGGTTCTCGTCGTCGAAGCCGGTACCGACGCGGCCCACATAGCGCAGACCCTCCTTGTCCGGCGTTGCCAGCAACAATGATCCGAAACCCACCCGCGAGCCCCTGGGGGCCGTGTAGCCGACAATCACGAACTCGTCGGTGTCTTCGTGCTTCACCTTCACCCAGCTGCGCGCGCGGGTATTCACGTACGGGGCATCCACCTGCTTGCTGACGATGCCTTCGAATCCGGCCTGGCCACTGGCATCGAACACCTGCGGGCCCTGGTCGATCACATGTTCGCTGAAGGCCAGGATGCCGGGCACCGGTCCGATGAGATCCTTCAGCAGCGCTTTGCGTTCCAGCAATGGCGCACGACTGATGTCCGCGTTGGCCACACCCGGAAGATCGAACACGATGTAGCGCAGCGGTTGCTTCGAGCTTCCATCGATCACGCGCTGCAACGCTGCGAAATCGCTGCGCCCTTCCTTGTCCAGCACCACCAGCTCACCGTCCAGGCGCGCATCGCGCACCGGCAGCGCCTGCACGGCCTGCACGACCTCGGGGAAGTCATCGGTCCAATCCAGGCCATTGCGGGAGCGGAGCTTCACCTCGCCGTCGTGCAGATCGGCCAGCAGGCGATAGCCGTCCCACTTGATCTCGTGCAGCCAACGCGCGCCGTCCGGCGCGCTGTCGCGATGATCGGTCAATTGCGGTTTGAACCCATGCGGGTAGGGCGTGTCACGTGCGCCGTCCAGTTTCAGCGCGCGCGCATGCCAGCGTGCATCGGCCTTGCGGGTAGCCGTGCGTGCGGCGGGCACAGCACGCCCTGCCTTCCCCTCAGTGCGCTTCATCACGGTGGATGCGCGCTTGGGCACGTGCGCGTCCAGCAGATCGTCTGCTTCGGCATCGCGCGCCTGCTCGTCGTCGCGCTTGATCAGCAGCCACTGCACCTGGCGTCCCTTCATTGCCGTGCGCACCAGCTTCCAGCCACCGGCCAGGCGTTGTCCATGCAGTACGAAGTCGATCTTTCCAGCTGCCAGCGCCTGCAGTGGATCGCCTTCGCAGGCCCAGGTGCCCTGATCGAACACCTCCACGTGCCCCGCGCCGTAGTGGCCTTCGGGAATGTCGCCCTCGAAGCCAGCGTAGGACAACGGGTGATCTTCCACTTCCACGGCCAGCCGCTTCTCGCCGACGCGAAGCGAAGGACCTTTCGGCACCGCCCAGCTCTTCAGCACGCCGTCCATCTCAAGGCGGAAGTCATAGTGGCGCGAACTGGCATGATGCAGCTGGATGACGAAGGTTGGCCGCCGCTGCGGATCACCGCGTGCGGGTGTGTCGTCAGGCTCCGGCGTCTGCCCTGTGCCTCCGCCAAGCCGGCGCTTGCGCCGGTACTGGTGCAGCGACATGGTTCAACCTGCCTTGCGCCGTGGTGCGGCCTTCTTCGCAGCCTTCTTCGTTGTCTTCTTTGCGGCCTTCTTCACCGTCGACTTTGCAGCTGCCTTGCGCGTTGCGGCCTTCTTCGCCGGCGTGCGCTTGTTCGCATCCAGGCTCTTCTGCAGCAACGCCATGAAGTCGACAACGTTCGTTGTCGCATCCTCGTGTGGTGCGGGCTCATCTTCCACCCGCGTGGTGCCGCCCTTGGACTTGATGCGCTTGTTCAGCACCTGCTGCAGGCGCTCGCGGAATTCATCGTGGTAGTGCGATGGGTCCCAATCGCCGGACATCGACTCGATCAACTGCTCGGCCATCGCCGTTTCCTTGCTGGTGATGCGGTAGTCGGACAGCTTGCCGGCAGGCAGCTTGTAGTCCTCGGGATCCACCAGTTCCTGCGGATAGCGCAGGATCATCAGCACCAGCGCGTCCGCATGCGGCATCACCGCACACAGGTACTCGCGCGTGCGCACCACCACCCGGGCAATGCCTACCTTGCCGGTACTGCGCAGCGTTTCGCGCAGGAGCACGTAGCCCTTTTCGGCCTTCTTGCCGGGCACCAGCAGGTACGGCTTCTCGTAGTAGCGCGGGTCGATCTGCGCTGCGTCCACGAAGGATTCCACCTCCACCGCTTCGTGGCTTTCCGGCGCCGCCGAGCGGATGTCGCCTTCCTCCAGCACGACATAACTGCCCTTGTCGTACTCATAGGCTTTCACGATGTCCTTCCAGGGCACTTCCTCGCCGGTGTCGGCGTTGACCCTTTCGAAACGGATCGGCTTGCGATCGCGCGAGTCGAGCATGCGGAACTGCAGGTCAACCTTGCGTTCGCCGGACATCAGCGACACCGGCACATTGAGCAGTCCGAAGGACAGCGTACCGGTCCAGATCGGGCGGGCCATGGACGCACCTTTGATGGGGCAGGGCACCCAGCTTCGGATGGGCGGTGTAAACCACCCGTGTCGATACCGTGCACGTGGGTTCCACGCAGGTGCGGTAGTGCCGGCCGCCGGCCGGCAGAGCTCGCGGCCTGAAGTGTCCTGGGGTTGCCGGCCAGCGGCCGGCACTACTGCAGCAACGGCCTCACCGCCGCCGCCGGAATATGGTCCAGCGCGCGCCAGGCGTCCTCCACCACCGGCCGCGCCTGCGACCAGCCCAGCCGCGACTGCCCGCGCATCTGTTCCCAGTGCTCGGCCAATTCCTCGCAGGTATCGGCAGCGTCACCGCGCGGCCAGTCGGCAGCATGGGTGGTCAACGCGAAGGCATAGACCGGGCACAGGTCACGCCAGTTGCGATGACTTTGCCCGCGACGTTCCTCGTAGTCACTGAGCATGTACTGCAGATAGTCCTGGGCCACCGCCTGCGGATCCTCATGGCGGCGCGTGCGGCGCTGCGCGGTACGTTGGCCGAGCGGATCGAGCAGGGCGTTGAACACGGACGGTGCGGGTCGTTCAAGACGGGGCATGGCCGGCTCCTGCAGCGGGGGCGGGTGGGCAGGAATACGCGCGGTGCCGTTACCAGCGGGTGAGCGAGATGTTCATGACGCCAGGTTCGCGGCGGCTTTACCTGCGTCGCGGTGTAGTGGAATCCCCCCAAGGGCAGGTACCAGACCATGAGCCGAGAGACCTCGCGAGACCCGCTGCGGGAGAACCACCCGCCCATTCCCGGCGAGCAGCGCGGCAAGCGCGATGCCGACAACGCCGACTACCGTGGCACCGGCGCACCGTTCTTCGATGCCGAGCACGGGAGCGACCATCTGCCGGTGAAGCACGAGGCTGAACAGGCAGCGCAGGACCGCAAGGATGGCGGTGACCGCCATCGCGGTGGCCAGGAAAGCCCGCTCAAGCGCCGCGAACGCAAGCAGCGCGCCAGCGACAACCAGGACGAAGCGCTGGAGGAGACCTTCCCGGCCAGCGACCCGACATCGCCGTTCGTGCCAGCCAAGGCCCCCGACTGACGGGTAGTGCCGGCCGCTGGCCGGCAA
Source organism: Stenotrophomonas sp. CASM114 (assembly GCF_049384325.1). Taxonomy (NCBI): domain Bacteria; kingdom Pseudomonadati; phylum Pseudomonadota; class Gammaproteobacteria; order Lysobacterales; family Lysobacteraceae; genus Stenotrophomonas; species Stenotrophomonas sp. CASM114. The sequence continues at coordinate 84,878 of NZ_JBMRGJ010000016.1, read as the reverse complement.
CCTCCTGACGTCCTGCACGGCGCGATGCCGGCCAGCGGCCGGCACTACCCCTTCAACGCCACGACCATTGCAGGCCGACGTTGGCCCGCCGTCCCGGTCCCGGTTCGTAGAAGCGCCCGTTGCCATCGTTGACGATCACCGAGCCTATGTAGGCCTGGTCCAGCACGTTCTCCATCCGGGCGAAGGCGCGCAGCTCGCCACCCGGCAGGGCCCAGCGACGGCCGCCTTCCAGATGCAGCAGGGCGAAGCCGGGCGCGCGTTCGGTCGCCACGTCGTTGACTACGGTATCACTGCCGGCGGAGGCCTCCAGCGCCCACTGCCACTGGCCGGGCGACCATTGCAGCCGGGCAAAGGCCTGCTGGCGCGGTACCCCGGGCAGGCGGCTGCCGGCGGCAACCAGGGTGTTGGAGGTGAGGTACGGCGAACGCGCCTGCGCCTGCAGCCAGGTCCACGCCAGCTGCAGCTCCAGCTGCTCGGCCAGCGGCTGGCGATACTGCAATTCAACACCCTGGCGGCGGGTTCGGCCGATGTTGCGATACGTGCTGCGACCGCCGATGTTGCTGGCAACTGCCAGCTCATCGTCGGTATCTGCACGGAACAGGCTGACATCGAGCTGGGTTCCATCCTGTGCGTGCCACTTGCTGCCTAGCTCCAGGCTGCGGCTGCGGGCGGCCGCCAGATCCAGCGCCAGGCCCGCCTGACCATCGGCGCGATACCCCAGCTCGTTGAAGGTGGGGGTCTCGAATCCACGCCCCACGGCGGCATGCAGGCGCCACTGCGGGCTGGCCTCGAAGCTGACGCCTGCCACCGGCGTGGTCGCCTGGTAGCGCCGGTGGCCACTGTCATCCGGGTTGCGGGTGGTGATGTAGCGATCGTCCGAGTCGAAACGCACCGCGCTGTGGCGCACCCCGGCCAGCAGCGACCAGCGCGGACTCCATTGCCACCAGGCCTGGGCGAACTGGTCCACGTTCTGCACGGTATCGATCTGGTCACGGCGCAGGCGCCCGCGCACCCCGAGGGCGCTGCCCACGAAGTTCTCGTAGCCGGTGCGGTGCTGGCGCTGGCGGTCGGCGCTGAGCCCGGCCACCAGGTCCAGCGGCCGGCCGGCGAGGTCGCCGTGCCAGCCCCAGCGCGCGTCCAGCCCGCCATACCCGCCCTGCAGATCGATCACGCCGCCGGCATGCAGCGGGCTGTTGGTCTGGGGTGCCGGCGGAATCGGCAGGTATTGGGTCACCGTGCGTTGGCCGGCATAGCCCATCAATTGCCAGCGCTCTGCCCCGGTCTCCCGGGTCCAGCGCAGGCCAGCCTGCTGCTGGCGCACCGATTTGCGGGTGTTGTACTGGTGCGCGACTGCCGTGGCCTGGCGCGGATCAGCCGCCACCTGGGCACGGCTCAGGCCCAGCGGATCCTGCGCATCGGGGGCATCCAGCGCATTGAGCAGCAGCTCCAGCCGCCCACCGCTTAGATCACCACCAATGCGTGCGTTGAGCGATTCGCGGCGCGCACGGCTGTGGTCCCGCCAGCCATCGGTGCGGAAGTGGTTGGCCGCGATGTTGTAGTCCAGCGCTGGGCCGGCACCCTTGAGCTGTGCGCCGACACTGAGCGTGTTGTCGGCGCCGGCATTCACGCGCAACCGCCACGGGTCACCGGCCTGGCCCTGCGCGCTCCAGACCTGCAGCACGCCGCCGGAGGAATTGCCGTACAGCGCCGAGAACGGCCCGCGCAGCACCTCGATGCGCTCGGCGCCCAACAGGCTGGCATGCGACAGCTGGCCCTGGCCGTCAGGCATGGTGGCCGGCACGCCGTCGATCAGCACCCGCACCCCGCGCACGCCGAAGGTCGAGCGTGCGCCGAAGCCACGAATCGACAGCTGCGTGTCCTGGGCGAAGTTCTGCCGGTCACGTGCCAGCAGTCCGGGGACCCCGGCCAAGGCCTCAGACAGCTGCGCACCGGTGCCCGCGCGGCTGGCGTCGATCCAGACCGTGTCCTGGCTGGCCGGCAGCGCGAACGGATCGATGCCCGGCACCCGGGCGGCCTGTACCTGCACCGCAGGCAGGGCGGTGGGCGCAGGCTCGGCCACCGCCGTCCAAGGCGACAGCAGCAGGGCGGACAGCGGCAGGCAACGGCGTCGTGCGGCGGGATTCATGATTCAGGTTGATGGATCGGGCGGCAACGCACGCCATGGTACGGGGCCGCGGATGACGATGGCGGCGGCCAGCCCCGGCAGGCTTTGTTACGATGGGCTGTTTCCGGCCGAAAAGCCGCGGACCGCGTAGCGCACTTCCTCCCCCTTTCCGTCTACCGAACGAGTACCGCCGTGTCCTTCTTTGCAAACGTGGAACTGGTCCCAGGCGACCCGATCCTGGGCCTGACCGAGGCGTACAACGCCGACAGCCGCCCGACCAAGGTCAACCTGGGTGTGGGCATCTACTACGACGAGAGCGGCCGCATTCCGCTGCTGCGCGCCGTCAAGCAGATCGAGCAGCAGCTCGCCGCTGAAGCCAAACCGCGCGGCTACCTGCCGATCGATGGCCTGCCGGCGTACACGCAGGCGACGCGTGAGCTGGTGTTCGGCAAGGATTCGCCGCTGCTGGCCGCCGGCCGCGTGACCACCGCGCAGACCGTTGGTGGCAGCGGTGCGCTGCGCGTCGGCGCCGACGTGCTGAAGAAGCTGCTGCCGCACGCCACCGTTGCGCTGAGCAACCCGAGCTGGGAAAACCACCGTGCGGTGTTCAGCGCCGCCGGTTTCGAGGTGCTGGATTACACCTACTTCGACCCGGGCACCCATGGCGTCGATTTCGACGGCATGCTGGCCGACCTGGGCAAGCTGGAAGCCGGCACCGTGGTGCTGCTGCACGCCTGCTGCCACAACCCCACCGGCGCTGACCTCACGGTCACCCAGTGGAAGCAGGTCGCGCAACTGCTGAAGGACAAGCAGCTGTTCCCCTTCATCGACATGGCCTACCAGGGCTTCGACAAGGGCATCGAGCAGGACGGCGCAGCGGTGCGCATCATCGCCGAAGCCGGCATCGACAGCTTCATCGTCGCCAACTCGTACTCCAAGTCGTTCTCGCTGTATGGCGAGCGCGTGGGTGCGCTGTCGATGGTGGCGCCGACCGCCGCTGACGCCAAGGCCGTGCAATCGCAGGTCAAGCGCGTGATCCGCACCATCTACTCCAGCCCATCCACCCACGGCGCTGCACTGGTGGCCGGCGTGCTGACCAACCCGGAACTGCGTGCGATGTGGGAGCAGGAGCTGACCGAGATGCGCGAGCGCATCCACGCCCTGCGCCACGGCCTGGTCGAGAAGCTGGCCGCTGCCGGTGCACCGCAGTTCGGTTTCATCAACGAGCAGGCCGGCATGTTCTCCTACTCCGGCCTGAGCCGTGAGCAGGTCGAGCGCCTGCGCGACGAGTTCGGCATCTACGCCGTCGGCACCGGCCGTATCTGCGTGGCCGCGCTGAACCAGAACAACCTGGAATACGTCGCCAAGGCCGTGGCCACCGTCGCCAAGGGCTGAAGCAACGCTCCAGTAGCTTGAGGACAAAGGCGCCGAAAGGCGCCTTTGTTTTTTGCTTTTGCTCTTGCCTTTGCCATCCCCACCGCGCTCGCGGCGAACCCTGAAGCGCGTGGGAGGGGGAGGTGATGCAGGACCGTTGGCGCCATGGATGGCGCCATCGAGCTTACATGGACGTACTTGCAGCGTGTCCTGCATCGCCTCCCCCTTCCACGCGCCTCGACAAAAGGAAGGCGCCACAAGCGCAACGCATCTGGAAACGATTACGCCTTCCCGCGCTCACGCACGCCCCCGCCAGACGGGCGACAATAGGCGTTTTCCCGCTGCCGAGACCTGCCCGCTCATGTCCCGTACTTCGTTGACCCGCTTCCTGATCCAGGAACAGCACGCCGGCCGCATCAATGCCGACCTGCGCCAGCTGATCGCGGTCGTCGCCCGCGCCTGCACCAGCATCTCCATCGCCGTCAGCAAGGGCGCCCTCGGTGGCGTGCTCGGCGACGCCGGTACCGGCAACGTGCAGGGTGAAGCGCAGAAGAAGCTCGACGTCATCAGCAACGAGATCCTGCTCGAAGCCAACGCCTGGGGTGGCCACCTCGCCGCCTGCGCCTCGGAGGAAATGGACCACAGCCAGCCGGTGCCGGACATCTATCCCCGCGGTGATTTCCTGCTGCTGTTCGATCCCCTCGATGGCAGCTCCAACATCGACGTCAACGTCTCCGTCGGCACCATCTTCTCCGTGCTGCGCTGCCCGACCAATGTCGAGCTGCCGGGCGACGACGCCTTCCTGCAGCCGGGCAGCAAGCAGATCGCCGCCGGCTACTGCATCTACGGGCCCAGCACCCAGCTGGTGCTGACCGTCGGCCATGGCACCCACGCCTTCACCCTGGACCGCGAGAAGGGCGAGTTCGTGCTGACCACCGAGAACATGCAGATCCCGGCGGCCACCCAGGAATTCGCGATCAACATGTCCAACCAGCGCCACTGGGAAGCGCCGATGCAGGCCTACGTCGGCGACCTGCTGGCGGGCAAGGAAGGCGTACGCGGCAAGAACTTCAACATGCGCTGGATCGCCAGCATGGTGGCCGACGTGCATCGCATCCTGACCCGCGGCGGCATCTTCATCTACCCGTGGGACAAGAAGGACCCATCCAAGGCCGGCAAGCTGCGCCTGATGTACGAAGCCAACCCGATGGGCCTGCTGGTCGAGCAGGCCGGCGGTGCCGCCTGGACCGGCCGCGAGCGCATCCTCGACATCCAGCCCGACCAGCTGCACCAGCGCGTGCCGGTGTTCCTCGGTTCGCGCGAGGAAGTGGCCGAGGCCGTGCGCTACCACCACGCACACGACGACGCACAGGGCTGACAACCGATCGCCTGACAGCGGTCATGGCAGATCGATGACATGACCGTGGGGTGACACCGAGGGCGGCAAACGGCACCATCAAGCCGTTGCCGCCTAAGGAATGCACGCATGCACGAGCAGGGCCCGGTCGATTTCATCGAAGTCATCCACAACGCCGTCCCCAGCGAGGTCTGCGCGGCGATCGTCGAGCGCATGCGTGCGACGCGTGGCCTGCTGCCCGGTGCGGTGGGCAGTGGCGTGTTCCCGGAACTCAAGCACAGCAAGGATCTGCGCATCAGTGGCCTGGACGGCTGGCAGGATGTTGATCAGCAGCTGCAGATTGCGGTGTTCAACGGCCTGCTGACTTATCTACGCCGTTATCCACAGGCGTTGATCGCCCCACTGATGTTGCAGATCCAGGACAGCAACGGCCAACCGCGACGCCTGTCCGCCGAGGACTTCCCCGACATGCCGCAGCAGCAGCTGGCCGATCTGGCCCGCACCTGCCTGCGCCCGGGTGCGATCAACCTGCAGTGGTATGCGGCGGGCGAGGGCGGCTACCCGTACTGGCACTGCGAGCTGTACCCGAAGGATGCGCAGGCCGAGACCCTGCACCGGCATGTGCTGTGGACGCTGTACCTCAACGACGACTTTGACGAAGGTGAAACCGAGTTCCTGTTCCAGGGCCGCAAGATCGCGCCGCGTACCGGCAGCCTGCTGATCGCCCCGACGGCGTTCACCCACACCCATCGTGGCAACCGGCCGCAGGGTGGCGACAAGTTCATCGCGACGAGTTGGATCCTGTTCCAGAGTGCGCAGAAGTTGTTTGGGGGAGGGTGAAGCAAACTGGTCACTCGATGTTCTCAGCATCTTGTCCGGATCAAGAAGCGGGCCCCCGAGATCCTGTGCTGTCGTGCGGGCAGTTGGTGCTATCTCCTAAGGCAATCCGCTACTCGGGCTGCCCTCGCTGATAAGAGAATCTCCAGGGGCGTGCACGCCTTCCCAGGCGCCCACCTGACCCAGCGGTCTCCGGATGGCATTCAGTTCATAGCTGAGCTCGCGCATCTTGCAGTGGTCCTTCCAGCCCGCGGGGCTATCGAGATCAAAGCGCGCGTTGATGCGAAGCTGCATCAGATCATTGGATTTCCTGAGGATTTCGACGCTGCCTGAAACGGCCTTTCCGTAGCATCCAGTGCTGCTAGGTCTCAGGCTAAGGCCAGTGCTGTAGAACGCCCTGATATCACCCTCCGTCAAACTGAAGACATCGCCCTCCGCCAGATTCGGGGGAAGGATCAATGTCAGCTTCCTGTATCTTTCATTCTCAATCTTGGTCGCTGTGTACTCGCGCAATGCCACTACGACATTGTCGCCATCAACAATCCGATGGCACGCAAGTGAAATTTCCCTGTAGTCAGACCTTTCGCAGCCGGTCACATCAGAGTTGGCGTTAGACACGTAGAAGGCGCTGATCTTATGGCTACCAGAAGCAGCGACGCGCACGCGCTGCAGCTCAAGCCTAGAACAAGCGCAATCAACAATCTCGTTCGCACAGTCGCGCTCCCCAGAAACATCTACTTGTACGGTGCGAATTTTTTATATCGCTCGCGTCGTAACCACGGCGGTCGACACCGACCAGCTCGCCCGGAACCACCGGCTCAGAATCAGGGTCTCGGCTTCCTACCTGGCCTGATCAAGGTCTTGTGCATGACCCAGGCGATCCAGCCGCAGACCAATCCGATCCCCGCGACAATGATTTCCTCTTCCTCGAAGGCAGTTCCATTTAGCCCTTGATAGGCGACGAACGCGATTGCTCTCAATGACAGCAAAGCAAATAAACCAACAGGTACCCAAAGTAGAATCTTCATCACTCTCCAAATCGCGATCGCACAAACCAGTGCTGGACGACTGGCAATCCTGGATCTCTTTTCCTGCTTTTTCGCGGTGCCATAAGTTCCTCGCACAGTCGCCTTACCGCGGATGATGTACCCAGTGCCTTGAATCCGCCGCGAGCGGTCGTCCAGTCAGAAATGATTCTGACTGCCTTGGCTCTGTGATGCCCCAGGAGAGCTCCGCCACTCTTCAAGGCTGCCATGCCAGGACCTCCAGTCAATGCTTTCTCAGCAATGGACCCGGACCACGGTCGAACGAACTCACCTCTACCGAGGGCGGCGGCGATAGAGAATCCCTCCCGCCATCAGACCAAAGAGGGCGACGCCGAAGCCCACGAGTTCTTCGTTCCCAAGCGCGTTTCCTGACATCAGCTTGGCAGTCGTCAGCAGAAGAAAGTTCAGTGGAAGCATCCAAAGGAACGCGATGCCGAGCCGGTGGATGATCTTCACTTCAGTTATCGCATTGTTCCAGATACATCGAAATAAGCCAGTATTGGGTAAAGGTTGATCCGCTCGATTATCTGGCAGGTCCAAAGGATCCCAAGAGGTTGCCGTTGCCGCCTTGCCAGGCACTGAGCTTCTCGACGGGGATCTCCTCGAGTTGACAGGTGAACTGGAGATAGAAGGAACGGTCCTCCTTTCGATAGCTGTTCCACCCAACAGCCGTCACTTTGACTTCGATCCGACTGTCGCCCTTGTGCGGCCGATGTAGTTCGATATCCGCTGAATCGGACAACCAGTAGTCTCCCTTGTGCGCGAAGCCCGCGCTGCCACTGCTCAGGCGTGCGCCGAGCACGGCCGGAATCCCTTCAGAGGACGGAGTGTATCCAGACAGGGTGCCGGTGACCTTGGTGAACTCTTGGGAATCCATCACGCCCGGTGATTCCGAGAACAGGCGAAGCAGAAGAAGGGTGTCGGTGCCCTTGCTGACCACCTGACCTGCATTTGCTGTCCACAAACGTTGTTCGAACTCGTCCAGGCCAGCCGGCATTTCAGTGACGACCGCGGCCTGCGGAACGACGATGCATTCGTGCAGGGCGCGGGCCTGGACTTGCAGGGTCGCAAGGCAGAGAAGAAGACCACTGGCACGGAAGCAGTGACTGCATTTCATCGTGTACAACACCAGGCGATGCGGCAGGGTGTGGATTGTTACCGGTGGATCGCGCTGCGGTCCAGAGCCCTAGAACAGACTGCCCTGCGGCGACTCCTTCTTCGGCGGCAGCGGCTTCTGGAAACGGCTGCAATCCAGCTTCGGCCAATGGCTGTTCTGTGCATTGAAGCCCAGACGCTTGCGTGCCAGCTTGAAGCGGTTGTTCAACAGATCGGCATACACGCCCTGGCCACGCATACGCGTGCCGAACTGGCTGTCGTAGTCCTTGCCACCGCGCAGCTGCTGGATGGTGCTCATCACGTGCGCAGCGCGATCGGGATGGTGCGTATCCAGCCAGTCGCGGAACAGCGGTGCCACTTCCAGCGGCAGGCGCAGCAGCACGTAACCGGCGGTGCTCGCACCTGCGTCGTGCGCAGCCTCCAGCACGGCTTCCAGCTCGCTGTCGTTGATCCAGGGAATCACCGGCGCCACCATCACACCGACCGGAATGCCGGCGTCATGCAGGCGCTTCATCGCGCGCAGCCGTGCATGTGGCGCTGATGCACGCGGTTCCAGCTTCGCGGAAAGATGCGGGTCCAGCGAGGTCACCGAGAAGTGCACGCTGACCAGGTTCTCCGCGGCCAGCGGCGCGAGCAGATCGATGTCGCGCTCGACCAGTGCGTTCTTGGTGATCAGCGAGAACGGATGCCGGGTCTCCAGCATCACTTCAATCAGCTGGCGGGTCAGCTTGAACTTGCGTTCGATCGGCTGGTACGCATCGGTGTTGATGCCCAGTGCGATCGGCTGCGGCACATAGCCCGGTTTCGACAGTTCCTTGCGCAGCAGCTGCGGCGCATTGGTCTTGGCGAACAGCTTGGTCTCGAAGTCCAGCCCCGGCGACAGGTTCAGATAGGCATGCGAAGGGCGGGCGAAGCAGTACGAGCAGCCGTGCTCGCAACCGCGGTAGGGATTCACCGATTGACTGAAGCCGACGTCGGGCGAGTTGTTGCGGGTGATGATGCTGCGCGCGGTTTCGGCGCGTACTTCGGTGCGCAGGCGCGGGGCGAGGAACTCTTCGCTTTCGTCGACCGCCCAGCCGTCGTCCACCGCCTCGCTGACGGTGCTTTCAAAGCGCCCGGCAAGGTGGGACGTGGAACCTCGGCCCTTGATCGCAATACCCATTGCGGCAGGGTACGTCGTGGCCGTCTCAATGGCTGCGACGGCCGCCTGAAGGGTTCAGGGCGAGGCTGAGCCGAGCATGGACTCGGCTCTACAGTTGATGCAGAGACCTTGTGGAGCCGAGCCTACGCTCGGCTGCAATGCATCAGAGCAGCGCCAGGTACCCGCGCACGGTGGCATCCAGCCCGTCATACAGTGCCTCGCCGATCAGCGCGTGACCGATCGACACCTCCAGCACCTCCGGCACGTGGGCCAGGAAGTCGCGCAGGTTGTCCTGCGACAGGTCGTGGCCAGCATTGACACCCAGGCCGACGGCCTGCGCTCGTCGGGCAGCAGTGGCGAACAGCGCCAGCATCGCATCGGCATCGCCCGCCGCATGCGCCTCTGCATAGGGCCCGGTATACAGCTCGATGCGGTCCGCCCCCACCTCAGCTGCCTGCTCCAGCAATGGGTTGCCTGCGTCAACAAACAGGCTGACCCGACACCCCATGGCCTTCAGCGCAGCCACCAGCGGACGCAGGCGCTCGGCATCTCGTTCGAAGTCGAAACCGTGGTCGGAGGTGATCTGGCCGTCATCATCGGGGACCAGGGTGGCCTGCGCCGGACGGGTCTGTTCGCACAGCGGCAGCAGCCCCGGGTAGCCCTCGCGCGGCGGCGCGAACGGATTGCCTTCGATGTTGAATTCAACGCCACGCGCGCGGGTCAGCGTGGACAGGGCCAGCACGTCCTCGGCGGTGATATGCCGGCGGTCCGGCCGCGGATGCACGGTGATGCCATGCGCGCCGGCATCCAGGCAGGCCTGGGCGGCGCGCACCACGTCCGGTTCGGCGCCGCCGCGCGAATTGCGCAGGACGGCGATCTTGTTGACGTTGACGCTGAGCTGGGTCATGGAACGGGACTACTTGGAAAGAGGGGACGGGTCGTGGTCGTTGTGGTCGTCAGTGCGGCGGGCCTGGGCCTGTTCGCGCAGGCGGCGCAGCTCCTCGGCATCGATCAGCGTGGCCGGGTCGCGCTGCAGGTCACCGAAGCGGGCCACGTAGCGGCCGCGCACCCAGGCCAGCAGGAAGCCGAGCGCCGCCAGCAGGCACAGGGTCATCAACCCCGCGCTCGGGGTCTTCAGGGCGAAGGCAAAGCAGCCCAGCGCCAGCAGCAGGTACAACCAGTACATAGTCGGGCTCCCCGGATGATCGCCGCAGTGTAGCGCTGCGTCAGAGCAGCGGCGAGGCCAGCCGGGCGAAGGCCTCGGGCAGGCGGTGCAGCCACAGCGAGCGGCCGGCCTGGTCGTGCACCCGCGTGGAACGGTCGAATTCGCCCTGCAGCAGTTCGGCCAGCGCAGCGACGCGGTCACGGTCGCTGATCATCATCGACAGTTCGAAGTTCAGCCGGAAGCTGCGGTGGTCGAAGTTGGCGCTGCCGACGATGCAGACATCGTCGTCGGCGATGAACGCCTTGGTATGCAGCATGCGCGGGCCGTACTCGTAGATCTTCACGCCCGCGTGCAGCAGTTCGTCGAAGTAGGACCGTGCGGCCTGGGTGACGAACCAGGAGTCGCTCATCTTCGGCACCAGCAGGCGCACGTCCAGGCCGCCCAGCGCGGCCGAGGTCAGCGCCATCCTCGCTGCTTCACCGGGCACGAAGTAGGGCGTCACCAGCCACACGCGCTCGTGTGCTTCCTGGATCGCCGCCACGTGCAGGCGGTGGATGGTCTCCCAGCCCGAGTCGGGCCCGGACACCAGCACCTGGGCGCTGATCGATCCATCCGCACGCAGCGGCATGTCGGCCGGCCACAGGCGGGCGATGTCGAAACGCGAGTGGTCCTGGCCACTGGCATAGAGCCAGTCCTCGGCGAACACCAGCTGCAGGCTGCGCACCACGTGGCCGCGGATACGCATGTGCAGGTCGCGGTAAGCGTCGGGCCTGCGGCTCTCGTCTTCCTCGTCAGTGATGTTGATGCCGCCGGTGAAGGCGAGGCGACCGTCGACGATCACCAGCTTGCGGTGGGTGCGCAGGTTCAGCCACGGGCGCTTGAACGGCTTCAGCAGCTGTCGCGGATGGAACCAGATCGCTTCGCCGCCGGCGTCCAGCAGTGGCTGCAGGAAGCGCCGGGGCAGGGCGGAAGAGCCCACCGCATCCAGCAGCAGGCGCACCTGCACACCGGCCTGCGCACGTTCGACCAGGGCATCGCGCAGTGCGGTGCCGGCATGGTCGGGGTTGAAGATGTAGTACTCCAGGTGCACGTGGTCGCGCGCCTGCGCGATCGCGTCGAGCAGCGCGGCATAGGTGGCTGCGCCGTCGACCAGCCAGGTCACCTCGGTGGCACTGCTGGGCGCCAGTCCGGTGGTGGCCTGGGCAACCTTGGCCAGCTCGGTGCAGTCCGAATCGGGCGGGCAGACATCGCTGTAGTGCTCCATGCCCGAGCGTGCACGGCCACGACGCAGCCGTTGCCGCTTCACCTTCTGCGGCCCCAGCAGGTAGTAGATGAAGAGCCCGAGGTAGGGCAGCAGTGCCAGCGAAAGGATCCAGCTCAGCGTGGCCACCGGCTCGCGCTTCTGCAGCATGATCCAGCCCGCCAGCGCGAACAGGTAGAGCAGGTAGGCCACCGCCAGGATCGTGCCGAGGTGGGCGATGCCGTCGAGCCAATGGCGCAGGGAGTCGAAGAGGGCGAGCATCCGCCGATCATAGCGGCGCCTGCTGCCGGATGGGGTCGGATGGGCTCAGATCCCTTTTCCTCAGGAAAAGGGATCTGACCCCAACCCGTGCGCCACGACGAGAACACAAAAAAACGCCCCTGTTTCCAGGGGCGTCTGCAGTCGCGTCATGACTGTTGTATTGCGGTGTAGCGTTTACTGCTGCACAAATCCGATCTTCTTCATCTGAGCATTCTTCGCGGCGGCCAGAACCTTGGCCATCACGTCGTACTCGGAATCCGGGCTGGCGTCGATGCGCAGTTCCGGCTGGTTGGTCGGGTCACGCTGGACCTCCTGCTCCATCCGCTGCTGCAGCTCGCTGGTATTGATCGGGCTGTTGTTCCACGAGACCTGGTTGCTGGCGTCGATCTTCAGTTCGATCGGCGGCGGCGGTTCGACCAGCTGCGGCGGTGGGTTGAGCACGCGCTGCGGCAGGTCCACGGCGATCGGGTACGTCATGATCGGCGCGGTCACGATGAAGATGATCAGCAGAACCAGCATCACGTCCACGAGGGGCGTGACGTTGATGTCTGCCATGGGGCCCTTGCCACCACCACTACTGAATGCCATGGCTTATTGCCCCTTTTCTTTGGTCGCAACGAAGCCGACGTCCAGCATGCCCTGTTCCTGCGCGACCTTGGTCAGGTCGTTGATGACGCGCATCTTGGTGGTGCGGTCACCACGCAGGTTCAGCGGCGGCTGCGGGGTCTGCTGTGCGGCGGTCGCCAAGCGGGACTCGAGAGTCTGCTTGTTGATTTCTTCGTCGTTCCAGTAGATCGAGCCGTCTTCCTTGACTGCCAGCGTGATCGGGTTCGGACGCTTTTCAGCATCTTCCGGCTTCTGGATCAGGTTGGCTTCCGGCAGATCCACCTTGACCTTGTGGGACATCAGGGGCGCCGTGATGATGAAGATGATCAGCAGCACCAGCATCACGTCCACGAGGGGCGTAACGTTGATGTCGGCCATGGGGCCGCCGCTGTTACCACTACTGAAAGCCATAACGGGCTCCGTCTAGATCTTGGTGACTACTTACTTCGTCGCTGGGTGACGCGCGCCGCAATTAGCGGACGCGCGAACCGGTGGCGAAGAAGTCGTGCAGGTCGTGCGCGAAGGTATCGAACTTGCTGATGGTCGCGCTGTTGATCTTGCTGAAGAAGTTGAAGGCGAACACGGCCGGGATTGCGACGAACAGACCGATCGCGGTCATGATCAGCGCTTCACCCACCGGGCCGGCAACGGCGTCGATCGAAGCGGAGCCGGTGGCACCGATCTTGATCAGCGCGCCGTAGATGCCCCACACGGTACCCAGCAGACCGACGAACGGAGCGGTCGCGCCGACGGTGGCCAGCAGGGTCATGCCCGACTGCAGCTTGTTGCTTTCGCGGGTGACGGCCTGGCGCAGAGCGCGGTCGACGAACTCCGAACGGCTCAGGTTCTCACCGACGCCGCCGGTAGCACCGCCTTCAGCGCGCTGGTGGTGGGCAGCGGCCTGGGCAGCGTCCAGGGCGATCTTCGAGAACGGCTCCGAAGCCGGCTGCTCTTCCATCGCACGGATGGCGTCCTGCGCGTTCGGGGTGTCCCAGAACAGGCTGACGACGCGGTCAGCGGCGCTCTTCAGGCGGGTGGCACGGAAGATGTTGATGACGGTCCAGTACCAGGACATGGCCGACATGGCGATCAGGGTCAGCAGCACGACCCAGGAAACCGCGAAATCACCCGGCTTGGTGGTCATTTCGTGGATCAGGTGCTCGAAGCCCATCTGCGACAGGGCGTTGGACGGATTGCCCCCGGCAGCAGCGGCGATGAAAATTTCCTGCAGCATGACGCTTACCTTTGTTGTGTGTGGTGATAAAGGGTGTAGCTAAGCTAAACAATCGAACCGGGAGCGGGGGTGGCCGGAGGGCCACCCGGACGCATCAGTTCAGCGCAAAGTTGACCGGGACGCGAACGCGACCTGCCGCCTTCTTACCGCCAGATTCAGCGGCGTTGAAGCGCCACTTGCGAGCTGCTTCCATCGCAGCACGGTCCAGGTCGCGGTTACGGCTGGACTTTTCCACCGTGACATTGGTGACGTTGCCGTTGGCATCGACATCAATGATCAGGATCACTTCGCCCTGGATACCCGCGCGGAAGGCGGCCGGCGGATAGCGCGGCGGATTCATGGCCTTCGACGAGATGTCCACGCTGGCCTCGATCGAGGTCGGCGGAGCCGGCGGCGACGGGGGCGACGGCGGGGTGACGATATCGTTCGGGCGCGGCTCCGGCACGTCCACGACCGGCGCCTGCGGCGGCGGCGGTACGGGCGACGGCTTCGGCGGCGACAGATTCTTCACCGGCGGTGGCGGAGTATCCTGCGGCGGCGGCGGCGGCGGCGGCGGTGGGGGCGGCGGCGGCGCGTCGACGATGGTCACCATGACGTTGCGCTCCTTCTCCGCGACGGCCTTGGGAGCCACGGCGGGAATGAGGAGCATCATGAAGGCGGCCAGATGCAGGGCAATTACAAACGCGATGCCGACGATGCGAGGCCAGCTCAGCCCCTTGTCATCGGGTTGTTCGTACCGGTGAACGACTAGTTGTTCCGTCATGCGCCAAGAGCTCAATAGTGGGGCCGGAATCCCGGGGGCGGGATCCCTGATCAGCGGTGCATGACACCGCAGGAACCTCCAAGCTTATACCAATCCTGAGCGCCTGCGCATCAACTGAGCAGGCATTCAGGCGTTATTCCTACTTACTTCAGGTTGATGATTTTTTTGGCATCCGCCTGGTTCTTCACGCCCTTCGCCAGCGCCTGCTGGGCGGCCTGCTTGGCCTCGGGGACGCGACCTTCGGCATGCAGGACGCGTGCCAGGTTCAGGTAGGTCTCACCGTCCTTGGAGAGCGGGGCAGCCTTCTGCCACGCATCGATCGCCTGCGGCACCTGGTCGGAGTAGTAGTAGGACTGGGCCAGCGCCAGGTAGACCTGGTAATCCGGCTTCAGGATGCCCTTCTGCAACCCTTCGTTGATGACCGCGATGACGTCCTTTTCCTTGTTCTCGGTGTTGGCATAGATCGAGTACAGCTGCTTGTACTCGCGCTCTTCGGTGAGCTGGCCGCTGCTGCGCAGCTTGTCCATCACCGCGGCGGCCTTCGGCATCTGGTCAGCCTGCATGTACATGTTGGCCAGGTTCAGCTGGGCCTTCTTGTCCGTCGGATTCTTGGCCGCCAGCGCTTCTGCGGCCTGCACGGCCTCACCGGTCTGGCCGGCTTCGGACAGGGCCGCCATCAGCAGCTGGTTCCAGTTGTCCTTCGGCTCGGCGGCGCCGGCGATGGCCTGCTTCAGCACCGGGATCGCTTCCTGGTAGCGCTCCAGCTGGTACAGCGCCTGGCCCTTGGCGATCAGCTCTTCCGGCTTGGTCGACTTGCTCTCTGCGAAGTACTTGTCCAGGGTGGCCAGGCCTTCGGCGGTCTTGTCTTCCTGCAGCTGCAGCTGGCCCAGCATCAGCATCGACTGGAAGTGGCCGTTGTTGTCCAGGCCGTTGAACTGGATCACCTGCTTCAGATACGCGATGGCGCCCGGCACGTCGTCGGTCTGGTAGGCGGCCTGCGAGGCCAGCTGCGCGGCCAGCGACTTGTCGTACTCGTTGGAAGCGCTGTCGGCCAGGATCGCGTCAGCCTGTTCGCGCGTCTCCGGGAACTTTTCCTTGTTGTAGCTGTCGATCATTTTCTGCAGCTTGCTGCCCATCTTGGCCGAGGCCTTGGCGGTCGGCTCTTGGCGGGTCGCATTCGGGTACAGCGGTTCGGCCTTGGCCTGCTTGCTGCTACCGCCGCGGCTGCCACGGTCGGAGGAACGCGAGGACTGCGCAAAGGCATCGGTGACCACGGCGCCGGTCAGGGCGGTCGCGACGAGGACGGAAAGCACAGCTTTGTGGTTACGGAAAATCATCGTTCACCTCGATCGAACCGCCGGATAGCGGCAAAGTCGGACTGTCAGAAAAATCTGAGCCGCCAAACGTATCAGAAACAGATGGCGTGAGAAATCGTTTTATGTGCTGCAATACAGCATAGAACTGCGCACTCATCCGCACTTTGGCCGCAGCCCGGCCGCCTGCGCCTGCTGGTAGACCGGCGTCAGGCCCGGTGCATCACGTCGCAGCTCCTGGATCCGGTTGGCCGGATCGGGGTGGGTGGACAGCCATTGCGGGCTGCGACCGCCGCTGGCGGCCATCATGTTCTGCCACAGGTCCACGGCCTGGGCCGGGTTGAATCCAGCCTGCGCCATCAGCCGCTGGCCAATCACGTCTGCCTCGCTTTCCTGCGTGCGCGAACCCGGCAGCAGGAAGGCCGCCTGCGCGCCCATCCCGCCCAGCTGGTTGACCGTGCTGGCGGCGCCATCGCCATAGGCGGCACCGGCCAGCGCGCCCAGCACGGCCAGGCCGGTCTGCGCGCCCATCTGCCGGGTGATGCGTTCTTCGTGGTGACGCGCGATGACATGGCCGATCTCATGGCCGATCACGGCAGCCAACTGGTCCTGGTTCTTGGCGACGGTGAAAATGCCGGTGTTCACGCCCACTTTTCCGCCGGGCAGGGCAAAGGCGTTCGGTTCCTTGTCGACGAACACGGCGGTCTCCCACCGTACGCCACGGTACTGAGGCGGCAACTGCGCGACCAACGCGTTGACCACGCACTGCACGTAGCCGTTCTGGCGGCCATCGGTGCTGATCTTCTCTTTCTGCTTGGTCTCGGCAAACGCCTGCGCGCCGAGCTGGTCAAGCTGTGCCTGCGATACGCCGCCCACCATCTGCCGTCTTCCGGTTGGCGAGGTGGTGGTCGCACAGGCACTGACTACGGTGGTGATGACTAGAGCCAGCAGCAGTTGTTTCATGGGTCCGCCCCCGTGTTCATGTGCGCAGTGTGTAGCGTACCTGCTTAATCTTTCGTCAAGCGGGCACGGCGTTACGTTGACCCCAGGAACACCATTGCGGCGAGCGCCACCGCGTTGTTCAGCGCATGCGCCGTGATCGCCGCCCACAGGGTGCCGGTGCGGCGGTACAGCCAGCAGAAGGCGGCACCCATGCCGCCGTAGACCAGCCACAGCTGCGCCATGCCCAGCAGCGAGTTCTTGCTGACACCGGGCACTTCATGGACCAGGGCGAACGCCAGGCTGCTGAGGATGAGGCCCAGCCAGGGGCGGCCGGCCTGCCACAGGCGCCCGAACAGGACACGACGGAACAGCAGCTCTTCGTAGGCGGGGGCGAGGACGACCGCAAACAGCACCAGGAACAACGGGAAGCGCGCGATCGCGCTCTGCATCAGTTCCACGTTGGTCGGCACCGGCTCGATGCCGAACTGCTTGGAAAGGAAGGCGACGCCGTTGCTGCCAACCACGATCAGCGTGGCCACCAGCAGGGTCCAGCCCCAGGTGGAAGGACGCTGCAGCGCCTGTCGCGAGGCCAGGCGTTCGCCGGCGTTCGCCGGGCGCCGCCAGAAGTACAGCAGCAGTGCGGCACCACCGGTGGCGATCAGGGCCATCAGGATCTGGGCCAGGGCCCCGGGCTGGCCCACTGCCGCGCCGGCGCTGTCAGGTGTGAGTGCACCGCCATTGGCCGCGACGTTGGCGCGGCTGACCACGATCGCACGGTAGAAGCCCCAGAACAGTCCGGTGACCATGCTCAGGCCGACCAGGGTGACGGCGGCGATGCCCAGGTCGATGAAGAAACCTGCCAACGGTGCCACGGCGCGCGGCGGGGTAGACGGCGGCGGAACCGGAGGCGGAGCGGCGGAGACCGGGGCGGATGCGGACATCAGGTACCTGCGTTCAAGGGACGAAGGCCGGTGCAGCTCCCCGCGCACCGGCCAGGTCCCGATTGTGTCAGATATCCAGGTTGGCGACCTTCAGCGCATTGTCTTCGATGAAGTCGCGACGCGGTTCGACCACATCGCCCATCAGGGTGCTGAAAATCTGGTCGGCGGCGACCGCGTCTTCGATACGCACCTGCAGCAGGCGACGGGTTTCCGGGTTCACCGTGGTATCCCACAACTGCTCCGGATTCATTTCACCCAGACCCTTGAATCGCTGGATCTGGCGGCCGCGCTTGGCCTCCTCGAGCAGCCAGTTCTGCGCCTTGGCGAAGCTGTCGACTTCGATCGACTTGGCGCCGCGGGAAATCGTTGCACCTTCGCGCACCAGCCCGTGCAGCAGCTTGGAGGCCTGGTGGATCGCACGCAGTTCGCCACTTTCGAACGCCGACAGCGGCAGCACCTGGATGTGCTCCTCGCCCATGTGGCGACGGGTCACCAGCACGGCGGCGGGGCGTTCCTCGTTGGCCTCCTGCAGTTCCAGGCTGAAACGCGGGCTGCCCAGGCTGCCCTGGTTGAGGCGCTTGGCCAGCGCATCCAGGCCTTCGCCTTCGCCGGCATTGCGCAGGCTGTCCATGTCCATCGGCACGAAATCGACCAGCGCTTCGAGCAGGTTGCGGTCATAGCGGTGGGCATTGCGTTCGATGGAATCAAGCGCGGCGGCATAGGCCAGCAGCAGCTTTTCCAGCGCCAGGCCTTCGATGCCCGGTTCGCCGGTGGCCGGCACCAGCGCGGCGTTTTCCACCGCACTGCTGGCCAGGTAACTGTCCAGCGCCGGGTCGTCCTTCAGGTACAGCTCCTGCTTGCCCTGCTTGATCTTGTACAGCGGCGGCAGGCCGATGTAGACGTAACCGCGCTCGATCAGCTCCGGCATCTGACGGTAGAAGAAGGTCAGCAGCAGGGTGCGGATGTGGGCGCCGTCGACGTCGGCGTCGGTCATGATGATGATCTTGTGGTACCGCAGCTTGTCCGGGTTGTACTCGTCACGGCCGATGCCGGTGCCCAAGGCCGTGATCAGCGTACCCACCTGGTCGGAGGACAGCATGCGGTCGAAGCGTGCGCGTTCCACGTTGAGGATCTTGCCGCGCAGCGGCAGCACCGCCTGGTTCTTGCGGTTGCGGCCCTGCTTGGCCGAGCCACCTGCCGAGTCACCCTCGACGATGAACAGTTCGGACAGCGCCGGGTCCTTTTCCTGGCAGTCGGCCAGCTTGCCCGGCAGGCCGGCGATATCCAGCGCGCCCTTGCGGCGCGTCAGGTCGCGGGCCTTGCGCGCCGCTTCGCGTGCACGCGCAGCGTCGACGATCTTGCCGGCGATCGCCTTGGCTTCGTTCGGGTTTTCCTGCAGGAACTCTTCCAGGCGCGCGCCGAAGGCGTTTTCCACCGCCGGGCGCACGTCGGAGCTGACCAGCTTTTCCTTGGTCTGGCTGGAGAAGCTCGGGTCCGGCACCTTCACCGACAGCACCGCGATCATGCCTTCGCGCATGTCATCGCCGGTCAGGTTGATCTTGGCCTGCTTGGCGATGCCGTTCTGCTCGATGTAGTTGTTGAGCACACGGGTCAGCGCACCGCGGAAGCCGGCAAGGTGGGTGCCGCCGTCCTTCTGCGGAATGTTGTTGGTGAAGCAGTACATCGTCTCCTGGTAGGAGTCGGTCCACTGCAACGCCACATCCACGACGATGCCGTTGTGCTCGCCGGTGACCGAGATGACGTTCGGGTGCAGCGGGGTCTTCAGCTGGGCCAGATGCTCCACGAAGCTGCGGATGCCGCCTTCGTAGTGGAAGTCATCACGGCGGCCATCGCCACGTTCGTCGGCAAGGACGATCTTGACGCCGGAGTTCAGGAACGACAGCTCGCGCAGGCGGCGAGCCAGGATGTCGTAGTGGAATTCCACGTTGTCGTGGAAGGCGACCGTCGACGGCCAGAAGCGCACGGTGGTGCCGCGCTTGGTGGTGGTTTCCAGCTTGGCCAGCGCGGTCACGGCGGCGCCGTTGCTGAATTCCTGCTGGTAGTGGAAGCCGTTCTGGAACACGTCCACCAGCAGCTTCTGCGACAGCGCGTTGACCACGCTGACGCCGACGCCGTGCAGGCCGCCGGACACCTTGTAGCTGTTGTCGTCGAACTTGCCGCCTGCGTGCAGGACGGTCATCACCACTTCGGCGGCCGACACTTCGCGACCGAGCTTGGCGCTCATCTGCTCGTGCTTGCCGGTCGGAATGCCGCGACCGTTGTCGGACACCGAGACCGAGCCGTCGGCGTGGATCGTCACCGCGACATGGTCGGCGTGGCCGGCCAGCGCTTCGTCGATCGAGTTGTCGACAACCTCGAACACCATGTGGTGCAGACCGGTGCCGTCATGCACGTCGCCGATGTACATGCCGGGTCGCTTGCGGACAGCCTCCAGGCCTTCCAGGGCGGTGATGCTGTTGGCGTCGTAATTGCCGTTGTTTGCCGGGGTGTTCTGTTCGTCGCTCATTGCGCTTGCCGTAGGCTCCGCAGGTCGGCCACCGCTTGGAGCGATGCGCCGAGAATGAAAGGATTCCAACCCGAATTATACCAGCCGGGGTCGAGCGGCCCTGTGTGCCCACTATGGCACAGCCACGATCTGTGCATGTTCCACGTGGAACCGGGCGATGTGGGTCAGTTCCTGCAGCGCCGCCGGCGTTTCGGTGGCGGTGATGAAGATCTGCGCGGGCCCACCGAGCAGGCGCTGCAGAACCCGCGCCTGGTGGGTGCGATCCAGCTCCGAGCCCAGATCGTCCAATGCGATCACCGGCCATTCGCCGCGCTGTTCCGCGTAGTCCTCGGCCTGCGCCAGCAGGCAGGCCAATGCCGTCAGCTTGGCCTGGCCGCGGGACAGCGCATCGCGACCCGGAATGCTGTGGAAATCCACGCTCCAGTCTGCCCGGTGCGGACCGACCGAGGTGTATCCGGCCTGGCGGTCACGTTCCCGGGCCAGAAGCAGCGCATCGGCCAGAGGGAGCTCGTGCCGACGCCAACCCGGGCTGAGTTCCAGTGCCTGGATGCCGAGCTGCGGGGCCAGGCTGGAAGCCAGCGCCACGGTGCGCTGCTGCAGACGCTCCAGGTAGTGCTGCCGACGGCTGGTCAACGGTTCGCCGGCTTCAGCCAGTTCGTGATCCCAGGTATCCAGCATCCGCGACGGGCCACCTTGCTTGAGCAGGGCGTTGCGCTGTTTCAGTGCCCGCGAATACCGGCGCCACAGGGACAGGAAATCAGGTTCCACGTGGAACAAGCCCCAATCGAGGAATCGGCGGCGGGGTTCGCCACCACCGCTGACCAACGCATGGCTGCCTGGCTCGAATGTGACTACCGCAAGCGCTGCGCACAGATTGCCGAGCTGGGCCACGTCTTCGCCGTCCAGGCGCCCCTTCCAATCCTGGCCACTGTGCCGCAGGCCGGCCTTTCGGCGGTGCGGCGGGTGATTGGCACGTTGCTCGTCCCATTCCACGAAGATTTCCAGCGCTTCCTGGCCCTGGCGCACCAATCCATCGCGGACACGACCACGGAAGCTGCGCCCATAGGCCATCAGGTGCAGGGCCTCGAGCACGCTGGTCTTGCCGGCACCGTTGTCGCCGGTCAGCAGGTTCAATCCCGGCTGGGGCGACAGCTCCACCGCATTGAAGCGACGCAGTTGGTGCAGGGCGAGGCGGCGGATAAGCATGGGGCGCGAAAGACCATCCGCACGGGGCGGCAGAGGGGCAGGGAATCCATCAGCTTACTGCATCGGTCAAGCCGGACGTGCCCGGCCAGCTATCCGGCCAGCTATGGAGCAGTTACCGCAGGTCTGCCTGCGCCCCGACCGCTGGTTCCACGTGGCGCTGTTTCCTCATCCCAGCAGATGCGGGTCTCGGCAAGCCCGGAAATCCTTCGATTCTGCGAAGGGTAGCGGGGGTGTGAGCCTTGGATTTCGCCGATTTCAGGCGATGCCGTAGACAGCGCTTGCCTCGTCGCCGACAAGTACCAGCGGATGAACCTGCAGATTCCTTGAAATCTACGGTCCCATGCCCTGGGCGGTTCCACAGATTTCAAAGAATTCAGACCGATCGTTCCACGCTGTCCACAGCTGCCCTGTATGACTTATACACAAGGTATGGGCAATCTGTGGATAAAAAAGCCCTTTTGCCATGCCTTCGAAACTATCCACAGGTTCCCCCCCAGGCTGGGAGGCCGATATACAGGGGGTTTCAGGTGCATAAATTCCTTTTAAATCAGTCAGATAAGGTGTTTTTCCACGAGATCTGGCTCTACCATCACCACCATGCTTTAGATTTATACCCAGATTTAGAAGCTAGGCTTGCCCCAATCTGCATCGAATCTTCCCTGTGGACAGCGGCGTTTGCAGAGGGAAGTCCATCGCGCCGCGATGCAGGATCATCGGTCCCTGTCTGGCCAGATCTGGGGACAGGCGACGAGTATCGGATCCTGCACCTGGACTTTCGATCAATCGCGACTCGTCATTGCTACGATTCAGCGATCCTGTTTTCAACGATCGAGACGAACATCCCGGAAAGGCAACGGATTTCAACCGAGCCCATCGACGGAAGTGACGTCGTCCGGAGAACTGAGTCTTCTAGATGCTCCACGTGGAACCTGCAAAAAAAACGCCCGGGAAGATCCCGGGCGTCGTTCGGTTCCACGTGGAACAGCAGCTGTCAGAGACGCAGCGGCATCACCACGTGGCGCGACTTCTCGCTGCTGGACTCACGTACAAGCGCCGAGGAGTTGGAATCGCGCAGCTGGATGATGACTTCCTCATCGCGCAGGGCGGAGAGAGCGTCCAGCAGGTAGTTCACGTTGAAGCCGATGGCCAGATCGCTGACCGTGGTGTCGGCTTCGATCTCTTCCTGGGCTTCTTCCTGTTCCGGGTTGTGCGCGCTGATCTTCAGGTTGCCCGGCGAGACTTCCACGCGGATGCCGCGGTACTTCTCGTTGGACAGGATCGCGGCGCGCTGAAGCGAGGCGCGCAGCGCTTCGCGATCAACCTTCACTTCACGGTCGGCACCGATCGGAATCACCGCTTCGTAGTCCGGGAAGCGGCCGTCGATCAGCTTCGAGGTAAAGGTGACATCGTCGCGCTTGACGCGCACGTGGCTGCGGCCGACTTCCAGCTCGATCTCGCGATCGCCGCTTTCCAGCAGGCGCTGCAGTTCGGTCACACCCTTGCGCGGCACGATGATCTGGCGCTTGGACCCGCTGGGCTTGGCCAGATCGGTTTCACACAGCGCCAGGCGGTGGCCGTCGGTGGCAACGGTACGCAGGGCATCGCCGCGCAGGTCGAACAGCAGGCCGTTGAGGTAGTAGCGCACGTCCTGCTGGGCCATCGCGAACGCGGTGCGCTCGATCAGCTCCTTCAGGGTCGCCTCACCGATGGCCACGCGCTCGGTGGCTTCCACTTCATCCACCGACGGGAAGTCGTTCGAAGGCAGCGTGGCCAGGGTGAAACGGCTGCGACCGGCCTGCACGGTGATCTTGTCTCCGGTCTGCGAGACGGTGATCCGGCTGCCGTCGGGCAGGGCGCGGATGATCTCGAACAGCTTGCGGGCGGGAATGGTGGTTTCGCCGTCCTGGGCATCTTCAACCGCGATCCGCGACACCATCTCCACTTCCAGGTCGGTACCGGTCAGCGACAGCTGGCCGTTCTGCACCTGGACCAGGAAATTGGCCAGAACCGGAAGGGTCTGGCGGCGTTCGACCACGTTGACGACCTGTGCCAACGGCTTGAGAAAGGCTTCGCGCTGCAGTGTGAAACGCATGTGGTTCCGTGCCCCTATGCTTTAAAAAATGTGGAATAAATCAAAAGCTTGGTGGTGCTGGTAGAGACAGAATCGCTGGAAAACAATGCTAAGTCTTTGTAATTAAAGGTATTTCAGACCTCGAAACCCTCTGCATTACCGACCCCCAAGGGGTGGGGAAAGCTGTGGATAAATCTGGCGCGATTTCAAACGGCATTTTTATCCACAACGTGTCCCGCGCTTGCTACCGGATTCTGCACCGTTTTGTGCGATGACGCCTCATCGGCATCCGTGCATCATTCGCTCAGCTTCCGGATCAGCTTGTCCCAGTCTTCGCGGAGCTTGCCGTCGGTTTCCATCAGGGTCCGGATCTGGCGGCAGGCATGCAGCACCGTGGTGTGATCGCGACCGGCAAAGGCGTCGCCGATCTCGGGCAGGCTGTGCTCGGTCAGTTCCTTGGTCAGGGCCATGGCGACCTGGCGGGGACGGGCCAGCGAGCGGGTCCGACGCTTCGACAGCAGATCCTTGATCTGCAGGCCGTAGTAGTCGGCAACGGTTTTCTGGATGTTGGGAATGCTGATCGCCTGCTGCTGGGCGCGCAGCAGGTCGCGCAGGGTTTCCTGGGCGAATTCGGTGGTGATCGCGCGGCCGGTGAAGTTGGCGCGGGCGGTCAGGGTATTCAGCGCGCCCTCGAGGTCGCGCACGTTGGAGCGCATCTTCTTGGCGATCAGGAACGCAACATCATCGGGAATCTCGGCACCGCGTTCGCGCGCCTTGGCCAGCACGATCGCGGCGCGGGTCTCGAAGTCCGGCGGTTCGATCGCGACCGACAGGCCCCAGGCAAGCCGCGACTTCAGGCGCGCTTCCAGGCCCTCGACTTCGCGCGGATAGCGGTCGCAGGTCAGGATGATCTGCTGCTTGCCATCGAACAACGCGTTGAAGGTGTGGAAGAACTCTTCCTGGGTGCGGTCCTTGCCGGCAAAGAACTGGATGTCATCGATCAGCAGCGCATCCACCTGCTGGAACTGGCGCTTGAACTGATCCATGGTCTTTTCCTGCAGGGCCCGGATCATCGCGCTGAAGAACTGTTCCGAACGCAGGTACAACACCTTTGCACCTGGATTGGCCTGGCGCATGGCGTTGCCGGCGGCGAACATCAGGTGGGTCTTGCCCAGGCCCGTGCCTCCGTACAGCAGCAGCGGGTTGTGCGCCCGGTCGCCCGGCTTCTGCGCTGCCTGGAAGGCGGCGGCCAGGCCCAGCTGGTTGCTGCGGCCTTCGACGAAGTTGGCGAACGTGTAGTGGCTGTCCAGATTGCCGGCGAAGGGCACCTGCGGTTCGCTGGACACATGCGCCGAGGGCGTGGAAACCGGCGCGTTCTGCGCCTCCACAGGGCGCGGGCGCGAGCCGATTTCAAGAAAAACGTCGCTGAAACCGGCGAAATGCGCCAGCAGCTCGCGGATCCGGGCCAGGTACAGCTCGCGGACCTGGTCGACGATGAAGGCATTCGGTGCATACAGCACCAGGCTGTCCACGCGCAGATCGGCCTGCAGCGGCTTCAACCAGGTATGAACGTCTTCCGGCGGGAACTCCGCTTCGAGGCGCTCGAGACTACGGGACCAGGCATCCATCAGCAATAATCGTCCGGTGGCCGGGGCATGGACGCGACAAGGCGCCCAAACACAGGCCGGAAAGGGGGGAAATGGATGGCTCAGACTACCACCGAGCGCCCGCCTTCGGAATGCTTGTCCCCTACTTATTCACAAAAACATCCACAGCTATTGCACAGCCCGGTGAATTCGCGTAGCTGCCAGGGGTTGACGCGGGGTAGGGTACCTCTCTAGAATTTCCGGTTCTTTCCGTCCCATTCATACGAGAGGCCCCCAATGGCCACGAAGCGCACCTACCAGCCCAGCAACCTCAAGCGTAAGCGCGACCACGGCTTCCGTGCCCGTATGAAGACCGCTGACGGCCGCAAGATCCTGTCGCGTCGCCGCGCCAAGGGCCGCAAAGTCCTGAGCGCCTGATTGCCATGCCGCACCCCGCGGCAGACGCAATCCCTTCGACAGTGAATACTGCAGACCCGCGCAAGCGATTCCCTCGCTCTGCGCGGGTTCGCACGCGTGCCGAATATTCAACGGTCTTCAACGGCGCCCGCCGTGTGTCCGATCCGCTGATGACCCTGCACTGGCTGCCGGCTGACCGGCCGGCCAGGCTGGGTCTGGCGGTTTCCCGCAAGGTTGATCCGAACGCCGTGGGGCGTAACCGGATCAAGCGCGTCCTGCGCGACATCCTGCGTCAGACACGTACCGAAATCCAGCCAGGCGACTTCGTCGTCGTGGCGCGTAGTGCTGCGCGTTCCGCCAGCAACGACGAGATCCGCCAGGCCTTCCTGCGCCTGCTGCGTCGCCTGCGTGCATTGCCCGCGCCGGGCGTGGACGGCACAATGCCGCCGCCTGATGGCATCGCAACTCCTTCTTTGACCGAGCCGGCATCGCGTCCCGGCCCCGCCGAGCCTGTCCGCTGATGAACCAGACCCGCGTATTCCTCATTTTTGCCTGGCTGATGGTGGCCGTGCTGCTGTGGATGGAGTGGAGCCGTGAAAAGGCTGCTCCGACCCCGGCACCGACGACCACGTCGGCCCCGGCTGCTGCACAGAGTGTTCCGGGCGCGACCCCGGGCAGCATCCCCAGCGCGCAGGTCCCGGGTGCGCCGGGCCAGGCCGCTGTGCAGGCCCAGGCCAGCGCCACCCCGGCCAGCCAGCGCGTGACCGTCACCACCGACGTGCTGCGCCTGGTGCTGGACGGCGGCCGTGTGCTGGATGCCGAGCTGCTGCAGTTCCCGCAGACCAAGGACGAAGGCAGCCCGCCGGTTCGCCTGCTGACCGAAGACCCCGCGCATCCGTACAGCGCGATCAGCGGCTGGGCCAGCGAAGACAAGAACAGCCCGGTTCCCGGCGCTGACGGCTTCAAGCTGGTCGGTGATACCAAGGACTTCGTGCTGGCCAAGGGCCAGAACGAACTGCAGATCCCGTTCGTGTGGACCGCCGACAACGGCGTGACCATCAAGCGCACCCTGACCGTCTCGCGCAACGAGTACGCCGTGCGCTTCAAGGACGAAGTCAGCAACGCCGGCGCCGCACCGTGGAACGGCTACGTCTACCGCACCCTGGACCGCACCCCGACCATCCTGTCGCGGAGCATGACCAACCCGGATTCGTTCAGCTTCAACGGCGCCACCTGGTACGACAACGACAAGAAGTACCAGCGTCGTGCGTTCAAGGATTACCTGGACGACGGCGCACTGAACCAGAACATCACCGGCGGCTGGCTGGCGATGCTGCAGCACCACTTCTTCACCGCCTGGATCCCGCAGAAGGACCAGACCGCGCACTACGTGCTGTCGCAGGTGGCCGGTCGTGACCTGATTGAAGCGCGTGGCCCGGCCTTCACCGTGGCCCCGGGCCAGTCCACCAGCACCGAGGCCCGCCTATGGGTCGGCCCGAAGCTGGTCAACCTGATCGCCAAGGAAGACGTGCCGGGCCTGGACCGCGTGGTCGACTACAGCCGCTTCTCGATGATGGCGGTGATCGGCCAGGGCCTGTTCTGGGTGCTGAACCAGGTGCACAAGCTGGTCGGCAACTGGGGCTGGGCGATCGTCGGCCTGGTGGTGCTGCTGAAGCTGGTGCTGTACCCGCTGTCGGCGACCCAGTACAAGAGCGGTGCCAAGATGCGCCGCTTCCAGCCGCGCATCGCGCAGCTGAAGGAACGCTATGGCGATGACCGCCAGAAGTTCCAGACCGCGATGATGGAGCTGTACAAGAAGGAAAAGATCAATCCGATGGGCGGCTGCCTGCCGATCCTCATCCAGATGCCGATCTTCTTCGCCCTGTACTGGGTGCTGGTGGAATCGGTCGAACTGCGCCAGGCGCCCTGGTTCGGCTGGATCCAGGACCTGACCGCACGCGACCCGTACTTCATCCTGCCGGTCATCAACGTGGCAGTGATGTGGTTCACCCAGAAGCTGACCCCGGCACCGGGCATGGACCCGATGCAGCAGAAGATGATGCAGTTCATGCCGCTGGTGTTCGGCGTCATGATGGCCTTCATGCCGTCCGGCCTGGTCCTGTACTGGGTGGTCAACGGTGGCCTGGGCCTGCTGCAGCAGTGGTGGATGACCAAGCGCCATGGCGGCGAGCCGGTTGCGGCCACGACCGCTCCGGCCCCGGTCAAGAAGAAGTAATCGGTAGAGCCGGCCGCTGGCCGGCTGACCCCAGCAAAAGCCCGCCGCAAGGCGGGCTTTTCGCATGCGGCGTTAGAATCGCCGGCACACCGTTCCTCCCACCTTCGAGTCCGCCATGCCGCGTGCGTCGTCGTTCCGCCTGTTCCTGCCCTCGCTGTTGTTGACCCTGGTTGTTGCCGGCTGCGGCGACAAGGACGCGAAGGCGCCGGCGACCACCGTCACCCAGCCAAGCGCGCAGGCCGCGGCCGCCGCCGATCCGGCCGCCGCGCCGTTGCTGGCGGCGCTGCAGAAGCAGCTCGACGGCTACCGCCGGATCATCGTGCTGCTGGCAGACGAGGAACAGCAATCGGCCGCCGACCGCGTCACCTCCACGCGTGTGGGCCAGCAGCTGTTCCACGATGGCCTGGAACAGCGCACGGCGATCGCCGCGCAGTTCGACACCCTGCTGCGCGGCTCCAGCCCGCAGCGCTTCGCCACCCTCGGCACCGTGCTGGACTACATCGAGTCGGCGCCGGAACTGTTCGACGCCGACCGCCTGGCCTTCCGCGAAGTGCTGCGTGATCTGCATGAGCGGGTCGGCACTGATTCGTCGCTGCCGGCGGTCAAGCTGCACCAGCGCATCGGCGAGGACCTGGAGGCACTCGACGAGATCGAGCGAAACTACAACCAGGAACTGACCCGCATCTTCAGCCGCTTCGAGCGCACCCGTGCCATCGAGCTGAAGCGTGAGAAGTGGGACGACTACATCGCCCACCTGCACAAGGACTACAGCCGCGAAGCGATCCTGCGCGACTACGGCGTGATCGAGCCCTACCCGATGTCGATGAAGGACAGCGACCGCGAGATCTTCGGCCGCGACCTGCCGGCCAAGACCGTGGTGCTGACCTTCGACGATGGCCCGCACAAGGCCTATACCGATGAAGTGGTGGCCATCCTCAAGCGCTACGACGTGCCGGGCGTGTTCTTTGAAGTGGGCCGCAACCTTGGCAAGGTCGAGGCCGATGGCAAGGTCAGCCTCGGCCCGATGGCGAAGATCAGCCGCAACCTGATGGAAGAGGGCTATGCGGTCGGCAACCACAGCCTGACCCACGCTCAGCTGTCGCGCACCACCGGTGACGCGCTGCGCCAGCAGGTGCTCGACACCGACACGCTGCTGAAGGATGTCGACAGCAAGCGCGCGCCGCTGTTCCGTTTCCCGTATGGCGCGCGCAATGCCGAAGGCCTGCAGCTGCTCAACGAGGCCGGGCTGAAGTCGATCATGTGGAACATCGACTCGATGGACTGGGCCGACCCGGTACCGGAATCGATCGTGCAGCGCGTGCTAGACCAGGTGAACAAGGAACAGCGCGGCATCATCCTGTTCCACGACATCCACGATCGTGCGGTGAAGGCGCTGCCGCAGATCCTCGACCGGCTGATCGCCGATGGTTACCAGTTCGCCGGCTGGAACGGCCGTGACTTCACTGTCGCCCGTGCGCGCAAGGGTGAAGCCGGTGCCGCCACGGTCACCACCGGCTACGAGAAGTCCTGGGCGATCGTGGTCGGCATCGACAACTATGCCAAGTGGCCGAAGCTGGAGTACGCCAGCCACGACGCGCAGGCGGTGGCCGATACCCTGACCGGGCAGTTCGGCTTCCCGTCCTCGCAGGTGATCGTGCTGAAGAACGAGCAGGCGACCCGCAACAACATCCTCGCGGCCTTCCACGATCGCCTGGCCGATGACCGCACCGGCAAGAACGACCGCGTGTTCGTGTTCTTCGCCGGCCATGGCGCGACCCGCCAGCTCGCTTCCGGGCGCGACCTGGGCTACATCATTCCGGTCGATTCGGACCCGAAGGAATTCGCCACCGACGCCATCGCGATGACCGACATCCAGAACATTGCCGAGAGCATGCAGGCCAAGCATGTGATGTTCGTGATGGATGCCTGCTACAGCGGCCTGGGCCTGACCCGCGGTGGGCCGTCGTCGTCGTCGTTCCTGCGCGAGAACGCGCGTCGCAGCGCGCGGCAGATGCTGACCGCCGGTGGTGCCGACCAGCAGGTAGCCGATGCTGGCCCCAACGGCCATTCGGTGTTCACCTGGGTGCTGTTGCAGGCGCTGGCCGGCAAGGGCGACCTCAACGGCGACGGCCTGATCACCGGTACCGAGCTGGCCGCCTACGTGGCGCCGGCCGTATCGGCGGTCTCGCACCAGACCCCGGCCTTCGGCAGCCTGCCCGGTTCGCAGGGCGGCGAGTTCGTGTTCCAGGTGCCGGACAGCCAGGAATTCCTCAACGCCGATACGCGCCAGCTGACCGCCGATGCGATCGCGCTGAACAACAAGGTGGATGCGGCCAGCGAGGCCAAGGGCAGCCAGGCGCCGGTGACGGTGGCCGACCTGCAGGGTGGCAAGGCCAAGCTGGTGGTGCCCACCGCTGGCCCGGCGTCCGACCGCCAGCGCGCGCAGCAGGCCAACGACCGCGGCCTGCAGCTGTACCGCGAGAAGCAGTACGACGAGGCAGCCGCGCAGTTCGCCGAAGCGCTGAAGCTGCGTCCTGATTTCGCCCAGGCCGCCAACAACCTCGGCTTCGTCTACTACCGCCAGCAGCGCTATGCAGAAGCCGCGCGCTGGCTGGAGAACACGCTGAAGATCGACCCGTCGCGCGCGGTGGCCCATCTGAACCTGGGCGATGCCTACTTCAACGCCGGCGACAAGGCCAAGGCGAAGCAGGCCTACACCACCTACCTGGCGCTGCAGCCGCAGGGCAGTGGCGCGGCCCAGGCGCGCGCGCAGCTGGAGAAGCTCTGAGCCATGAACGACGCGATCCGCACCGACACCATCGTGGCCATCGCCAGCGCCCCCGGCGCCGGCGGTGTCGGCCTGTTGCGCCTGTCCGGTCCGCGCGCTGCGGCGATTGCCAATGCGCTGGGGGCGCCTGCACTGCGCCCGCGCCACGCGCACTACGCGCGCCTGCGTGATGCCGACGGCGAGGTCATCGACGATGGCATCGTGCTGTGGTTCCCGGCACCGAACAGTTTCACCGGCGAAGAGGTGGTGGAACTGCAGGGCCATGGCAGCCCGGTGCTGCTGCAGCAGCTGGTCGCGCGCTGCATCGCGCTCGGTGCGCGCCAGGCGCGGCCGGGTGAGTTCAGCGAACGGGCGTTCCTCAACGGCAAGCTGGACCTGGCCCAGGCCGAGGCCATCGCCGACCTGATCGCCGCGGGCGACAACCGTGCCGCACGCGCGGCGCGTCGTTCACTGGATGGCGTGTTCTCGCGCCGCATCGATGCGGTGGTCGAGCAGCTGGTGCTGCTGCGCATCCACGTGGAAGCGGCCATCGACTTCGCCGACGAACCGCTGGATACCCTCGGTGGCGCGCAGGTACGGCGTGGGCTGGAACAGGCGCGCAGCGATCTGGCCATTCTGCGCCGCGATGCCGAACGCGGCCGTCGCCTGCGCGATGGCCTGCACGCGGTGCTGATCGGTCCGCCCAATGCCGGCAAGAGTTCACTGCTCAACGCGCTGGCCGGCAGCGAACGCGCCATCGTCACCGACATCGCCGGCACCACCCGCGACACCCTGCGCGAAACCATCCGCCTGGATGGCCTGGAGCTGACCCTGGTCGACACCGCCGGCCTGCGCGACGGCGGCGACGCCATCGAACGCGAAGGCATGCGCCGCGCCCACGTGGAAATCGAGCGCACCGACCTGGCGCTGATCGTGCTGGATGCGCGCGATCCGGCGGCCGGTGAAGCGGCGCTGGGCGAGGCCGTGGCCGCGGTACCGCACAAGGTCTACATCCACAACAAGTCGGATCTGCTGGCGGCGTTGCCGTCGCTGGCTGATCCGGATCGGGTGTTCGTTTCGGCCGCCACCGGCGCCGGGCTCGACGATCTGCATGCGCGCCTGCGTTCGATTGCTTCGGCCGGTGCCGGTGAGCAGGTGGACGGCGAGTTCTCCGCGCGCACGCGCCACGTGGATGCGATTGAACGCGCGCAGGAACATGCGCAGCGCGCCGATGGCGAGCTGGCGCACGAGCACCTGGAGCTGGCCGCCGAGGAACTGCGGCTGGCCCACGATGCGCTGGGTGAGATCACCGGGCAGATGAGTGCCGATGATCTGCTGGGGAGGATCTTCTCCAGTTTCTGCATCGGCAAGTAACACGGGGTCAGATCCCCAAAGGGGCTCTGACCCTGCACGGTTCCGCCACGGGGTCGGAGCCCCTGCGGGGATCCGACCCCAGGTCCCCCACCTGTCACATTGCCGCCGCATACTGACGCCCATCACATACCGCTTGGGGAAGTCGCAGTGAAGTCGTGGGGTTGTGCGTTGCTGTTGTCGCTGGCCGTGGCACCATCGGTGGCCATGAGTGCTGAATCCTCCACCCCGGCCGTGCCCAAGGTGTCGGTCTACGGCCATCGCGGGGCAAGCGCACTGCTGCCCGAGCACACCCTGGCCTCGTATGCGCAGGCCATCGCCGATGGCGCCGACTACATCGAACCGGACCTGGTGATGACCCGGGACGGGGTGATGGTGGCCCGTCACGAGAACGAGATCGGCGGCACCACCGACGTCGCCTCGCATCCGGAGTTCGCCAGCCGCCGCACCCGCAAGGTGATCGATGGGCAGCAGGTCGAGGGCTGGTTCACCGAGGACTTCACCCTGGCCGAGCTGAAGACCCTGTACGCCCGTGAGCGCCTGCCGGAACTGCGCAGCACCGCCTACGACGGCCAGTTCCGCATCGCCAGCCTGGATGAGATCCTGGCCTTCCTGGTGCAGCAGGCCGGGCGCGCCAACCGTGGCATCGGCCTCGTGCCGGAGATCAAGCACCCGACCTATTTCCAGTCCATCGGCCTGCCGATGGAAGACAAGCTGCTGGCCGCGCTGCGTGGCAACGCGTACACCAATGTCGGCCCGGTCACGATCCAGTCGTTCGAGACCGCCAACCTGCGCTACCTGCATGGCAAGATCGGCCGGGGCAGCAACATCCGCCTGCTGCAGCTGCTGTGGAAGGGCGATACCCAGCCGGCCGACATCGCCAAGGCCGGCGGCACGCTGACCTACGCACAGATGATGACCCCGGCCGGGCTGAAGGACATCGCCGGCTACGCCGATGGCATCGGCCCCGAGCTGCGTTCGATCATTCCGCTGGATGCGAAGGGTGCGCTGGGCACGCCGACCGCGCTGGTACGTGATGCGCATGCGGCCGGCCTGATGGTGATTCCGTACACTTTCCGCCCGGAGAACCATTTCCAGCCCAGCAACCTGCGCAAGGGCGCCGACAACGCGCGCAACGTCGAAGGCTCGATCGCCGAGATGCGCGCCTACCTGGCGACCGGCATCGATGCCTTCTTCACCGATGATCCGGCGCTGGGCCGGCAGGCGGTGGATGGGATGGGCACAGCGGGGAACTGAGCGATCAACGCGCCGGGCATGGCCCGGCGCTACCCGGGGGCCGGTGTGCTCTGGTAGGTGCCAACCTTGGTTGGCACGCAACAACCGCGCCGACCAAGGTCGGCCACTACCGGTTCATGAGGTTGCCGGCCAGTGGCCGGCACGACCGTCACCTCAACCGCGCGGCTCGTCCGGGCGGCGGAACGGGATCACCACGTAGTCCTGGCCCTCGCGCGGCTGCCACAACACCGGCACGCGCTGCGGAGACGGCGGCTCCAGCTCGTCGTCGGCCAGCGGCTCGGCCTCGTCTTCTTCGTCTTCCCAGCTGTAGCGCTGGCGCGGCGGCACCGGATCGGCGTTGCGGAACAGCAGCGCGGCGATGATGCCGGCGAAGGCGCCGCCCATGTGCGACTGCCAGGACACGCCATCGGCATGCGGCAGGATCGTCATCAGCATGCCGCCATAGAACAGCATGCCGATCAGGCCGGTGGCGATTGCCGCACGGTCGCGGCGCAGCAGGCCGAGGCTGGCCAGCAGGAACATCAGGCCGTGGGTCACGCCACTGGCACCCAGGTGCACGCTGCCCGGATTGCCCAGCATCCACGCGCCGAGGCCCGAACCCAGCCACAGCAGGGGCAGGGCGCGCACGGTGGCTTTGGGATACACACTGCCGGCCAGGGTGCCGAGGATCAGGATGGCGATGCTGTTGGCGGCGATGTGCTCGACCGAGGCATGCAGCATCGGGCCGCCGATCAGGCCGAGCAGGCCCTTGGCTTCCAGCGGCGCAACCGCCCACGGTCGCCAGTCGAACGTGCCCTGCAGGGCGAACACGGCCACCAGCACCAGCACGGCCGCCAGGCTGACATTGAACGCCCGCAGGATGCGCGAGCGGTCATTGCGGGGGGCCGGCACGTCGCCGGCGGGCAGGGGCGTGTTGTTGTCCATACCTCAGCAATGGCGGTGGCTGGCGCGAAACCAAGGCCACTGTTGCGGGAGAGTGGGTGCGGCCGGCGGGACAATCCCGCCGGCCGCGTCTTCCCACCGCCCAGGCTCAGGCGTGGCCCGAGCCTTCCTTCGGCGGGTACTTCAGGCTCAGCACCACGGTGGCGGCGATGATCACCGCGACCACGCCCAGCGACACCGGGGTCGGGATCTTGAACAGGTCGATGATCATCATCTTGATGCCGATGAAGGCCAACACCAGCGCCAGGCCGTACGGCAGCAGGTGGAAGCGGTCGGCCATGCCGGCCAGCAGGAAGAACATCGCACGCAGGCCCAGCACCGCGAACACGTTGGAGGTGAGCACGATGAACGGGTCGGTGGTGATCGCGAAGATCGCCGGGATGCTGTCCACGGCGAAGATCACGTCGGTGACCGCGATCAGGATCAGCACCGCGAACAGCGGGGTGAACCAGCGCACGCCATCGCGCTTCACGCTCAGCGCATTGCCGGCGTAGTCCGGCAGCAGGCGCAGGTGCTTGCGCATCCAGCGCAGGGCGGGGTTGGTTTCCAGATCCGGTTCCTGGCCGGCGGCGAACCACATCTTCCAGCCGGTGAACAGCAGGAAGGCGCCGAACACGTAGAGCAGCCAATGGAACTGGCTGATCAGCACGCTGCCGGCGAAGATCATGATCGTACGCAGCACGATCGCACCCAGGATGCCGATGATCAGCACCTTCTGGCGCTGCTCCTCCGGTACTGCGAAGTAGCTCATGATCATCAGGAACACAAAGATGTTGTCGACCGCCAGCGCCTTCTCGACCAGGTAGCCGGTCAGGAATTCGAGGCCGACCTTGTTGGCCACCACCTGGCCGGCGGTCTCATTCAGGTAGTACCAGAGGCCGGCGTTGAACAACAGGGCCAGCGCGACCCAGCCGATCGACCACCACAGGGCTTCCTTGAAGGTGACCTTGTGCGGTCCACCATGGCGCATCAACACGAGGTCGACCAGCAGGGCGATGACCACCACCGCTGCGAAGCCGCCCCACAACCACACGTTACCGATCGTCTGCATTGGGAATGTCCGTTGGAAAGATGAATGCCAGGCCGGACGGCGAGGATCTGCAACGGAGGATCGGGAGGGGGATCCAGGGACAGAGCTTCGCCAGTACGGCGAAGGTCTCGCTCGCAGTTCCAGTCGGCTGGAACTGCCGTTGCACCGGAGCCTGCGGGCTCGAAATGACGGCGACAACGTCTGGGAGCTACTCCCCTTCTGGCGCCGATTCTGCCGTCTGGCTGGGCCGCCGTCAAATGGGGAAGAGGGGTCGGATCCCCGTAGGGGCTCTGATCCCATTCCCGAGCCCGTTCCGGCCTGGTGGGTGCCAACCTTGGTTGGCACGCCGGCGGGGGTCAGAGCCCCTGCGGGGATCTGACCCCGGCGCCCGGTTTACAATGGGTGGATGAATACCCCCCTTCCGATTGTCCGCCTCAAGAATGCGTGGCGCTCCAGCCACCCGTGGATCTTCCAGAAACTGGTCGAGAAGCCGACCGTCCGGCCCAAGCCCGGTTCCATCGTCGACGTGGTCGGCATTGATGGCGAGTTCATTGGCCGCGGGTTCTACAACGGGCATTCGCGCATTGCCGTGCGCATCCTTGAGACCGACCAGAACGTGCCGGTGGATGCCGGCTGGTTCTCGCGCAAGATTGCCCAGGCGGTGTCACTGCGCCGTGAGGTGCTCAAGCTCGACGCGGTCTCCGACGCCTGGCGCGTGGTGCACAGCGAAGGCGACGGCCTGTCCGGCCTGGTGGTGGATCGCTACGGCGACCTGGTGGTGGTCGAATTCTTCGCCGCCGGCATGTTCCGCCACCGCGAGTGGATCTACGACGCCCTGCGCGAGCAGTTCCCGGGTTGCCGCTTCCACAGCTTCGCCGATGAGCACGTGCAGAAACAGGAAAGCTTCGATTTCCACGGCAATACCACCACCGAAGCGTCGGTGATCACCGAGTACGGCATCAAGTTCCGCGCCGACCCGGCCGGTGCGCACAAGACCGGCTTCTTCGCCGACCAGCGCGAGAACCGCGAGTGGCTGAGCCAGCAGGTGGAAGGCAAGCGCGTGCTGGACCTGTGCTGCAACACCGGCGGTTTTGCGGTGTACGCGGCGGCGCGAGGCGCCTCGGAAGTGGTCGGCATCGACATCGATGAAGACGTCATCCAGATCGCCAAGGGCAATTCGCGCCTGAACAACGTGCGCCCGAAGTTCGTCCAGTCCGACATCTTCCCGTGGCTGCGTGATGCGGCCAATCGTGGCGAGCAGTACGACGTGGTGATCCTGGACCCGGCGAAGATGACCCGCGACCGCGACCAGGTCATCACTGCGCTGAAGAAGTATCTGGACATGAACAAGCTGGCGCTGGGCGTGGTCAAGCCGGGCGGCCTGTTCGCCACGTTCTCCTGCACCGGCCTGGTGGCCGAGGACCAGTTCCTCGACATGCTGCGCCGCGCGGCGTATTTCTCCGGCCGCACGATCCAGATCCTGAAGGTGGCCGGCGCCGGTCCGGACCACCCGTTCATGGCCCACGTGCAGGAATCGCGTTACCTGAAGGCCGTGTTCTGCCGCGTGGTGGACTGACCGCGTCACTGCCGATCTCTGTAGAGCCGAGCCCACGCTCGGCTGATCTGTCTGGCAGCCGAGCATGGGCTCGGCTCTACAAAAAGGCCGGGTGCAGCGCTATGGTCGGGCTCTTCCCATTGCCGGTGAGAGCCCATGCCATCGTTGCGCCACCTGTCCGTCGTGCTCGCCGTGGCGCTGTGCGCGCCGCTGTCGGCTCATGCCATCGAGTTCAGCGCCGAGGAACTGGCCCGTGCCAAGGCGCTGCAGCAGCGCCTGGTCACGCTCGACAGCCATCTGGATACGCCGGCAAATTTCGGCCGGACCGGCTTCGACATCGAGCAGCGCCACGACCGCAACGCGCTTTCGCAGGTGGACTACCCGCGCATGGTCGAAGGTGCGCTCGATGGCGGTTTCTGGGCGATCTACACCGACCAGGGCGATCGCAGCGCAGCGGCCCACCTGGCCGAGCGTGACCACGGCCTGCAGCGACTGCTGGAAATCCGCGAGATGCTGGCGGCCAATCCCGCGCGCTTCGCGCTGGCACTGACCGCCGATGATGCGGCGCGGATCAAGGCCGCCGGCAAGCGCGTGGTCTACATCAGCATGGAAAATGCCAGCCCGCTGGTGGAAGACCCCAGCCTGCTCTCGTTCTACCACCGTGCCGGCCTGCGCCTGCTCAGTACCGTGCACTTCGCCAACAACGAGTTCGCCGATTCGGCCACCGACCCCAAGGGCGCGGAGTGGAAGGGCCTGAGCCCGGCCGGCAAGGAACTGGTGCGGCAGGCGGTGAAGCTGGGCATCGTGATCGACCAGTCACATGCCTCGGACGCGGTGTTCGATGACCTGCTGGCGATGATGCCGGTGCCGTTCGTGCTGTCGCACAGCTCGGCCAAGGCGGTCTACGACCATCCGCGCAATCTGGATGACGCGCGGCTGCGCAAGCTGGCCAAGGCCGGCGGCGTGATCCAGGTGAACGCCTATGGCGGCTACCTGATCGACACCGCGAAGACGCCCGAGCGCACGCAGGCCGAAGAAGCGCTGAGCAGGCAGCTGGGCGGCTGGGAAGGGATGGGCATCGAGCAGGGCGTGGCCCTGCTGAAAGCCGAACAGGCACTGGACCATGAACACCCCGTGCGGCATGCCAGCCTGGACGACTTCTTCGCCCACTTCGAGCACATCCTCACGGTGGTCGGCCCCGAGCACGTGGGCATCGGCCTGGACTGGGATGGCGGCGGTGGCCTGAGTGACCTGCCCGATGTCAGCCAGCTGCCGAAGATCACCGCCTGGCTGCTGCGCAAGGGCTATACCGAGCAGCAGATTGCCGGCATCTGGGGCGGCAACCTGCTGCGGGTGATGCGCCAGGCGCAGGATTACGCCGCAAAGCAGGGCGGTTGACCGCCCTGTGGTAGTGCCGGCCGCTGGCCGGCATTGCCCGTATCAACAGGATGAGAGGTGCCGGCCCGCGGCCGCCACTACCGGTGATCCGGTTATTTCGCGATCAGTGCGTGGCGGCGGCTGTACAGGAAGTACAGCACCAGGCCGGCCACGTTCCACAGCAGGAAGTACAGCTGGGTGCTGTGCGGCAGGCTGAGGAACAGGTAGATGCAGCCCAGCGCGGCCAGCGGGCCGACCACGAAAGCAGCCGGCGTACGGAAGCTGCGCTCGCGGTTCGGTTCGCGCAGGCGCAGCACCACCAGGCAGACGCCCACGGCAGTGAACGCGGCCAGGGTACCGGCATTGGCCAGCGCGGCGATCTCGTCCAGGCGGGCCACGCCGGCCAGCGCCGACACCACCACCGCAGTGAACAGTGTGGTCGCCACCGGCGTGCCGGTACGCGCGTTGACCTTGGACAGGCCACGCGGCAGCAGGCCGTCGCGGCTCATCACGAAGAAGATGCGGCTCTGGCCGTACAGGAAGGCCAGCAGCACGGTCGGCAGCGCGATGATCGCAATCACGCCGATCACCATCGCCGCTGTCGGATGGCCCAGCTGGCGCATGATCAGCGCCAGCGGCTCGGCGCTGTGCCCGAACACGGCGTAGCTCATCGCACCCACTGCGGCCAGCGCCACCAGCACGTAGACAATGGTGCAGCCGATCATCGAACCGATGATGCCGATCGACAGGTCACGGCCCGGGTTCTTGGTCTCCTCCGCAGCAGTGGAGATCGCATCGAAGCCGTAGAAGGCGAAGAAGATGATCGCCGCTGCCGCCATCACGCCGTGCTCGACGCCATCGGGGCCCATCGACTTGGCAAAGCCATACGGCATGAACGGCTGCAGGTTGGCGCTGTCGAACGCAGGCAGGGCCACGGCCACGAAGATCGCCAGCGCGATCAGCTTGAACACCACCAGGATGGCATTGAGCGTGGCGCTTTCCTTGGTCCCGGCCATCAGCATGCCGGCCACCAGCCAGGTGATGATGATCGCCGGCAGGTTGATCATGCCGCCTTCCACGTGCGGGCCGGCTGCCAGCCAGGCCGGCAGGTGCACGTTCCAGCCGAACTGGGTGTGGACCCATTCGAGGAAGCCGACGAAGTAGCCGGACCAG
This sequence comes from Stenotrophomonas sp. CASM114, assembly GCF_049384325.1. Lineage (NCBI taxonomy): Bacteria > Pseudomonadati > Pseudomonadota > Gammaproteobacteria > Lysobacterales > Lysobacteraceae > Stenotrophomonas > Stenotrophomonas sp. CASM114. The sequence continues at coordinate 45,881 of NZ_JBMRGJ010000016.1, read as the reverse complement.
CCCACCGCCACCGTACTCACCACCAGCGAGTACTCCAGGATCAGGCTCCAGCCCACCACCCAGGCGAACACCTCGCCCAGCGCACTGTAGCTGTAGGTGTAGGCGCTGCCGGCGGCCGGCATCATCGTCGACAGCTCGGCATAGGACAGCGCCGCACAGGCGCAGACCGCACCGGCGATGGCGAAGGAGATCAGCACGGCCGGGCCGGCCAGGTTGGCACCGACGCCGATCAGCGTGTAGATGCCGGTGCCGACGATGGCACCGATGCCCAGTGCGATCAGGTGCGGCCAGCTGAGCGTCGGGATCAGACGCCTGCCGGCTTCGTGGACGGTGACGGAATCTAGGGACTTGCGCCGGAACAGGGACATGCAGGCCTCGGAAGGGGTGACTAAGAACGACAAGTTCCCGAGTGTGACCGAACGCAGCGCAGCATTACCACTGACGGGGGTCATGCATGGCGGGGCGCGCGCTGCACCCCAGCCACGCTGCCGGAATCGGCACAATCCGGCGGTAGCCACCGGTGTGCGTTCGTCCCGGCCGCTGCTACGACTCGATGTTGGCCATGCCGCTGACCGAATAGCGTTCGCCGGCCGCGGCATGCAGCGGGAAGGCCGCATCCAATGCGTCCAGCGTGGCCGCATCCAGTTCCACCTGCAGTGCAGCGAGGTTCTCGTCCAGCCGTGCCCGCCGCGTCGTGCCCGGGATCGGCACGATGTGCCCGCCGCGCGACAGCACCCAGGCCAGCGCCAGCTGCGAGGCAGCGATGCCGCGCTCGGCGGCCAGCGCCTGCACGGTATCCACCAGTGCCAGGTTGCGCTGGAAGTTTTCGCCTTCGAAGCGGGGCGAGGTGCGCCGGTAATCGTCGGCGTCGAAGTCGTCCGGGCTGCGGATGGCGCCGGTCAGGAAGCCACGGCCCAGCGGCGAATACGGCACGAAGCCGATGCCCAGCTCCGCCGTGGTGACCAGCACTCCGTTCTGCTCCGGCTCGCGCGACCACAGCGAGTACTCGCTCTGCACCGCCGTGATCGGGTGCACCGCATGGGCGCGGCGGAGGGTGGCCGCCGAGGCCTCGGACAGGCCCAGCCAGCGCACCTTGCCCTGTTCCACCAGGCGTGCCATCGCACCCACGGTGTCCTCGATCGGCACGGTCGGGTCGACGCGGTGCTGGTAGTACAGGTCGATGTGGTCCACGCCCAGGCGGCGCAGGCTGGCCTCGCAGGCGGCCTGCACATAGTCCGGGTGGCCGTTGATCTGCCGCGCCTTCGGGTCAGCCGGGTCCAGGCCGATGCCGAACTTGCTGGCCAGGAACACCTGGTTGCGGCGGCCGGCAATCGCGCGACCGACCAGCACCTCGTTGGTGTGCGGGCCATACACATCGGCGGTGTCGAGCAGGGTCACGCCACGGTCCAGCGCGTGCCGGATGACGGCAATGCCGTCATCGTCACTGCCGCGGCCGCCGTAGTACGCGCTCATGCCCATGCACCCCAGGCCGAGGGCGGACACGGTGGGGCCGGCGGGGCCGAGAGTACGGGTCTTCATGTGGATCTCCTTGGGGAAGGCGCCACGTCTGGATGGGCAGTGGCGAGGGGCACAGCATCCTCCACGCCATCATGTGGATAAACTGCGTGTCACCGGACTTACCTTGAAGGCTGCCTTCACAATGGATGCCTCCGTCCCGCTCACTGCTGTGGTCGCTTTCGTCCACGTGGCCGAGCACGCCAGCTTTACCCGCGCCGCCGATGCCCTGGGTGTGTCGACCTCGGCGCTGTCGCAGAGCGTGCGCGCGCTGGAAGCGCGGATGGGCGTGCGGCTGCTGCAGCGGACCACGCGGCGGGTCAACCTGACCGAGCACGGCGCGCGTTTCCTGCAGCGCGTGCGCGGCGGCCTGGACCAGATCGACCAGGCATTTGCCGAACTGGACAGCGCGCGCTCGGTGCCTGCCGGGCGGCTGCGCGTGACCCTGCCGCGCATCGTCGCCGATCGCATGGTGCTGCCGCGGCTGCCCGACTTCCTTGCGCGTTACCCGCAGGTGCAGGTGGAACTGTGCGTCGACCCCGCGCTGACCGATCTGGTGGCCGAGGGCTTCGACGCCGGCATCCGCCTGGGCGAATCACTCGCACAGGGCATGATCGCGGTGCCGGTCGGGCCACCCGAGCGGCAGGTGGTGGTAGCCACGCCGGCCTATTTCGAACGCCATGGCGTGCCGCAGACCCCGCATGACCTGCAGGGCCACGCCTGCATCGTGCACCGGTTGGCCAACGGCCGGCTGATGCCCTGGGAGTTCAGCCGCGACGGCCACGACCTGGACGTGCAAGTGAGCGGGCGGCTGGTGTTCAACGATGCCGGCGTCGCCCATGGTGCCGTGCTGGCGGGTCTGGGAATGGCCCAGGGCTTCGCCTCGTTGATGGCCGACGACATCAACGCTGGGCGACTGCAGAGCGTGCTGCAGGACTGGCAGCCGCCATTCCCCGGCTTCCACCTGTACTACCCCGCGCGTGAGCAGATGGCGCCCAAGCTGCGGGTGTTCATCGACCACCTGCGCGCGGAGATGCACGACCGGTAGATGCCAACCTTGGTTGGCATGCTTCAATCGACCACGCGCGCCGCTACGCCTCCCGGCCAATGGCAGCCATCCTCCTGCCACGCCTCGCCGTCATCGTGGAAGGTGGTGCGACGGCCATCACGGGCGCGTTCGTAGCTCAGATCCAGTACCAGCGCGCCCTGCGTGCTCAGCAGGTAGCGGCCGTTGAGGCGCCCGTCGATGCGCTCTTCCCACACGCTGTCGAACTGGTACGGGCGGTCTTCGTCCAGCGCCGTCGTTTCCTGCGACACCCGTTGCAGCTGCAGGCGGCCGCGCTGCCCGGCGTACTGCACGTCGGCGCTTCCATCGTCCAGCCAGCGCCACAGCAGGTGGATGCCGTCGTTGCGACCGCCCGTCAGGCAGCGATGGTCCTGCACGCTGGCCGCTGCGGTGTCGGCCAGAAGCCCGATGAGCACCAGCACCAGCACGCGCCGGATCATCCGTTCAACCCCAACCGGATGCCGAACCCCACCAGGAACAGGCCGGCCACGCGGCGCAGCGCATCGCTGATCCGCGGGTGCTGGATCAACCGGCGGCGGGCCAGGTTGCCCACGCCGATCAGCATCGAGCAGTAGGCGATGCTGACCACCAGGATGATGCCGGCCAGCGCGGCGAAGGTGGCGATGCCCTGGTGCGCCTTCGGATCGATGAACAACGGCAGGAAGGCCATGTAGAACAGGATCGCCTTCGGGTTGAGCAGGCTGACCAGGATCGCCTGCTGGAAGTAGCGGCCGGGTTGCATGCGGATCGGGCCGGCGTCGCCGCCCTCGTGCTTGGGCGTGCGCAGCAGGCTGATGCCGACCCACACCAGGTAGGCCGCGCCGAGGTACTGCACGGCGTGGAATACCAGAGGATTGGCCTTGAGCAGCGCCGCCACGCCGGCCAGCGCCAGCCACATCAGGATCTGGTCGCCGACCAGCAGGCCGGCCAGTGCGGTGTAGCCGCCGCGCACGCCGCCACGGCCGGTGGCAGTCAGCAGCGTGAAGGTACCGGGACCGGGCAGGGCGAGAAACACCAGCACGGCGACCAGAAACGTCCACAGGTCCTGGATGCCCATCCACGGCATGGCGGTGCTCTTCTGTTACGGGGGGCCGCCATTGTCGGCCAGCGCTGCGGCGGGCGACAGGGGGCCGGTGGGGCCAACCGGCATCCCGGACAGCAGCGGTTGCAGGTGCTGGCGCAGCTGCGCGTGCAGCTGCCGCACGGCGGGTGAGAACTGCTTGCGATGCGGGCACACCAGCTGCAGCGGGATGCTGCTGCCAACGCCGTCCAGCAGCACCTGCAGGCGCCCGGCCTGCACATCCTCGCGCAGGTCCAGCCAGGACTTGTAGGTGATGCCTTCGCCGGCCACGGCCCAGCGCCGCACCACGTCGGCGTCGTCGCAGACCAGCGGGCCGCGTACCGGAACCACGCTGCGGCGCCCGTCCACCTCGAACGACCAGCGATCGTAGGCGCGGCCATTGAGTTGATAGACCAGGCAGTCGTGCTCGCGCAGATCCTCCAGGCGCGTGGGCGGGCCACGCCGCTGCAGGTAGCCGGGTGAGGCGGCCAGCACGCGCCGGTTGCCTTCCAGCAGGGGCAGGGCTACGTAGTTGGCGTCATCGAAGTGGCCGATGCGGATGGCCACGTCGACCGGTTCGCGGAACACGTCGGCGACCTCGTCGGACAGGCGCAGGTGCAGGCGCAGCCGCGGGTGCGCGGCGCGGAACGCGCTCAGCCAGGGCAGCAGCAGGTTGCGGCCGAAGTCCGACGGCGCCGACAGCTGCAGCGTGCCGTGCAGCTCGGTGTCCTCGCCCTGCACGCGGGCCTGGCCTTCGCGCAGGGTGGCCAGCACCTCCTGCGCATACGGCAGGTAGAGCGCGCCCTCGCCGGTCAGGCGCAGGCTGCGGGTCGTGCGCACGAACAGGCGCAGGTCCAGCTCGCGCTCCAGCCGTGCCACCGCCGCAGCGACCTGCCCCGGCAGCAGGTCGGCCTCGCGGGCGGCCTGCGAGAAGCTGCCCAGCGCGGCAGTGCGGACGAACAGCTGCAGATCGTCGAAGCGGATCATCTTCATCGCCAGAGTGAAAGTGCTGCCCGATTCTGCGCCTTTCCGAGGGAGCGCGCGCGGCGCAACCTGTCGCCTCCTTCCCCACTGGACCGCTGCCATGCGCGCCATTGCCTATACCCACGCCGGCCTGCCGATCGATGATGCCCGGGCCCTGATCGACATCGAACTGGAGCTGCCGCAGCCCGGCCCCCGCGACCTGCGCGTGGCGGTACGCGCGGTGGCGGTGAACCCGGTCGACACCAAGGTCCGCCGCGGCGTGGCCACCGATGGCCCGCGCGTACTGGGCTGGGATGCGGTCGGCATCGTCGACGCGGTGGGCAGCGAGGTGACCCTGTTCCAGCCCGGCGACGCGGTCTACTACGCCGGCGTCATCGACCGCCCGGGCAGCAATGCCGAGTACCAGCTGGTGGACGAGCGCAGCGTCGGGCGCAAGCCGGCCAGCCTCGATGATGCCGCCGCCGCGGCGCTGCCATTGACTGCAATCACCGCCTGGGAGCTGCTGTTCGACCGCCTGCGCATCCCCGAGGGTGGTGGCGAGGGCCAGACCCTGCTGGTGATCGGTGCTGCCGGTGGTGTCGGTTCGATCCTGGTGCAGCTGGCGCGGAAGCTGACCAGGCTGACCGTGATCGGCACCGCCTCGCGTCCGGATACCCAGGACTGGGCATACGCAATGGGCGCGCACCACGTGATCGACCACCGCCTGCCGCTGGCCGAGGGACTGGCGCGGCTCGGCATCAGCGAAGTGCAGCATGTGGCCAGCCTGACCCACTCCGACCAGTACTACGCGCAGATCGTGGAACTGCTGGCGCCGCAGGGCCAGCTGGGGCTGATCGATGATCCTGGCCAGGTGGACGTGATGGCGCTCAAGCGCAAGGCGTTGTCACTGCACTGGGAGTCGATGTTCACCCGGCCGCTGTACCGCACCGCCGACATGCAGCGCCAGCACGACCTGCTGAACCGTGTGGCCGAGCTGATCGACACGGGCGTGCTGCAGACCACGCTGGGCGAGCACTTCGGGCGCATCGACGCGGCCAACCTGCGGCGCGCCCACGCGCTGCTGGAGAGCCACCGCGCCAAGGGCAAGATCGTGCTGGAAGGCTGGTAAGGCCGGGTCGTTCCCGCACCCTTGGGGTCAGATCCCTTTGCCCCGGGAAAGGGATCCGACCCCTGCCTCAGGCCACGCCGTTGTCGACGTGTTCGGCGAAACCGGGCTGCTGGCGCAGGCGCTCGAACCAGGCGCCCACGTGTGCCAGCGCCGGCTTGTGGCCCGGTGTGCTGCGCCAGCGCTGGGTCGACAGCCCGAGCACGATGTCGGCGAGGGTGAAGGTGTTGCCAGCGGCGTAGCCGCCAGCGGCCAACTGGGCATCAAGCACGCCCATCAAGCCGTTCCACTGGACCAGGCTGGCCTCGGCGCGGGCATCGTCCGGGTAGTCCGGATGCTGGCGCACGCGTGCCATGAACACGTGCCGCCAGGCACTGTTGAGGTCGCTGGCCTGCCAGTCCATCCATTGTTCGACCCGCGCACGATCCTGTGCCGCGCGGGGCAGCAGGTCATCACGGCCAGCGCGTACGGCCAGGTAGCGGCAGATGCTGTTGGATTCCCACAGCACGAAGCCGCCATCGCGCAGCACCGGCACCTGCCGGTTCGGGTTCAGTGTGGCCAGCAGGTCCGTCGGCGGCGCTGGCTCGTGGTGAAGTGGCAGGTCGAGGCCGGCGCACAGCCAGAGCACCTTGCGCACGTTGATGGAGGTGGGTTTTCCGTACAGAGCGAGCATGGGGGCTTCCGGGGCAGACCGACCCAGCCTAGCGCAGCGGGGCTAAACTGATCGCATGAATATCGAAGTCCTCATGATCCTGGCAGTGGTCCTGCTGCTGGCGACCCTGGTCGCGCTGGTGCTGCTGTGGCGTCGCAGTGCTGGCGGTGCACCCTCCGACGAACTGCAGCGGCTGCTGGACAGCGAACGCGAACAGCATCGCCTCGCCCTGGTCGATGCCGGCCAGCTGCGCGGCCGCCTCGATGCGCTGAGCGCTGAACTGGAGAACGAACGGAGCCGCAGCCAGCAGCACGCACAGGCCGTCACTACGCTGACCGCCCGGGTGGAGCGCGAAGCAGCGCTGTCGGCCAGTCGCGAAGCACAGCTGGCCGAACGTGAAGCGGCCCTGGCGCAGGCGCGCGCTGCCGTTGCGGAGACCAGCAGCGAGCTGCAGCAGGCGCAGCAGCGCTACCAGCAGTTGCACGGTGAACATGCCCGCGCGGTGGCCAATCTGCAGCACTCCGAACGGGCCAGTGCCGAACTGCGCAGCTATCTTGATACCGCCAAGGAAAAGCTGTCGGGCGCCTTCGCCGAACTGGCGGGCAAGGTGTTCGACGAACGCGGACAGCAGTTCGAGAAGAACGTGCGGCAGGCGACAGTGCAGTCACGCGCGGACATCGAGGGGCTGCTCAAGCCGTTCGCCGACAAGCTGGGCGATTTCCGCACCCGCGTCGATACGCTGTATGGCGAGGAAGCGCGGCAACGCGCCAGCCTGCTGGGTGCGGTGGGCGAACTGAAGACGCTCAACCAGGACATGGCGGCGCAGGCATCGGCGCTGACGAATGCGCTGAAGGGCAATGCCAAGGTCCGCGGCGACTGGGGCGAGCTGATGCTCGACAACGTGCTGCGCGGATCGGGGCTGGAAGAGGGCGTGCACTACCAGCGGCAGAAGCATGCCGTGGATGACGAAGGTGCGCGCCTGCGACCGGACGTGGTGGTGCAGTTCCCCGACGAACGCAGCGTGGTGATCGACAGCAAGGTGAACCTGATCGCCTGGCAGGAAGCCATGAATGCCACTACCCCGGAGCAGTCGGAAGACGCGTTGCGCAGGCACGCGGTTGCGCTGCGCCAGCACGTTAAGGACCTGGGCGAGAAGAATTATCCGAAGGCGTTGGGCAGCGAGACGCTGGACATCACCATCGCCTTCGTTCCCATCGAGGGTGCCTTGTCAGCCGCACTGGGCGCCGATGGCAGCCTGCAGGCGTTCGCCTTCGACAACCGCGTGGTGTTCGCCTCGCCCAACACCCTGATGGCGCTGCTGCGCGTGGCCGAGCGCCTGTGGACGCGCGACAAGGTGCAGAAGCAGGCGTTGAAGATCAGCGAGGCCGGCGGTCTGGTGCTGGACGCCCTGACCGGGTTCCTGCAGGACTTCACCGCCATGGGCAAGAAGCTGGACGATGCCGGCAAGGCCTACGCCGATGCGCGCAATCGCCTGATCGATTCGCCGCAGTCGGCCATCAGCCGCGCCCGTCGGCTTGCCGAACTGGGCAGCAAGGCCAAGCGCGCGCTGCCCCCGGAGCTGACCCCGGACCCGATGCAGCAGCTGGGCGCGCCGGAGGACGACGAGGACGGCAATGCGGGTTGACACGTCCCGTGCACCTGCGCCTGGCTATGCTGGGCACCCTGAGTCCGTGGCGGGTATCGACATGCGCATGCGCTCCTGTGCCGTTCTTGTCCTGGCTGCGTTGCTGGCTGCGTGCAGCAGCACGCCCCCGGTCGCCGACACGACTACGGCCGCTCCTGCGCCGGAAGCCAGCGAGGCCTACCGCGAAGCACGTGACGTCGACTGCCAGGCCGCTGGCGGCACGCTGCAGCGGCTCGGCCGCCTGCAGCGCGAGCAGTGCGTGATTCCCTATGCGGACGCCGGCAAGGCCTGCAGCCGCAAGAGCGACTGCACGGGCCAGTGCCTGGCCGGAGCCGAGGTGGCCGCCGGCAGTGCCGCCACCGGTACCTGCCAGCGTGATGTGCGCCAGAACTTCGGGTGCCGCCAGCGCATCGATGATGGCAAGGCGCAGGGCACGATCTGCGTGGACTGAATCCTGCCTGTAGAGCCGAGCCCACGCTCGGCTGCCATACCATCAGCCGAGCATGGGCTCGGCTCTACAACAGCGCGCGCGGCGCTATGCTGGTGGGCCATTCCCCGCCGTAGCCGGAGCCCCCGCGTGAGCACCCCGATCCAGGACATTCCCCTCACCACCATCGACGGCCAGCCGTCCTCGCTTGCCGACTACCAGGGCAAGGTGCTGCTGCTGGTCAACGTCGCCTCCAAGTGCGGCCTGACCCCGCAGTACGAAGGCCTGCAGGCGCTGTATGCGGAAAAGCACGCGCAGGGCCTGGAAGTGCTGGGCTTCCCCGCCAACAACTTCCTTGGCCAGGAGCCGGGCAGCGAGGCCGAGATCCAGCAGTTCTGCCAGCTCACCTACGATGTCAGTTTCCCGATGTTCTCCAAGATCAGCGTGGCTGGCGAGGACACCCACCCGCTGTACCAGCAGCTGACCGCCGCGCAGCCGCAGTCGATCGGCGAAGGCCCGCTGCGTGAGCGCCTGGCCAGCAAGGAGATCCCGATCCATCCGGCACCGGCGGTGCTGTGGAACTTCGAGAAGTTCCTGGTCGGCCGTGATGGCAAGGTCGTCGCACGCTTTGCCCCGGACGTGGCCGCCGATGACGCGCGCCTGCGCGAGGCCATCGAGGCCGCGCTGGCGGCCTGAGCACGGCGTGCCAACCAGGGTTGGCACCCACCGGAAAAGAAAAACCCCGCCGAGGCGGGGTTTTTCATGCACCGTCGCACGGCCTCAGTGGGTCCACTGCGGCATCGGCATCGCATCGACCGGGATCGGCGAATTGGCATCGTCATGGCCGCGGTCGCGCTTGCTGCGCAGATCGTTCTCGATCTGGTAGTTGCGGCGCTGCATCCAGGCATCGCGGACCAGGGCGTACTCGTCCACTGCGGTGTCGCGCAGATCGTCGATCGCCAGCAGCTGTGCGCGGGTGTCGACCAGCTGCAGGCCCTGCAGGCCGATGCGGATCTTGTCTTCCTCGACGCGCCGGATCGGCGACAACGGGATGTCACCCGCCAGGCCGAACACGTCGCGTACGGTACGCGGGCCGAAGAACGGCAGTTCCACGTAGCGCGAACGACGCCAGCCCCAGGCACCCAGGGTCTGGCCGAAGTCTTCATTGCGACGCGGCACCATCGCCTTGCTGGCTGGATCGAACAGGCCACCGATGCCCAGCGTGCTGTTCATCAGGAAGCGGCCGAGGCTGTCCCACGCATCGGCACCACGGCCCTGCAGCAGCTGGTTGGTGATGGTCACCGGCGCACGCAGGTTGCTGAAGAAGTTGCTGACGCCGGTGCGCGCGAAACGCGGCACCACATGGGTATAGGCGGTGGCCAGCGGGCGCGCCACGCCGCGGTCGACCGCATTGTTGAAGGTGTGCACCTTGCGGTTGAACGGTTCCCACGGATCGTAGGCCGCCGCGTTGCCGGTGTTGCCGATACCACCATAGAGGGCGTCGAAATCATCGTCGCCGGCGGCGGCGGTGGACGCTGCGGCCTTCGGTGGGCTGGCCTCTATGCCCTGCGGCGCAGCCGTCGGCGCTGAAGCGGTGGGCGCGGCAGGGTTGGCCACGGAGGCGACCGGAGCAGCGTCGACCCCGCCGGTATCGGCCGTTGCGGCCGGAGCAGCAGGGCCGGGCGCAACCACGGTGCTGGCGACCGGTGCATCGCTGCGCGCGGGCTTGCCGGCACAGGCGGTCAGGGCGGTGGCCAGGAGGATCAGGGGGAAAGTGCGTACGACGTTCATGTCAGCTCGCAGCAGAAGTAGCGTTGAAATCCAGGTCGGGCGACAGCCGGTAGGCTGCGCTCAGCTCGTTGAAGCCGGCGGGCGCGCCGGAGATGGCCAGCGCATGGCCCGCCTTGCGTGCACGGGCCGCCAGCTCGGCCAGCAGGGCCAGGCCGGCGCTGTCCACGCGCTCGACCTCACCCAGCTCCAGCCGCGCCAGCTTGGCCGGCAGGGCCTGAAGCTGCGGCCACAGTGCGATCACCGCGGCACGGTCAAGCACCCCGCGCAGGCGCAGGGTGTCGCCTTCCAGCAGCGCAAGTGCGTTACTTGCCATTGCCGGCGGGCCCGGCCTGCATGCTGCCGCTGTGCAGCTCGCTGGCCACCTGCTTGATGCCCTTCTGGCGCAGCGGGGTATCGAACTGGTTGCGGAAGGTCTGCACGTAGGAGATGCCTTCGATGTTGACGTCGAAGATCTTCCACTGACCGTTCACGTTGCGCATCCAGTATTCGACCGGGGTCGGTTCATTGCCGGCGCGCACCAGTTCGGTGCTCACGCGCACGCCACGGTTGCCCGGCAGCGGGCTTTCACCCTTCAGGCGGAAGCTCGGCTTGCCCTGGATGTTGAGCAGGGTCGAACCGTAGCGCTGCATCAGGCTGTCGGCCATGGCATCGGCGAACAGCTTGATGTCGGCATCCGAGGCGCCGCGGGCGTGCGGGCCCAGCACCAGGCGCGCGGCATAGTCGCGATCGAAGGTGCGGTTCAGTTCGCTGTCGATGTAGCTGCGCAGGCTGGCCGGGTTGCTGCTGAACTCGCTGCGGCGCTGCTGCAGGGTGGTGAGGATGCGCGTGCTGGCATCGATCACCACCTTGCCGGCCTGGCCCTGCGCCGCGGCAGCGGCGGGGGCGGGAGCGGTGGCCTGGGCCTGGGCCTGGGCCTGGGCGAGGAATGGAGTAGCCGCCAGCAGCGCCGAGGCGAGCAGGGCCGGGATCAGTTTCATCTTCATGGTTGCGGTTCCGTTGCAGGCGCCTGCGCGCCATCGTTGGGCTTCTGGCCTGCGCCACCACCGGCGCCGCCACTGAACATGTACTTGCCGACCAGCTGGATCAGGTCCACCGCCGGCTGGGTGAAGACGATCTCGTCACCGGCCTTGAGCACGTCCGGGTCACCGCCCGGCTGCAGACCGATATAGCTCTCGCCGAGCAAACCACTGGTGAAGATGCCGGCCGAGGTGTCCGCCGGCAGGTCCTTGACCTTGCTGTCCATGCGCAGGGTCACGATGGATTCGAACTTCACCGGATCCAGGTCGATCGAGGCGACCTGGCCGACGGTGACGCCGCCGATCTTCACCGGCGCCTGCTTGCGCAGCTGGCCGACCTGGGAGAAGCGCGCCTTCAGCTCGTAGCCCTGGCTGCCCCAGCTCCAGCGCTGGTTGGTCGAGGCCACGGCCAGCACCATCAGCGAGGCCAGGGCCAGCAGCAGGAAGGCGCCGACGGAGAATTCGAGTCTGGGACCGCGGATGGCCATGTGGATTACCTGATCGAGTCGTGGTGGCCGCGCGCGCCTGCGCACCGCCTGTGGAGGGGTTAGGTGAACAACATTGCCGACAGCACGAAGTTGAACATCAGTACCAGCAGCGAGGCGTTGACCACCGCACGGGTGGTCGCCACCGAGGTGCCCTCGATGGTCGGCTCGGCGTGGAAACCAACGTAGGCGGCGACCAGCGCGGCGGTGCCGCCGAAGATCGCCGACTTCAGCATCGCCACGCCGAAGTCATCCCAGAAATCGACGCTGTTGCGCAGCGCCGACCAGAACACGCCATTGTCCAGGCCCAGCACGTGTACCGCTTCGAAGTAGCTGGCACTGATCGCCAGCGAACAGAAGATGCCGGTCAGCAGGGGCACGGTCAGCACCGCCGCCCAGAAGCGCGGCGCCACGGCCTTGGCCACCGGGTCGATCGCCATCAGCTCCAGTGCCTTGATCTGGTCGGTGGCGCGCATCAGGCCCAGTTCGGCGGCGATCGAGCTGCCGGCGCGGCCGATGAACAGCAGCGCGGTCAGCACCGGTGCCAGTTCGCGGTACAGCGACAGGCCGAGCAGGGTCGACAGCGCGTCGGCCGCACCGAAGGTGGTCAGCGTGCGGTAGCCCTGCAGCGTCAGCACCAGGCCGACGAAGGCGCCACCGACGGCGATGATCGGCAGCGAGCGCGCGCCGATCTTGTAGATCTCGCGGGTCAGTTCGGCCAGGAAATCACGGGTCGGCAGCGAACCACGCAGCACGGTCAGCGAGAACAGGCCGGCGCGGCCGAGCGAGCGGGTGGCTTGGACGAACGGCATCAGGCGACCCTCGCGCGCGGTGCGGCATCGAACGGGATGGGGCCGTCAGGCTGGCCGTGCAGGAACTGCCGCAGCAACGGGTCCTGGCTGGACTGCAGCGCCTCGGGCGTGCCCTGGAACACGATGCCGCCATTGGCGATGGCGATCACCTGGTCGCAGATCGGCAGGGTCTCGTGCACGTGGTGGCTGACGATGATGCTGGTCAGGCCCAGGCTGTGGTTGAGGCGCTGGATCAGGCTCATGATCACGCCAGAGGCGATCGGGTCCAGCCCGGTCAGTGGCTCGTCGTAGATCATCAGCGGCGGGTCCAGCGCCAGCGCGCGGGCCAGCGCGACGCGGCGCGCCATGCCACCGGACAGCTCGCGCGGCCAGGCATCGGCAGCGGCCAGCAGGCCCACCGCATGCAGCTTCATTTCCACAAGGCGGCGCAGCACGGCGGTCGGCAGGCGGGTATGCGTGCGCAGCGGCAGCGCGACGTTTTCGGCCACAGTGAGGTCGGTCAGCAGGCCGTTGCCCTGCAGCAGTACCCCCACACTCTTGCGCATTTCCAGCAGCGCGCCGCTGTCCTGCGGAATCGGCTTGCCGAACAGGGTGACCTCGCCAGCCACCGGGCGCAGTTCGCCGGTCAGTGCCGCCAGCAGGGTCGACTTGCCGCTGCCGGACGGACCCAGCACGGCCGTGATGCTGCCCTTGGGCACCTGCAGCGACACGTCGCGCAGGATCGTGCGCCCGCTCCGGTCGATGCGGACGTTGGATAACTGCACCAGACTGGAGGTGGAAGCCGACATGGGCACCATTAACGTTTTTTAGACATCGAAGGATCGGGCCCGTCGGCTGAACATAAGCAGACTGGACGGTCCAGTATTGTGGCACGGCAAGATCCCTGCCAGGCCGGGATAATCGGCCGGCAGCCCGGAACAATCCGTACCGGCGATGGGCCGGCCATTGAATACTGCCTGCCGTGCTGCACACTGTGCATGATGAGTGACCCGGGCAGCGATTTCCGCCTCTACCATTCCAACTCCCTGGACGTGCTGGCCGCGCTGCTGGCGCGCAACGTGCGTGCGCCGGTTGCGGGTCAGCCGCTGCTGGCGCCGGAGGTGGTGCTGATTCCGCAGGTGGCGATGCGGCGTTGGCTGCAAGCAACACTCGCTGCCGAATATGGCGTGGCCGCCAATCTTGAGTTCCTGACCCCGGGCGAGTTCGTTGCCCGTGCACTCAACGCCAATGTGCCCGGCGAACGCGACGACCTGGACGCGGCCGGCCTGCACTGGAAGGTGTACCAGGCACTGCGCGACCCGGCGTTGCTGGCGCAGCCACCGATGCGCGCGCTGCAGTCCTATCTTGCCGGTAGCGATGCATTGAAGCCGTGGGCGTTGGCCGGTGAACTGGCGTCGGTGTTCGAGAAGTACCAGGCCTGGCGCCGCGACTGGCTGCTGCGCTGGGAGGCCGGCGCCGACCCGGCCGACCCGCAGGCCATCCTCTGGCGCAGCATCGCCGCTGGCCACGACTACCGCGCGCGCCGCATCCAGGCTTACCTGGACCGCTTCGAGGGCGCCGGCCAGCCGTTGCCGCAGGGCCTGCCACCACGCATGTCCGCGTTCGCGACGCTCAACATCTCGCCCGATGTGCTGCGGGTGATGGCCACCCAGGCGCGGGTGGGCGAGCTGCACTTCTATATGCCCACGCCGGTGCAGTCGTACTGGGGTGACCTGCAGACGCTGGCCGAGCGCCTGCGCAGCGGCGCGCCCGATCCCTTCGGTGAAGCGGCCGGTGAGAACCGCCTGCTGGAAGCCTGGGGCGCGGCCGGGCGCGATTTCATGGCGGTGCTGGGCAGTTACGAGGTGGTGCACCCGGCCGGCGAGATTGCCGCGTATTCGGATCCGGAGGACGACACCCGGCCGACGCTGGCCGAAGGTGGACTGTCCGACAGCCTGCTGCATCGCCTGCAGCGCGATCTGTTCCACCGCCGTGCGCTGCCCTCGGGCGAGCTGCGCGACGGGCTGCGCAGCGACGATCCCAGCCTGCAGGTGCATGCCTGCCATACCCGCCTGCGCGAACTGCAGGTGCTGCACGACCAGCTGCGCAGCCTGCTGCAGGACCCGCGCTTCGACCCGCCGCTGCAGGCGCGGGAGATCGCTGTGCTTGCACCGGACATCGACCCCTATGTGCCGTATCTGGAAGCAGTGTTCGGCGGCCGTGGGGGCGAGGACGAGCACATTCCCTATGCGCTGGCCGACAGCAGTCCGCTCGCCGGCGAGCCACTGGCCGACGTGTTCGTGCACCTGCTGGGCCTGCCGGTCTCGCGTTTCGGCCTGAACGAAGTGCTGGACCTGCTGGCCAGCGCGCCGCTGGCCGAAGCGGCCGGGCTGGAGGCGGTGGACTTTGATCGCCTGCATGGCTGGCTGCAGCAGGCTGGCGCGCGCTGGGGCCTGGATGCGAAGCACCGCAACCAGCACCAGGCCCCGGCCGACGACGCCTACACCTGGCAGTTCGCGCTGGATCGCCTGGTGCTCGGTCATGCCACCGGCAGCGAGGCCGACCTGGCCGGTGTTGCCCCGTGGATCGAGCTGGAGGGCGGCGCATTGGACGCCCTGGACCGGCTGCTGCGCCTGTTGCGCGTGTTGGCGGTCTACCAGCGCCGCCTCGGCGAACTGCTGACGCCGGCGCAGTGGCGGCAACGCCTGCTGTCGCTGCTGGACGCGCTGCTGCCGACTGCGCCCAGTTCGCCCAACAGCCAGCGTGCCTTGGAGCGCCTGCGCAAGCTGCTCAACCAGTTCGCCGATGATGCCGCCAAGGCCGGCTTCACGGACGGGGTGCCGCCGGAGGTCGTGCGCGCGCACTTCGCCGGAGCACTGGGCGAGGCCGATACGCGCGCGCCGCTGCTGACCGGTGGCATCAGCTTTGGCCGCATGGTGCCGATGCGCCTGCTGCCGTTCCGGGTGATCTGCGTGCTCGGTCTCAATGATGGCGATTTCCCGCGCCGTGACCCGGCTGCCGGTCTCAACCAGCTTACTGCCGAGCTGGACACGCCGCGCCGCCGGCCCGGCGACCGCTCCACCCGCGAAGACGACCGCTTCCTGTTCCTGCAGCTGTTCGCCGCCGCGCAGGAGGTGTTCTACCTGAGCTACCTCGGTGCCGATCCGCGCGATGGCAGCGCGCGTGAGCCGTCGGTGCTGGTCAGTGAACTGATCGATGCCGCCGCTGCGTATCACCTCGATCCGCCT
The DNA here is from genome assembly GCF_049384325.1 of Stenotrophomonas sp. CASM114. Lineage (NCBI taxonomy): Bacteria > Pseudomonadati > Pseudomonadota > Gammaproteobacteria > Lysobacterales > Lysobacteraceae > Stenotrophomonas > Stenotrophomonas sp. CASM114. Next base: position 30,096 of record NZ_JBMRGJ010000016.1, on the reverse strand, counting down.
GCGGCGGTCCGCGACTTCACCGTGCGCCACGCACTGCAGCCGTTCTCTCCGGCGGCGTTCGGTGACGGTGATCCACGCCGCTTCAGCTATCGCCGCCAATGGCATCCGGCCGCCGGTCGCCTCACCGGCGCGCGCGGAGGCCTGCAGCCGTGGTTCGATGCCGCGTTGCCGCCGCTCGACGATGCGGTGGAAGACGACGTTGCACTCGATACCCTGCGCCGCTTCCTGTGCGATCCGGCCGGGCAGTTCCTGGCGCAGTCGCTGGGCCTGCGCCTGGCCGACGATGTCGAGGAGGTCGATGACCTGGAACCGCTGGTGCTGTCCTCGCGCGGGCCGGAAAAGCGCAGCGTGCAGGCGGCGGTGGTACGCGCCACGCTCAGTGGCGATACCGAGCCGTTGTATCCGCGGCTGCGCGCGCGTGGCCTGCTGCCGTCGGGCCCCCTGGGCGAGCGCCAGTTCGAGGTGGAGCAGTTGAAGACCCGCCCGTATGCCAGTGCATTGCTGGGCTGGATGCGGGGCGAGCCGCTGGAAAGCCGCCGCTATGAAGTGGAGATCGATGGCGTGCGCCTGCATGGCCGTGTGGCCGATCGACACCCCGACGGGCTGGTGCGCCTGCGCGCTGGCACCCTCAATGGCACTGCGGTGATCCGCCAGGGCCTGGATTGGCTGCTGGCCAACGCTGCCGGCGATGCCCTGCCGCTGGTGCAGTTCCATGATGGCGGCGACGCCGGTCCCGGCCCGCATGTACTGCCGGCACTGAGCGCTCCTGCTGCACGCGCGGCATTGCGCGCATTGCTGCAGTTGCGCCAACGCGGACTGCGTGAACCGCTGCGCTTTGCCCCCTACACCGGCTGGGTGCTGTACAACGCGCCGGCCGAAAAGCAGCGCAGCGAAGGCTGGAAGCAGTGGCACGGCAGCGACCGCAGTTGGGGTGAATCCAGCAGCGACGCCTGGCAGCTGCTGCTGCGCGGTGCCGATCCATTTGCCACCGACGCCGGCTATGCCGATCTGCTGCGCAACAGCCAGGTGGTCTTCAGCGCGGTGCGCGAAGGCCGCACCCTTGGCGCCGATGCACGCCAGGAGGGCAGCACATGAGCACCGCCATCGTCGATGAGGACTCCCAGCGCATGGCGGGCGATCCCTATCTGGCCCTGCCGCTGGATGGCATCCGCCTGATCGAGGCCAGCGCCGGTACCGGCAAGACCTTCACCCTGGCCACGCTGTTCACCCGCCTGGTGGTGGAGCAGGGCCTGCGCATCGGCCAGATCCTGGCGGTGACCTTCACCGATGCCGCCACCCAGGAACTGCGCAAGCGCATCCGCGAGCGCCTGTCGCTGGCCGCGCGCCTGGTCGATCTGGAACCGGCCGAGGGCGAAGCACCGGACACGAGGCTGACCCGCCAGGTGCTGCAGCGCCATCTGCAGGGGGGCACCGAGAGCGCCGCCGCACTGAAGCGCCGCCTGCAGGTGGCCGCCGATGAGATCGACCTGGCGTCGATCTTCACCATCCACGGCTTCTGCACCCGCGTGCTGCGCGAGCATGCGCTGGAGAGCGGCCATACCTTCGATCCGCCGGAACTACTGGCCAGCGACCGTGAGCTGTTGGAGGAACTGGCGGCCGATCTGTGGCGGGTGCATGCCAACGACGCGGCCACGCTGGAGCCGCTGACCTGGCTGTGGTCCAACCCGGACGCGCTGGCCACCGATCTGCGCGCGTTGCTGGCTGCGCCGCCTCTGCACCCGTTGCCGCGGCCGGTGGCGCTGGCCGATCCACAGCCGGCTTTGCAGGCCGCCGCCACCGAACTGCAGCAGGCGCTGCGCGGGCATGGCGAGCAGTTCTTCATCGACCTCTGCGATGCCGTCGACAACAAGTGGATCAACGGGGTGTCCTACAAGCTGGGTTGGCTGCACACGCTGGGCCGGCAGCTGCTGGCCTGGGCCGAGCGGGGCGACCCGCGCGAGCTGCTGGCCAGCGAGCGCCTGCCGGCACTGCTGCCGGAGGTGCTGGCCGACAAGACCAACAAGAAGTTCCCCGACCGCACGCCGTCGTCGCCAGTGCAGGTGCCGTTGGCGCGCTATGTCGCGCTGCTGGCCGAACGCGATGCCTGGCTGCGTGGTACTGCGCTGAATTTCCTGCACGCGCTTCGCGCCGAAGCCATGCAGCGCCTGCAGGCGCTGAAGCGCACGCGCCGGGTGCAGACCTATGACGATCTGATCGATGGCGTGGCACTGGCCCTGGAAGGCCCGCAGCGGCTGCCGCTGGTAAGGCAGCTGCGCGCGCAGTACCGCATCGCGCTGGTCGATGAGTTCCAGGACACCGATGATCGCCAGTGGAACATCTTCCACACCGTGTTCGGCGATTCGCCGGAGGTGCGCGAACTCGGCCTGGCACCGGCGCTGTTCCTGATCGGCGATCCCAAGCAGGCGATCTACGGGTTCCGCGGCGGCGACATCCACACCTACCTGAAGGCCAAGCAGGTGGCGCAGCAGGCGCCGGTGCTGGACCAGAACTTCCGCTCGCGACCGTCAGTGCTGCGCGCGTTGCAGGCGCTGTACGACAACGGGGGTGAGGACGCCTTCCTCGAGCGTGACATCCAGTTCGAGCCGGTGCGTCCCGGTGGCGTGCGCACCGATGAGGACTATCTGCACGACGGCCACGCCGCCAAGGCACTCACCCTGCGCGTGCTGCGCAGCGGGGGTGACAAGGCGATGAGTGCCGATGCCTCGCGTGAGGCAGCGACCCAGGCCTGCGTGGCTGCGATCCACCAGGCCCTGGTCGAGGCGCGTGCGGGCAAAGCGGTGTTGCGTCGGCGCCCGGTGCAGCCTGGTGATATCGCGGTGCTGGTGCGCTCGCATCGCGAGGCGACGCTGGTGCAGCGCGCGCTGGCTGCGGTTGGCATACCCGCAGTGGCGGCGGGCAAGCAGAGCCTGTTCGCCACCAGTGAGGCACGTGATCTGCGCGCGCTGCTGCTGGCGCTGCTGCAACCGGCAGACGAAGGCCGCCTGCGTGCAGCGCTGGCCACGGTGTTGCTGGGCCAGCGGGCCAGTGCGATCGCGGCGATGGAGCGCGAGGGCGACCTGCAGCGCGGGTTCCAGGCGCAGCTGCTGCACTGGCGCGAGCGCTGGCAGCGCGGTGGTCCGTTCGCGGTGATCGCCGATGTCTGTGCCGCGCACGGCGAACGCCTGCTGGCGCTGATCGACGGCGAGCGCCGCCTGACCAACTACCTGCAACTGGGCGAACTGCTGCAGGAAGCCTCGGCGCAGGCGCTGGGCATGCATGGCCTGCTGGACTGGCTGCAGGGGCAGATGGCCAGCGCCGACCAGGATGACGAGCAGCAGTTGCTGCGCCTGGAATCGGATGCACGCCGCGTGCAGATCATCACCCTGCACAAGAGCAAGGGCCTGGAGTATCCGCTGGTGTTCCTGCCCTTCGTCGGCATCGACGGCGGCGCACCGAACACCGCCTCGCACTGCACCGTGCACGTCGATGGCCAGCGCCAGCTGCACTGGAAGCTGGACAGGGACGAGGCCTGGGAAGCGGCCAGCACACAGCGCGAGCGTGAGCAGCGGGCCGAGGATGCGCGCCTGCTGTATGTGGGACTGACCCGCGCCGAGCATGCGCTGTGGATCGCCGTGGGTGATCTGGCCGGGCTTGGCAAGACGCGCCTGGCGCCGCTGCTGGGCGACCTGCAGGCGCTGCGCGCGCACGCCGACGTGCACATCGATGACAGTGAGACAGTGGCCGCGCTGCCGCAGCTGGCGGCCGAAGTGGAAGGGGATCTTCCGGCAGTGCGTGCACTGACCCGGCGCGTGCCGCACGACTGGTGGGTATACAGCTTCACCCAGCTGGCGCATGCCGACGCGGGCGCTGGCAGTGATATTGAAGCCGCCGCCACCGAGCTGCCGGCGCCCGCCGCCGACGAACCCGCGGGCCCGGAACTGCCGCTGGAGCCCGCGCTGCCGGAACCCGCCGCCGTCGAAGGCAGCCCGCCGGTCGACCCGCGCTTCATGGGCAGCCGCTTCGGCAACGTGCTGCACGAGGCGATGGAGAACGTCGACTTCGCTGCGTGGGGGGGCTGGCAGCCGGGCCTGGAAGCGCCCGAGGGCCAGGCCGAGGTGCTGCGCAAGGCGCTGCACGATGAAGGCTATGCCGACGTCGACCTGGACGATGGCGTGGCGGTGCTGGTGCCGTTGGTCGGCCACACGCTCACCGTGCCACTGCCCGAGGGCGGTGCGCTGCACAGCCTGGGCGAAGGCGAGCGGCGCGCGGAAATCGACTTCCATTTCGCCATCGAACCGACCACGGTACCGGCGCTGTTGCAGCTGCTGCATGCACATGGGGTTTCCAGTGCGCGTCGCGGCTTCGGCCAGCGCCGCCGCCTGGAAGGGCTGATGACCGGCATGATCGACCTGACCTACGTGCGCGACGGGCGCTGGTACGTGCTCGACTACAAATCCAACCGGCTGCCCGGCTACAGTCCGGACCTGCTGGCCATTGCCATGCGCCACAGCGAGTACGACTTGCAGGCGCTGATCTATACCGTGGCCCTGCATCGCTGGCTGCGCTTCCGTCTGGGCGCGGCCTACGATTACGAGCGCGACATGGGGGGCATCCGCTACCTGTTCTGCCGCGGCCTGGATGCTGCCGGCAACGGCGTGCATGTGGACCGCTTCCCGTTCGCGCTGGTGGATGCACTCGACGCACTGTTCGCAGGTGGCGAACAGGCCCAGGCCGAACTGGCCGCACGTGCCCGTGGGGCCAGCGCATGAGCCTGCTGAAGGAACTGCACCAGAAGGGCCTGCTGCGCACCCTCGATCACGCGTTGGCGACCAGCCTGCAGCGGTTGCGCGACGACACGCCGGACAGTGTGGCGCTGGCGGCCGCGCTCGCCTCGCTGGCGGTGTCGCAGGGCCACGCCGGGTTTGATCCGGCACAGCCGCAGCGGTTGCTGGACGGCGTGCCCGAGTGGCCTGCCGCGCAGGACTGGCTGGCGCAGCTGCGCGCATCGCCCTGGGTAGCGACGCCGGAGCAGGCCGATGCCATCGCCGAGGATGCGCCGCTGGTGCTGGAGAACGGCCTGCTCTACCTGCGCCGCTATCGCGAGTACGAGCGGCAGTTGGCGGCCGGGCTGCAGCGCATCGGCCGGCATCCACTGCCGGCACCGGACATGGCCGCGCTGGCACCGTTGTTCGCGCAGCTGTTCCCGCAGGCACTGGGCAGCGAGGATCACCAGGCACGCGCCGCCGGCGTGACCCTGCGCCATCCGCTGGCGCTGGTCACCGGCGGTCCCGGCACCGGCAAGACCACCACCATCGCGCGGCTGTTGCTGCTGCTGGCCGCACAGGCCCGGCACGCTGGCCAGCCGCTGCCCGAGGTGGCGCTGGCCGCGCCCACCGGGCGCGCCGCCGAACGCATGGCCGAGAGCCTGCGGCTGGCCGTGCAGCGCCTGCAGGAGCACGGCGTGGACCCGGCGCTGTGCGCGGCACTGCCCAGTTCCGGCACCACCCTGCATCGCCTGCTCGGCGTGATCCCGGATTCGCCGCGCTTCCGCCACCACGCCGACAATCCGCTGCCGGTGGACGTGGTGGTGGTCGACGAAGCCTCGATGATCGATCTGCCGATGATGGCCAAGCTGGTCGATGCGATCGCCAGCGGCACGCGGCTGATCCTGCTCGGCGATCCCGACCAGCTGCCGTCGGTGGAGGCCGGCGACGTACTCAGTGCGATCCTGCGTGCCAGCGGTGATGGCATCGGCACCCGCGCCGATGACGCGCAGGCGCTGCGTGGATTGCTGGCGCCGTCCACGCTGCAGCCCCAGGCCGAACCGAACACCTTCGCCGGCCGCCGCGTGCAGCTGCAACGAGGGTACCGGCAGAGCGATGCACTGGTGCTGGCCCCGTTGGCAGATGCCGTGCGCGAGGGTGACGCCGTCGCCGCTTTGCAGCTGCTGCGCGGCGGTGAACTGGCAGGCGTGCATTTCAATGAAGGTGAGGCAGACCCGCTGCGCGGCCAGCGCGAGCACCTGCTGGGCCATTGGCGTGCGTTGGCCGACGCCGCCGATCCGGTGCTTGCCCTGCAGCAGGCCGGGCGACTGCGCGTGCTGACCGCGCTGCGCGAAGGCCCGCAGGGCGCGCGCGGGCTCAACAGCCGCATCGAACAGCTGCTGGCCGGCAACACCCCGGGCTACTTCCAGGGCCGCCTGCTGCTGGTGACCGAGAACAGCTACCGGCACCGCCTGTTCAACGGCGATATCGGCATCTGCCTGCGCGATGGCAGTGGCGCGATGGTGGCCTGGTTCCCCGGCGACACCGTCGAGCAGCCGCGCGCCTTCCACCCGGCGGCACTGCCCGCGCACGAAAGCGCCTTTGCGATGACCGTGCACAAGGCACAGGGCTCGGAGTTCGATGAAGTGTGGTTGCAGCTGCCACGCCAGGACAGCCGTGTGCTGTCGCGCGAACTGGTCTACACCGGCCTGACCCGCGCCCGCCAAGTGCTGCATGTGGCGGGCAGCGCAGAGGTGCTGCAGGCCGCATTGAAACGCCACGCCAGCCGGTTGGGTGGCCTGGCCTGGCGGCTGGGTGCGGAAGCGGTGGCCGAAGCACCGGCGCGCCTCGAACAGCCCACGGTGCAGGGCCAGTTGTTCTGAATCGGGGTCGGATCCCGTTCCCACCGGGAACGGGATCCGACCCCTTCACCTGATCGCCAGGCAAAAGCAGTCGAGCATGGCTCGACTCTACAAAAGCGTACTTCGATCATTCCGACGTTCATCCACGCATGGCGTGGACCCACCCCGCCAACCCACGGAGAGCACGCATTTGACGTTGCTGTTGACGTTGTTTCGGCAGGTGCAGGGCGCAGCCCTGCCGCCACACCTATTCCGCGATCAACACCAGCCCATCCGGGAACACGATCGCCGCTTCATCGGCACTCACATCGAAGAAGCCCACGCCGTGCTTGTCGGCCAGGTCCTGCACGCGGCCGTGCGCGCGTTCGGCCACCGAATAGGCAAACGCACCGTAGATCACCTGCTGGCCGATGCTGTACTCGGTCACCTCGGCGCGGTCGTCATCGTCGTTGCTCAATGGGCCGTTCAACGGCGGGAAGTCCTGCGCCATCTCCGCGAACCACGCCTGCAGCGCCGCGCTGCTGACTGCCGGGTCGTCGTACTCGTGGCGCTCGTTCCACTGCGTCTGCTTTTCGAACCAGGCGATGAAAGCTGCCGCCTCGCGTGGTGCGGCGCTGGCCTCGAACACCATCATGTCGTAACTCATTGGAGCTTCCTGTGCAGAGCAGGGGTCAGAGCCTTCGCCCGCAGCGAAGGATCCGACCCCGGCAACGGGGTCTGTGGACGCACAGGGTATCGCGCTACGGCTGTTCGGCTGCACTCATGGCCAGGCCCGGCGCCAGCGCCTTCGCCTCCGGGAACAGCGCGAAGCGCAGGCCGATCAGGCCCATCAGCGCCTCGTCGCGTGCCTTGCAGGCGGCTACGCTGCCGACCCGCCCCAGCGAGGTATCCAGCCGCTCGCGCAATGCGTCGGCCGCCACCATCGGCTTGCGTGCGGCAATCTGCCGCCGGTAGTGCGCGGCGATCTCCTCAAGAATGTGCTCGACCGCTTCGCGGCTGCGCTCGGGCAGTTCCAGCCGCGCGCGGCGCAGCTGCAGGATGTTCAGGCCGATGCGCGCTTCGTTGAGCATATCCACCGAGGCGATGTCGCTGCCCTCCGGGGTTGCCGCCAGGCGCGGCGCGAGCAGGCCCAGCAGGTCGAGCATGCGTGCGGCGAAGCGCTGGCGGTCCTGCTGGCCGCGCCCTTCGGCGGCCTCGGCCAGCGTAGTCCAGCCCTGCCGCACCAGCCGGCGCGCGGTCCACTCGGCACCCACCGAACGGAACAGGCGGGTCATCACCACCGCAAAGCCAATGCCGATGAACATCGCGATCGACGAGTTGAGGAAGGTCTGGATGTTGGCGCTGTAGGTGTTCTGCAGGCTCAGCAGCGCGGCCAGGTTCACCGTCAGCGGCAGTGCGAACAGCGCGCTCTTGGGGCGGTGCAGCATCAGCCCCAGCGGCAGGAACGCCACCGCCAACACCAGCGCCAGCAGGCCGAAGTCGTGCACGGCCGGGAACACGCCGAACAGGTACACGCCGGCCACCACCGAGGCGACCATGGCCCACACCAGGAACGACACCATGCTCGGTGCCGGGTCGTCCTGCGCGGCGAAGAACGCCGCGGTCACCGCGGCCATCATCGCGCCGTTGCCACCGCCCTCCCAACCCAGCGCGATCCACAGCACGCAGTAGCTCATCAGTGCCACGCCGGCACTGAGCGCGGAGAACAGCGCCATGCCGTAGTCGACGTGCTTGTCAGCGGCTACGCGTTCGGTACGGATGCGGTAATGCGCGCGGTCCAGCGGCGCGGTGCCGTGGTCGATGGCGTGCTGCAGGGTGCGGCAGTCCTGCCACAGGTCCACCAGTTCCTCCAGGCGCAGCAGCAGGCTGGCCAGCTGCAGGTGCTGCAGGTCGCGGTCCACCTGCGGCTTCAGCGCGCTGATGCGCGCGCGCAGCCGCGCGTACTCACTGGCGTTGGTCGGGCCATCCAGCCAATCGCGGATGTCGTCGACCAGCGCCGGCAGCCCATCCGGCAGGGCCTGGCCATCGCTGCGCAGCGCGCTCAGGCGATCGGCAATCGAGGACAGCACCGGCAACAGCAGCAGCATGCGCTCGCGCAGGCGCTCCATCGACACTGCCGAACCGGCATGGCGTGGATCATCGCGGCGCAGGAATTCGATCAGCGCCTCGAACTGCACCAGGTCCGCGGCCAGCCGGTTGCGCGGCGCGTGCGCGCGGCCGCGTTCGAGGATCTGCCGGCACCACTGCGCGGCGTCCTCCATCCAGTTGCCGATGCGGGCGCGCAGCATCGGGCGTACCGAGGCCGGGAACAGCAGCGAAGCAAACAGCACCGCCACCACGGTGCCGAGGATGATCTCCTCGCTGCGCGCCACCACGGTGTCGAAGATGGTCTCCGGCGAAGTCACCGCAGGGAAACCGATGAAGGCGGTGGTGTAGCCGGCCAGCAGGAACGCGTAACCGCGCGGGCCGCGGTTGAGCAGGGCCATGAACAGGCAGCCGGCCAGCCAGATCGACATGGCCGCGCTCAGCACCAGCGGCGTCTCCACCAGCGCCGGCAGCACCAGCAGGGTGGCCAGGCCGGCCACCAGGGTGCCGACGATGCGGTACACGCCCTTGGCCCGGGTCGGGCCCAGCAGCGGCTGGCTGACGATGTACACCGTGCCCATCGCCCAGTACGGGCGCGACAGGTTGCCGGCCATGGCGATGTACAGCGCGGCCACTGCGGCCAGGTAGGTCTTGATCGAGAACAGCCAGGCCTGGCGGTCGGTCAGCACGTTCATGGTTTACTTCGCTGCGGTCGAGGCGTTGGGCGCGGTGGCGCTTGCCTGCCAGCCACCGCCCAGCACCAGGAACAGGTGGATCTGGTCGCGCGAGACCTGCGCTTCGGCGGCCGCCAGGGTGGCATCGCTGGTGGCCAGGCTGCGGTCGGCATCCAGGCTGGACAGGTACGGCGTGCGGCCGCCCTGGTACAGCCGGCGGTTCTGCTCGGCGGCCAATGCGGCCTGTTCCTGCGCAGTGCGCAGCGACTGCAGCCGGCGCAGGTCCTGCGCGTAGCGGTCCAGCGCGGTCTGGGTCTCGCGCAGCGCCTGCAGCACGGTGTGGTCGAACTCGGCCAGTGCCGCGTCGGCACCGGCTTCGGCGGCGTGGATGCGCGCGTGGGTACCGGACGACGGCAACGTCCACGAGATCAGTGGGCCGATCGACCACTGCTGGGTCATCGGCGTGCCGAAGTCTTCCAGCAGGCCGGCGGCGCCGAGCGAGGCGCCCAGGCGGATGTCCGGGTACAGCTCGGCGGTGGCGACGCCGATCCGCGCGGTGGCCGAGGCCAGCTTGCGTTCGGCCTGGCGCACGTCCGGGCGGCGCTGCAGCAGCGCGCGGCCGTCACCGACCGGCAGCGGCTGCGCCAGGCCGGGTGCGTGCGCACAGTCGATCACGCCGGCTGGCAGCTGGCCCGGGGTTTTCCCAAGCAGCGCGGCCAGCGAATAGGCGGCCGCCGAACGTTGCGCGCGCAGCGGCGGCAGCGCGGCTTCCAGCAGTGCCACCTGCGCATTGGCGCGGGCCAGCTCCGGCGGCGTGCCGCGGCCGGCCGCGATCAGGCGCTCGGTGACGCTGCGGCTGCGCTGCTGCAGCTGCAGCGAATGCTCGGCCACGTGCAGTTCGTGGTTGGCGTGGCAGATTTCCAGGTAGCTGTCGGCGACCTGCGCGACCACGCTGACCTGGGCCAGGTCGCGCGCCGCTGCAACGGACTGCTCGTCGGCACGCGCCGCCTCGGCGCCGCGCTTGAGCTTGCCGAACAGGTCGAACTGGTAGCTGACCGCGAACTTGCCATCGGCCAGGTTGATCACCGGCAGTTCGTGCTCCTGCAGGAACGATTCGGCCGACAGCTGCGCGCGGCTGACCCCGGCCTCGGCCTCGTACTCGAAGCCACCGGCGTCCAGCGCCTGTTCGTATACCGCCGCCGCACGGCGCAGGTGCGCATCGGCGGCCTTCAGTTCGACGTTGTCTCGCAGCGCCTGGGTGATCAGGCCATCCAGCACCGGGTCGTTGTACAGCGACCACCAGCGGTCGGGCAGCGCCTGGTTGGCGGCAATCTGCGGGTTCTGCGTATCGATGAACGCCGCATTGGCCTCCGGGCGCTTGAAGGCCGAGCCTTCCGGCAGTGCATAGTCGGGGCCAACGGTCCTGCACGCGGCCAGGCTGGCCAGCGCGACGATCAGGCCGAGACGGGGCAGGGCGGCGTTCACAGGCCCGCCTGTGTCGGCGCGGTGCCGGCCTTGTCGTTGTGCGGGTGACGGCCGGTGTCCACGGTCACCGTCGCGGTGCGGCCGGCAATCAGTTCCACGCCCTTGGGCACCTCGTCGATGGCGATGCGCACCGGAATGCGCTGGGCGAGGCGCACCCAGTCGAAGGCCGGGGTCACGTTCGGCAGCAGGGAGCTGCCATTGCTGCGGTAGCGGTCCTCGATGCCGGCAGCAATGCTCTCCACATGGCCACGCAGCGGGGTCGACTCGCCCATCAGGCGGATGTCCACGCGCTGCCCCGGCGCCACGCCGCGCAGCCGGGTTTCCTCGAAGTAGCCATCGATGCGGAACGAACCGGTGTCCAGCAGCGCCAGCACCGGCTTGCCGGCCACCACGTAGTCGCCCACGCGCATCGTGCGATCGTTGACCCGGCCGTCCGCCGGCGCGCGCACCTCGGTGCGGCCCAGGTTGAGCTCGGCCAGGTCCACGGCGGCCTGTGCCGTGGCCAGCGCGGCCTGTGCGGCCTGCAGCTTGGCGCGGCGCACTTCGGCGTCCTCGGCGGCAACCAAGTCCTGCAGGCTGCGGTCACGGCCGATCTCGCGGCGCAGCTGGGCCACCGAGGCCTGGCGCTCGGCCAGGCTGGCCTTGGCCTGTTCCAGCGCGATGCGATAGCGCGCGCGGTCGACCACGAACAGCAGGTCGCCCTTGCTCACCGCCTGGTTGTCGGCCACCTGCACCGTTTCAACCAGCCCGGAGACATCCGGCGCCACCTGCACCACGTCGGCGCCGACATGGGCGTCGCGGGTCCACGGCTCATCCATGTAATAGACCCACAGCTGGCGCAGCACCAGCAGGGCGATGATCACGGCTGCGCTGGTGAGCAGCACCGGCAGGGTCTTCTTCACGATCTTGTTCACGATTGCATCCAACGCAGGAGGTGGAACAGCAGGCCAAGCACGATCCCGTACAGGGCCAGGTTGAACAGCGCCGGGTGCCATACGTGGCGATAGGCGCCGGCACGCTGCAGCAGCGCGTGCAGGCCGCTGTTGACCAGGTAGGCCAACAACATCAGCCCGAGCAGGGTCGGGACGAACACTCCGTGGAGACTGAATTCACCGGGCATCGGTAGGGGCGGGGGCGAGGTGGGGGAGGGGAGGAACAACGAAACAACGGCAACGGGTAAAAGCCGCTGGCGTGTGCACGGCAGCGGCGGTATTCGGGGGCAGCGGTCTTACGTGATGCGGTCGGCGGCCTCGGCCAGCAGGCGCCATGCCTTCAGCACGGCGTGCAGTTCATCCATGGAAAGCTCGCCGAACACGTCCTGGCGCAGGCCGATCAACTGGTCTTCCAGCTCGCTGACCAGCGCATGGCCCGCGTCGGTCAGCCACAGCAGGTTGGCGCGGCGGTCGCTGGCGTCGCTCTCGCGGCGGACCAGGTCGCTGGCGCACAGCTTGTCCAGCAGGCGCACCAGGGAAGGACCCTCCATGCCCAGCTGCTGGGCCAGCGCCACCTGACGGATGCCACCGCCGGAGCGGCCGATCATCAGCAGGGGCATGGTGCAGGCGGTGGAGATGCCGTAGCTGCCGAGCCGGCTGTCGGCCAGGCGCTGCCACTGCCGCCCTGCGTACAGCAGGCCGGAGCTGAGCTGCATCTGCAGCACGGTGCGCTCGTCGAGGGGTCGGTCCATAAGAGATAGATAGGATACTACTAATTTCATTCCTATCAATAGGTTTTTCTGAATGGGGGTGTAGTGGGGAAAGCGTTGCGCCTGCCTGGTGTCGGGTGGGGCAGCGGGGGCCGGACTGTGCAGGACACGCCGTGAACCCCCCTCCGGGGTCCGGCCCAGCCGCTGGCGGCTGGGCGTTCGGGCGCTTGCGAGGCATGCCTCGCAAGCAAAGCGCCCTCACCCTTGGGGGCTCGGCCGCGGCATCCATGCCGCGGACGGTCCTGCCCCGCCCGGCCCCCGCTGCCCTCCCATCACCCCGCGAGCGCGGTGGGTTGGCTCTTTAAAGGCAGGAGCAGTGCGGACCAACGGCCCGCACCCACCGCAGCAGCGGCCCGCGGTGCTTCCGAAGTCATGAACCCCCGCTTTTGCCCCCGCTTTCGGGCGGTCCGGCCGCGCCCGCAGGAAACCGTCGGAGAGGGGGAGGGGCAGGCCGGGCAGGACCGTCCACGGCATGGACGCCGTGGCCGAGCCTACAGGGACGTACTTGCGGCGTGTCCTGCCCGGCCTGCCCCTTCCCCCTCTCGCTCAGCAGCAACGAGGCGCCGGAAGAACCCCCCGATGAACCGTCCCAACAGGACGACCCACCCCCCGGTCGGGTACGATGCTCGCCCCCCGTTCGGGACGCTGTACGCAATGAGCAAGAACAACGAAAAGGCCGCCCCGCAGGGCGACGTGACCCAGGACCAGGCCGAGGATGCCGTGCGCACCCTGCTGCGCTGGGCCGGTGAGGACCCGTCCCGCGAAGGCCTGCTGGATACCCCCCGCCGTGTCGCCGAAGCCTATGGCGACTGGTTCAGCGGTTACCGCGACGACCCGCGCGCCTACATGGAGCGGACCTTCGAGGAAGTGGCCGGCTACGACGAACTGATCGTCCTGCGTGACATCGAGTACGAAAGCCACTGCGAGCACCACATGGCGCCGATCATCGGCCGCGTCCACGTCGGCTACCTGCCGGCCGGCAAGGTCGTGGGCATCAGCAAGCTGGCCCGCGTCGTCGAAGCCTACGCCCGCCGTTTCCAGGTGCAGGAGAAGATGACCGCGCAGATCGCCCAGTGCATCCAGGATGTGCTGCAGCCGATCGGCGTCGGTGTGGTCGTCGAAGGTGCCCACGAATGCATGACCACCCGCGGCATCCACAAGCGCGGCGTCAGCATGGTCACCTCGAAGATGCTGGGCAGCTTCCGCGACGACGCGCGTACCCGCGCCGAGTTCCTGCGCTTCATCGAAGTGGGCGGCAAGCGCTGAGCCGCTTGACCGCACTGCGCCGGCCTCTGCGGGCCGGCATGCCCACGGCTGCCCGCGCGGCCGCCGCGGGCGGCTGCTCGTCCCCGCCAGCCCTCATGACTCCTTTCGCTGCATGAAGCACCGCGAACGCATCTCCCGTTACCGCCATCTGCGCGAACAGCCCCAGTGGAAGCTGCTTGCCGCCGACCACGCCCCGGAAATCATCGGCCTGCTGCAGGGGCTGCTGATGGACGGCGAGCGCACGCTGCCGTCGTCGGTGCTCAACGAGCGCCTGCAGCGTGCGCTGGACCAGCTCAACGGCGACGAACTGTCGCGTGAGCTGCCGCGTACCGCGCAGGCCTACATCGCGCACTGGCTGGCCCAGGGCTGGCTGGAACGCCGCCTGCCCGAAGGCGCCGACCAGGAGCAGTACGAGCTGTCGACTGCGGCACTGCAGGCCATCCGCTTCGCCGATGGTCTTGAGCAGGCCCGCGTGGCCGCCACCGAAAGCCGCCTGGCGCTGGTCATCGAACAGCTCTCGCAGTTGGCCGCGCAGACCGAGTCCGACCCGGATGCACGCCTGTCAGCACTGCGCGACGAGCGCGACCGCATCGACGCCGAGATCGCCCGCGTCGGTGCCGGACGTGTGATCGCGCTGGATGGCAAGCGCGCGCTGGAGCGTGCGCGCCAGATCATCGGCCTGGCCGACGAGCTGACCGAGGATTTCCGTCGGGTGCGCGACGATTTCGAGCAGCTCAACCGCGACTTCCGCGAACGCATCATCGACGACGAGGGCGAGCGCGGCGATGTGCTGTCGCAGCTGTTCGAAGGCGTGGATGTGATCGGCGAGAGCGATGCCGGTCGCAGCTTCCAGGCCTTCTGGCGCCTGCTCAACGACGCCGAACAGAGCGCCCAGCTCGATGCCGCGCTGGAAGCGGTGCTGGCGCGTGGCTTCGCCCGCCGCCTGGACCGCAACGAACGCAACTTCCTGCGCGGCTTCACCAGCACCATGCTCGAGCGCGGTGGCCAGGTGCACGACGTGCTGCAGAACTTCGCGCGCAGCCTGCGTGGCTTCGTGCAGAGCCGTGGCTATCTGGAACAGCGCCGCCTCAACCAGCTGCTGAAGCAGGCGCAATCCGAAGCGCTGTCACTGCGTGACGAATTCCCCGCACAACGCGGCATCGGCCGCGACCTGCAGCTGACCACCAGCCGCCTGCGCTCGTGGTCGCAGTGGAAGCTGCACGATCCGCGCAGCGCCCAGGTCGATGGCAACGTCGAGTACAACGACGCCGCAGCCATCAGCCTGGAGAGCGTCGGTGATCTGGTCGCTTCGTCTGAAATCGACTTCCGCACCCTGCGCCGCGACCTGCACGACCTGCTCGATGCACAGCCGCGGCTCAGCATCGCCCAGGCACTGTCGCAGCGCGAAGCACCGCAGGGTCTTGGCAGCGTCATCGGCTACCTGTCGCTGGGCACGCGCTTCGGCAACGTGATCGCTGGTGAGCAGGAGCTTGCCGAATGGCGTGGTGGCGACGGCCAGGTCCGTCGCGCCCGCATCCCGCTGGTTTGGTTCACCCAGGAGAGACGCCATGAGCTGGCATGAAGATCCCATCGACGCACCGCAGGCCGACGTGGCGGAAGACGCCTACGAAGCCGAACCGGTGGCGGCCGTGGCGCAGCCCCGCCGTGGCAATGACGTGTATTACCTCGGCGACACCGGGCGCCTGCCGCTGGATGCACGCCGCGCGCTGTGCCAGCTGCTGATCGGCCCCAGCATCGACCAGCTGCGCCACGCCAAGCTGTGGCCGGCACTGATCCGCAGCGAGGCGGCCATCCGCTCCTCGCTGGCGGACCTGTTCCTGGAACTGGTGCTCGACCGTGACAGCGGCGTGGCCTTCACCCGCCAGGCCGACACCGAAGACGTGGATGCGCCGGTGTTGCTGCGCACCTCGCCGCTGACCTTCATCGACTCGGTGCTGCTGCTGTACCTGCGCCAGCAGCTGGCCGAGGCCGATGCGCGCGGCAACCGCGCGGTGGTCGCCGACGCCGAGATGGCCGAAGCGCTGGCCATCTACGAAAAGAACCTGTCCACCGACCGCGCCGGCTTCAATCGCCGCGTCGCTTCGGCGGTGCAGAAGATGAAGGACAACCACATCCTGACCCGCCTCAGCGGCCAGGAAGACCGCCACGAAGTCTCGCCGGCGCTGAAGCTGCTGTTCTCCGCCGAAGACGTATCCCAGCTTTCGGCGGTCTACCGCCAGCTGCGTGAAACCCCGGCCGCCGAGGCCTGAGAGACCCGACCATCGCATGGCTATCTCCAAGCACACTCCCGCCCTGTTCAACGAAGGCCTGCCGGACCCGCGCCTGCAGCAGTTCCGCATGCGTCGCCTGCAGGTACACAACTGGGGCACGTTCAACGGACTGACCGAAGTACCGATCGCCGAGCGTGGCTTCCTGTTCGTCGGCCGTTCCGGCTCGGGCAAGTCGACCCTGCTCGATGCCATGTCCGCGCTGCTGACGCCGCCGGCCATCGTCGATTTCAACGCCGCCGCGCGTGAAGCCGAGCGCAGTGGCCGCGACCGCAACCTGGTGTCCTACGTGCGTGGCGCGTGGGCCGACCAGCAGGACAGCGGCACCGGCGAAATCGCCACCCAGTACCTTCGCAAGGGCGCGACCTGGACTGCGCTGGTGCTGGAGTACCGCGCCGGCGATGGCCGCGTGGTCAGCCTGGTGCGCCTGCTGTGGATCTCCGGTAACGGAACCTCGGCCGGTGACGTGCGCAAGCACTACATGATCGCCGAGCGTCCGTTCGACATCGCGAAGGATCTTGGCGGCTTTGACCTGGACCTGCGCAAGCTCAAGCAGAAGCTGTCCGACCTGCACCACTTCGACACCTTCTCCGGCTACGCCGAGCGCTTCCGCGACCTGCTCGGCATCGACAACGAGATGGCGCTGCGCCTGCTGCACAAGACGCAGTCGGCGAAGAACCTGGGCGACCTCAACGTCTTCCTGCGCGACTTCATGCTCGACACGCCGAAGACCTTCGACGCCGCCGAGCGCCTGGTCAGCGACTTCGCCGAACTCGATGGCGCGCACCAGGCCGTGGTCACCGCCCGCCGCCAGGTGGAGACCCTGCTGCCGGCACGCGCCTACTACAACGACCTGAAGGAAATGCACCGCCGGCGCGGCGACGACGAAGCCCTCAAGCTCGGCGTCGACAGCTTCCGTGAAAGCCGCCGCCAGGCGCTGATCGAAGCGCGCCTGCGCGAGATGGACGTGCGTGACCGTGGCCTGCTCGGCGAAGAAGCCCAGCGCCGTGCCGCACTGGACAACCACACCGAGCGCCTGGCCGAGCTGGAACTGCAGCGCCGCCAGCAGGGCGGTGAGCGCATCGAGGAACTGGAGCGCGAGCAGGGCCGTGCCGAAGCCGAGCGCGACCGCCGCCAAGCCAAGCGCGAGCAGGCAAGCCTGGCCGCGCAGCAGCTGGGGGCTGAACTTCCGGACGACGCACACGGCTTCGCCGAGCTGGTCGAGCGTGCGCAGAACGAACTGCAGGACCGCCAGCGTGCCTCTTCGGCGCTGGACGATGCGATCAGCGATCGCCTGGGTGGCAAGCGCGATGACGAGCGCCGTTTCGGCGAAGTCCGTGCGGAACTCGAAGCGATGCAGCGCACGCCCTCCAACATCCCGGCGCCGATGCAGAAGCTGCGCGCGCGCCTGGCCGAGGAAACCGGCATTGCCGAGGCGGCGCTGCCGTTCGTCGGCGAGCTGATCCAGGTCCGCTCGGAAGAGCAGGGCTGGCAGGGTGCCATCGAGCGTGTGCTGGGTGGCTTCGCGCTGTCGCTGCTGGTCGATGACAAGCACTACAACGACGTCGCCGAGTGGGTGAATCGCACTCACCTGGGCATGCGCTTCACCTACTACCGTGTGCGCCGCAACGATGATGCGTTCGCGCGCGAGCCGTCGGCGAAGTCGCTGCTGCACAAGCTGGAGCTGCGCGAGCACGTATTCGAAAGCTGGCTGCGCCGTGAGCTCGGCAAGCGCTTCGACTACGAGTGCGTGGATGCCAAGCAGCTGCGCAACGTCGACCGCGGCATCACCCGCGAAGGCCAGGTCAAGCATCCCGGCGACCGCTTCGAGAAGGACGACCGCAGTGCGGTGGGCGACCGCCGTCGCTGGATCCTCGGCTTCAACAACCACGACAAGGTGGGCGCCTTCGAGCGCGAAGCCCAGGAACTGGCCAAGCGCATCGCCAGCTGCGAGACCGACATCGCGCGCCTGCGTGGGCAGCGTGACCGCGACAACGAACGTCGCCTGGCCTGCCACGAGCTGGTCAGCATCAGCTGGAACGAGATCGACATCGCCGCCCCGCAGCAGCGCCTGACCGATATCGAGGCCACCCTGCGCGACCTGCGCGAAGGCAATGCCGACCTGGCCAAGCTGGCCAAGCAGATCGACGCCGTGCGCGCCGACATCGAGCAGGCTCGCCGTACCTATGAAGACGTCCGCGTCGAGCGCGGGCAGCTGGTCAAGGAGCGCGATCGCCTCGACCGCGCGCGACAGCAGAGCCGTGCGCTGGTGTTGCCGAGCCTGGCCCAGGAGCAGGAAGCCGGCCTTGCCGAGCGCCTGCAGGAACAGGGCCCGCTCAGCCTGGAAACGCTGGAGGCGCACATGCGCCAGGTCAGCAACGCGCTGAACGAGCAGCTGTCGACCTCGCAGCAGGACCTCAACCGCATCGAGAACCAGCTGATCGGCTGCTTCCGTCGCTTCATCCAGCAGTGGCCGGAGGAATCGGGCGACTTCACCGTATCGGTGGCCTCGGCCGAGGATTTCCTTGCCCGCCTCGAGCGCCTGGAGCGCGACGGCCTGCCGCAGCACGAAGAGCGCTTCTTCGATCTGCTGCAGAACCAGAGCAAGAACAACCTGCTGGCCCTGCAGCGCCACAGCGCCGAGGCCCGCAAGTCGATTGGCCAGCGCCTGGACGAAGTGAACGCCAGCCTGGAGCAGGTGCCGTTCAACCGTGGCACGCTGCTGACCATCGAACTGAGCGACCGCCGCCTGCCGGAAGTCGGCGAGTTCCACCTGCAGCTGCGCGAGGTGCTGGCGCAGCAGCAGACCGAGCAGCGCGAGCTGGCCGAATCGCAGTTCACCGTGCTGCGCCAGCTGGTCAACCGCCTGGGTTCGCAGGAAGGCGAGGACAAGCGCTGGCGCGAGCTGGTGCTGGACGTACGCATGCACGTGGAGTTCATCGGCGTCGAGCTGGATGCGGAAACGCGCCAGCAGGTCGAGATCTACCGTAGTGGCGCGGGCAAGTCCGGTGGCCAGCGCCAGAAACTGGCCACCACCTGCCTGGCTGCGGCACTGCGCTACCAGCTCGGCGGCGCCGACAGCCAGCTGCCCAGCTACGCCGCCGTCGTGCTCGACGAAGCCTTCGACAAGGCCGACAACGAGTTCACCGCGCTGGCGATGAACATCTTCGACAACTTCGGTTTCCAGATGGTGGTCGCCACCCCGCTGAAGTCGGTGATGACGCTGGAGCCGTTCATCGGTGGCGCCTGCTTCGTCGAGATCAGCGGCCGCCACGACTCCGGCGTGCTGCTGATCGAGTACGACGAAGAAGGCAAGCGCCTGAAGCTGCCCGAGCGCAGCCGCCAGCAGGCCAACGAACCGGAAGAAGCCGAAGCCTGACCCGGTCGATTGAATGGGGATGCCGGCCAGCGGCCGGCACTACCCATGGGCGGGGTTCACGACCCGATCGGATGGGGATGCCGGCCAGCGGCCGGCATTACCCATGGGCAGCGTTCATGACCCGGTAGTGCCGGCCGCTGGCCGGCAACCGCATTTACGCACCGCGGAAGGTATCCCACGCCATCCGCGCGATCAGTACCACCACCAGCCCCACGAACAACTTGCGGATGAACGGCGTGCCGCCCTTCAACGCCAGGCGCGTGCCCACCACCGAGCCGATGATGTTGGCCGCCGCCATCGGCAGCGCGAACAGCCACAGGATGTTGCCGGTCGGTACGAAGAACGAGATTGCCGCCGCATTGGTCGCCAGGTTCACCACCTTCGACGCCGCTGACGCACGCAGGAAATCCAGGCCGAAGAAGCGCACGAACAGGAAGATCAGGAAGCTGCCGGTGCCCGGCCCGAAGAAGCCGTCGTAGAAGCCGATCGCCGCACCGATCGCCAGCGCGATCGCCAGTTCGCGGCGGCCGATCTCCTGCGGCCGGTGCAACGCGCCGAAGTCCTTCTTCCACAACGTGTAGGCCAGCATCGCGATCAGCAGCACCAGCACCAGTGGGCGCACCGCGTCCTTGGGCAGCAGGCTCACCGCGGTGGCCCCGGCGAAGGAGAAGATGAAGGCGGTACCGGCCGCGAACAGTACCGGCTTCCACGGGAAGCGCACGTTGCGCGCATAGCGCCAGGCGGCCGCACCGGTACCGAACATCGAACTGAACTTGTTGGTACCGAACAGCATCGCCGGCGTCTGCTGCGGCAGCACCGTGAACAGGCCGGGCAGCTGCACCAGGCCACCGCCACCGACAGCGGCATCCACAAGGCCGGCGATGAAGGCGATCACCACCAGCCACCACAACTCAGGGGGAACCAGTTCCAGCACGGCGATCAATCAAGGAGGGGGCGCGACAGCATACGCCTGTCCTGCTCCGGGCGACTGCGGCCCCGCGTGGATCAATCCCGGCAACCCGGCGACAATGCCGGCATGAGCCGAAAACCCGCCGATCCCTGCCCCTGTGGCCTTCCCGCCGACTATGCCGCCTGCTGTGGCCGTTTCCATGCCGGTGAAGCCGCGCCTGATGCAGAGCACCTGATGCGTTCGCGCTACAGCGCCTATGTGCGTGGCCTGGCTGACTACCTGCGCCAGTCCTGGCATCCGGACACGCGTCCGGCCGAGCTGTCGCTGGACGATGCCCCCGGCCAGCGCACCCATTGGCTGGGCCTGACCGTGCACGAGCACACCATCACTGGTGCTGACAGCGCCGAAGTCCGCTTCACCGCGCGCTACCGCATCGGCGGCGGCAGCGCGGTGAGGATGACCGAGCACAGCCGCTTCCAACGCATCGACGGCCGCTGGTACTACCTCGACGCGGTCTGAGCACTACGCGCCGTGCGCTGCCAGAACGCGCTGGCCGCCGTGCGCGCGCACCTGGTTGCGGCCCCCGTCCTTGGCCACATACAGGGCCTGGTCGGCGGCCTTGACCACGGCCATCGGCCGCGGATCCACGCAGCTGTCGGCCAGCCCGATGCTCACCGTCACCTGCACCACCTGGCCGCTGCCACCGCGTCCGCGCCGCTGGCGGCCGGCTTCGTCGTCACGGCTGCGGGTGCTGCGGTCGCGAAGCTGCATGCGGGTGTCCTCGATGCTCTGCCGCAATGCTTCCACGGCATCGACACAGGCTGCCGCCGGCCGGTCCAGGAACACCACCGCGAACTCCTCGCCGCCATAGCGGAACGCACGGCCACCGTCGCCCACCCGCGCCAGCCGCGACGCCACCAGGCGCAGCACATCGTCGCCGGTGTCGTGACCATGGGTGTCGTTGAATGACTTGAAGTGGTCAACGTCCACCATCGCGATGCTGTAGGTACCGCGTGCCCGCTGCAGGGTCTCGTTGAACGCCCGTCGCCCCGGCAGGCCGGTCAGCTCATCGCGGAAGGCCATGTGGAAGGATTCCTGCAGCATCGCGCCCAGCATCAGCAGCAGGGCGGCACTGCTCAGCGCCGGCAGCAGCACCGGCTGCAGGAAGATCCGCGGCAGCATCCACCACAGGCACAGCAGGGCCAGCAGCATTGCCGTGTGCAGTGGCCGCGGATGCCGCCACGCCTGCCAGCCCAATGCTGCGGTCGCCAGCAGGAACAGCAGCGCCGGCAACTGCGCCAACGCGTTCCAGTTGGCGGGAATCCAGGCCCAGTGACGGTTCGACAGCAGATCGTGCATCCCCTGCGGCTGCTGTGCCGCCAGCAGCAGGAAGATCATCAGCGCCGCGCCGCACACTACGCTGCGCAGCAGCAGGTCCTGGCGTCGGCGTCCGCGTTCCGGCCATAGTGCCAGTCCGGCGAACAGCAGCGGCACCCACGCCGAGATCGCGTGGAAGCGCAGCGGGGTCAGGGCGTCGACATGGCCGCTGCGCAGGTAGCCACCGACGTCCCGGTGCAGCAGGGCGAATACCACCGCCACCACCAGCAGCAGGCACAACGTGCGCATCTGGTGGTAGAGCAGGGCCAGGCCTGCACCGAGACAGGCCAGCAGCCAGGGCAGGATGCGCTGCGCCGGGCTGGCGACATCCTCGGTGCCCAGCGCCATCCACAGCACCAGGACGACCAGCACGGCGGGCAGCACGAACAGGTAATGCGCAGGCTGGCGGAGCGGATGCAGGGGCACGCGGTAAGTCCAGTGCGGTGACGATGCGGCCGCAACATTGCCGTTAGCGGCGTCCCCACGCGCTTCTTGAATGCGCGTGCCCGCTGTCATGTGAACGTGGTGATGTGGTGCCATGACGTTGCGCTCACCGTCCTGCGCCGATGCTTCCGGCATGGACAGCGTACCCACCGCCGTCGCTGCCCCGCAGCGCGATCTCGCCCGCCGCTTTGCACAGGTGCGGGCGCGCAGCCTGCAGCTGGCCGCGCCGCTCAGTGCCGAGGACGCCATGCTGCAGAGCATGGCCGACGCCAGTCCCAGCAAGTGGCACCTGGCCCATACCACCTGGTTTTTCGAACGCTTCGTGCTGGCCGGTTTCGCCACCACGCCCGCGCATGACCCGGCCTGGGACTATCTGTTCAACAGCTATTACAAGAGCATCGGCCCGGCGCATGCGCGGCCGCAACGCGGTCTGCTGTCGCGGCCCTCGCTGCAGCAGGTGCGCGACTACCGGCAACAGGTCGACATGCAGGTGCAGTCACGGCTGGCGGCCGGTGACCTCGACGCGCAGGCGCTGCACCATCTGCAGTTGGGGCTGCAGCACGAACAACAGCACCAGGAACTGTTGCTGACCGACATCAAGCATGCGTTCTGGTGCAATCCACTGCAGCCACCGTATCGCGAGGACCTGCGGCCCGGCGCCAGCACCGCCACGGCGCAGGGCTGGATCGAATCGCCCGAACGCATCGTCACCGTCGGTGCCGCGGCATGGCCCCGGCACGCCGCCTTCGCCTACGACAACGAATCGCCGCCACACCGTGTGCTGCTGCCCGCGCATGCCCTGGCCGAACGCCCCGTCAGCAATGCCGAGTACCGCATCTTCATCGAGGCGGGGGGCTACCGCGAGCCGCGCTGGTGGCTCAGCGAAGGCTGGGCGCTGCGTGAAGCCGAAGGCTGGCAGCACCCCCTGTACTGGGATGATGCCCTGCAGCGCGAGTACACCCTGGGTGGTTGGCGCGAGCTGGACCCGCACGCGCCTGTCTGCCACCTCAGTTACTACGAGGCCGATGCCTGCGCCCGCTGGGCCGGTGCGCGCCTGCCCAGCGAGTTCGAGTGGGAAGCGGCCGCCGCGTCGCAGCCCCTGCGCGGTCATTTCGCCGATGACGATCACCTGCACCCGCAGGCCGGGCAGGGCAGTGGGCTGCGGCAACTGTTCGGTGACGTCTGGGAGTGGACCGCCAGCGCCTATGGCGCCTACCCGGGCTTCCGTCCTTTTGACGGCAACCTCGGCGAATACAACGGCAAGTTCATGTGCGGGCAATGGGTGCTGCGCGGCGGCAGCTGTGCCACGCCCCGCGACCATGTGCGCGCCAGCTACCGCAATTTCTTCATGCCGCCGGCGCGCTGGCAGTTCTCCGGATTGCGCCTGGCCAGGGACCTCATATGAGCACGGTGCATGACGCGCTGCAGGCGCTGACCGACCTGACCCCCAGCCGCCAGCAGATCCTGGCCGATGCGCTGGCCGGTCTGTCTTGCGCATCGCGGCAGCTGCCTTCCAAGTACTTCTACGATGCCCGCGGCTCGCGTCTGTTTGAACAGATCACCCAGACCCGCGAGTACTACCCCACGCGCACCGAGCTGGCGCTGCTGGCCCGGGTGCTGCCCGATGTCGCGCGCGTGGTCGGCCCGCGCCTGCATGTGGTCGAGCTGGGCAGCGGCAGTGGCCGCAAGACCGCGTTGCTGCTGGCCGCGCTCCAGGATCCGGTGGCCTATACGCCGATCGAGATCTCGCGGGCCGCACTGCTGTCCAGCATCGACCACCTGGCGCCGGCGCTGCCCGAGGTCGAGATGCTGCCGGTCTGCGCGGACTTCACCCGCGCCGTCGCCGTGCCCATGCCCGAACGCGAACCCGCGCGACGGCTGCTGTTCTTCCCCGGTTCCACATTGGGCAATTTCGCCGAAGCGGAGGCCGTCGCCCTGCTGCGGGCGATGCGTCAGACGATGGGCCGCGACGGCCTGGCCCTGATCGGCATCGACCTGCACAAGGACACGGCGCTGATCGAAGCGGCCTACAACGATGCGCAGGGCGTCACTGCGGCATTCACCCTCAATCTGCTGGCCCGCCTCAACCGCGAGATCGGAAGCGATTTCGATCTCGATGGATTCCGCCACCGCGCCCGTTACAACACCGCGCGGCTGCGCATCGAAACCGACCTGGTCAGCCAGTGGCCGCAGGACGTCCACCTCGGTGGCCGCACCTTCCACTTTGCTGCCGGTGAACCCATCCGCGTCGAGTACAGCCACAAGTACACCGATGACAGCTTCGAGGCGCTGTTGCAGCAGGCGGGCCTGCAGGTCGCACAGCGTTGGGATGCCGAAAGTCCCGCCTATGGCCTGCGCCTGCTGCGCGTTGCCTAGGGGGGACGGCCAGCCGGTGGCCCTTCAGGTTCGGCCGCACTGCTGCCCCTAAGATGGCCGTGCAACGGCAACACGGAGGACGCCATGCCCATTCTGACCACGCTCGGCCTGGCGGCCGCCCTCGCCTCGACCCCGACGCTGCCTGCGGCCCCTGCCGCCAGCAACGATCCGGCGTTCAGCCGCTGCCTGGCGGCCCTGCAGGCCACCGCCGCAACCCAGGGCATCGGCGCCGACCGTTTCAACGAGATCACCACCGGGCTCACGCCGGACCCGAGCGTGCTCGGACTGCTGGACGCACAGCCGGAATTCACCACGCCGATCTGGGACTACCTGGCCGCGCTGGTCGACCGCCAGCGCGTCGATGATGGCCGCACCCTGCTGCAGCAACATCGCGATCTGCTCGATCGCGTCTCCGCGCAGTATGGCGTCGACCCGGCCACCATCGTCGCGGTCTGGGGGGTGGAGAGCGACTATGGCCGCGTCTTCGGCAAGCGCCCGCTGCTGCAGTCGCTGGCCACGCTGTCCTGCGCCGGCCGCCGCCAGGCCTTCTTCCGTGGCGAACTGCTGGCGCTGCTCAAGCTGATCGACCGCGGCGACCTGCAGGCCCAGGGGCTCACCGGTTCCTGGGCCGGCGCCTTCGGGCATACGCAGTTCATGCCCAGCACCTACGCACGTATCGCGGTCGATGGTGATGGCGATGGCCGCAGCGATCTGGTCGGCAGCATTCCCGACGCGCTGGCGTCCACCGCCAACTACCTCAAGCGTGCGGGTTGGCGCAGTGGCGAACCGTGGGGCATGGAGGTCCGTGTTCCCCCCGGTTTCAATGCCAGCCAGGCGGGCCGCACCCAACGTCGAGCCCTCGCCGATTGGCGCGTGCAGGGCGTGACCGCGCTGGATGGCAGCGCGCTGGTGCCGCCCAATCTGCCGGCCGACGCGCGCGCCGCCCTGCTGCTGCCGGCCGGCATCAAGGGCCCGGCGCTGCTGGTGTTCCGCAACTACGATGCGATCTACAGCTACAACGCCGCCGAAAGCTATGCACTGGCCATCGCCACGCTGGCCGACCAGCTGCGTGGCGGCACCGGCCTGGCCACCGCCTGGCCGACCGATGATCCCGGCATCGGCCGCGATGAACGCCGCCAGCTGCAGACCCTGCTGCTGGCCCGCGGCCACGACATCGGCAGCGCGGACGGCATGATCGGCACCGCCACGCGCCGCGCGATCCAGGCCGAGCAGCAGCGCCTGGGCTGGGCCAATGCGGATGGGCGCGCCGGCCAGCGCATCCTGCGCGCGTTGCAGCAGGAGGCAGCCGCAGGGACGCCTGCCACCCGCTAGACCTTGCCGATCACAGGCTGGCCGCGACATCATCGCCGCGGTCTTCAAGGAGCGTCATAGCATGCAGTCGAACCCGGACATCAGCACCGGCCTGTACCACGGGCTCGAGGCCTGGCAGATACGCACGCCCAGCGCCACCGCGGTCATCAGCGTGTTCGGCGGACAGCTGCTGTCGTTCATCCCGGAGGGGCAGCCGGACCTGCTGTGGCTGTCGCCGAAACGGGCCGGGCTGCCCACGCCGATCCGGGGTGGCGTTCCAGTGTGCTGGCCGTGGTTCGGTCGCCAGGGCCAGAGTGATGACGTGCCGGCACACGGCCTGGTACGCACCGCGCGCTGGGAGCTGCTGCAGGCCCGCCAGGACGATGACGGTGAACTGGAGCTGCAGCTGGCGCCCCTGTCGATTGCCGAGTGTGGCCTGCGCCTGCAGATGCAGCTGCGCATCGGTCGCCAGTTGCGCCAGCAGTTGACCACCGAGAACACCGGCCCGTCCCCGATGACCTTCACCCAGGCCCTGCACAGCTACTTCCGGGTGGGCGATGCCCGTCGTGTCGAGGTTGATGGCCTCGATGGCCTGCACTATCTGGACAAGTACGAGGATTACACGCAGCTGCGCCGGCAGCAGGGGCCCTGGTCGCTGCGTGACCCGCGCGATCCGGGGCGCAGCGACCGCATCTATACCGGTGCCGGTGGCCACTACGTGCTTCGCGATCCCGTCCTGCAGCGGCGGATCGAGATCCGCAGCGAAGGCAGCCAGACCCTGGTGGCGTGGAATCCGGGCGCGGAGGCGGCGGCGAAGATGGCCGATGTCGGCGACGGTTGGCACGATTACGTGTGCCTGGAAGTAGCCAATGCCGGGCCGGAGCAGATTGCCCTTGCACCCGGCGCGCGCCACCAGCTGGTGCAGGTACTGGCCAGTGAACCGCTGCAGGCCGTGGCGGGGTGTTCGGAGTAACCATGGGATCGACAGGAGTGGATGGCATGCAGGACGCACAGTGGTGGTACGCCAACAGCAAGCAGAGCGAAGGGCCGGTGGACCTGGCCGGGCTGCGCCGTCTGCAGCAGGACGGCACGGTAACCGCCCGTACGCTGATGTGGCGGGAAGGAATGGCATCGTGGCGGCCGCTGGCCGAGCTGGATCCCTCGGTGGCGCCGATGGATCCGACCCCGCCGTCGATTGAACCGGCGCAGGCCGTCAGCGCCAGCGGCGCATCGACCGCTGATCCGTCCGACCCCTATCGTGCGCCGGCAGCTTCGCCGGTGGCCGCGACCGCGCCGCAGCTGGAAGGCGACATCGCCTTGTACGCCGCCGTGGTCGGCGGCAACTTCCCGATCTATCGACAGCGCTGGCGGCTCGACCAGGGCATTGCCGACGGCAACGGCACCTGGCACTGGCCGGCGTTCCTGATCGGCGTGATCTGGATGGTGTACCGCAGGATGTACCGGCTGGCGGCGATCTGGGCCGGCGTGCTGGTGTTCTTCAGCATCGCCGAAGCGTTGCTGGGCGTTCCGGAAGGCGTGTCGACGGTCATCACCCTCGTCATCAACATCGCCGCTGCGGTGTATGCCAACCGCTGGTACCTCGCGCATTGCCAGCGTGAGATCGCCCGCGCGCGCGCGTTGGTGGGAGATGACGAGGCGCGCCTGCGCAGCGAGCTGGCCAGACGGGGTGACACCAATGCACTGGCAGCGGCGATGGTGGCCATCGCCGTCGTTGCGGTGATGCTGGTGGGGCAGGCGCTGGCAGGCTGAGGCCGGGAAGGCTTCAGATTCAGCGGTGGCTGCCGCTACCGCGGGATCGTCCTGGGCAAGGAATCGCCGACATGAATCATCTGGATACTCCGCCGGTTTCCCCGGCGGATGACAATCCCTATCTTGCGCCCGCCACAGAGGTGGACGACGCGCCCGCTCCGTCCGACGCGGACTACCTGAACCTCCTCGTCGGCCCCAACGCGGCGCTCTATCGCCAGCGCTGGCACCTGGGCAGCCCGGTGCCGAAGCCGCCGCGACCGTGGCACTGGCCCGCCTTCCTGGTGCCGACGTACTGGCTGCTGCACCGGAAGATGTACCTGGCAGCCATCCTCTTCGAGCTGGTCCTGATCGGCATCGCGCTGCTGGCGGCCCGCGCCAACCCGCTGCTCACGGTGGCGTTGCTGGCGGTGCCTCGGTTCGCCATCGCGGTGACCGCCAATACCCTGTACCTGCGCTACTGCACGCGACTGCTGGGCAAAGTGAAGGCTGCCCACGCCGGGCAGCACAACCGCATCCGTGCCGAACTGCAGCGTCGTGGCGGCACCAGCGTGTGGGCGGTGGTGATCGGCATGGCGGCCAACGCGGTGATCAATACCGTCGCCCGCATGGCGGCCTGATCATGCCGGCCTGATAGGGTTGCTCAGGCCGTTGTCCGTGCCCGCAACACCAGCAGGCACAGCGCACCGGCCAGCAGTCCCCAGAACGCCGAGCCGATCCCGGCCAGGGAAACTCCGGAGGCGGTAACAAGGAAGGTGACCAGCGCCGCCTCGCGGTCGCGCTCCACCGCCAATGCACTGGCCAGGCTGTTGCCGATGGTGCCGAACAGCGCGATACCGGCCACGCAGGCCACCAGCTCCCTGGGGAAGGCCGCGAACAGTGCGGCCACCGTGGCGCCGAACAGCCCGATGACAATGTAGAAGGCGCCGGCCGCCATCGCTGCGGTGTAGCGGCGCGCCGGATCCTCGTGCGCATCGCGGCCCATGCAGATGGCGGCGGTGATCGCCGCCAGGTTCAGTGCATACGCACCGAACGGCGCCAGCAGCGTATTGACTACACCGATCCAGCCGATCAACGGCGACACCGGGGCGTCGTAGCCGGACGCGCGCATCACCGCCACACCGGGAATGTTCTGCGAGGCCATGGTGACCACGAACAGGGGCAGGGCAATGCCGGCCACGGCGGTCCACGACAGCGAGGGCGTCACCCACTGCGGGATCGCCAGTTGCAGATGCACCTGCTGGGCGTGCAGCAGGCCACGGCTCGCGGCGACGGCGATGCCGACCAGCAATGTGGCGATCACCGCATAGCGCGGGAACAGCCGGCGCCCGGCCAGCCAGGTGGCGAACATTGCCAGCGCGAGCACCAGCTGGGTGTTCATGGCGACGAACACATCCAGCCCGAAGCGCAGCAGCACACCGGCCAGCATGCCGGCGGCCAGCGCCATCGGTACCCGTTGCATCAGTCGCGCGAAGACCCCCGAGAAACCCGCAAGCAGGCCCAGCACGGCGGCCAGCAGGAATGCGCCCGTGGCCTCGGAGAGCGAAGCACCGCCGGCACCCACCACCAGCATCGCTGCACCCGGGGTCGACCACGCTGTCACCACCGGCACCCGATAGCGCAGCGACAGGCCAATGCAGGTCACGCCCATGCCCAGCCCCAGCGCCCACATCCAGGAGGCGATCTGCGCCTGGTCGGCACCGACGGCCTGTGCCGCCTGGAACACGATCACGGCCGAGCTGGCGAAGCCCACCAGTACCGTAATGAAGCCAGCGACGATTGCCGGCATCGAAAGATCGCGCCACCACGCGCGCCGCACCTGCATGCTCATTGCCCTGTCTCCACTGTGCATCCCTGCATTGATAAGGGTTTCGGCGTTGACCGCGCAACGCGCGGGCAACGCCGCAGTGATCTTCGAGCGTACGTCATGCGTGATGGCGCGGTGCTTCTGTCATCACGCTGCAAAAAAGCCTTGACGAAATCCGCAGGATCTCTAGAATTCGCTCCCTTGCTGCAGCGCATCGCTTCCCCGGAAACGACACGCGAACAGCGACGCCACCACCGGCGAACGAGTTGATCGAACGAAGGTGTTGACGGACTCGAAAAGTCCGGCATAATAGGCGGCTCGCAGCGATGAAAGGCCCTCGGGCCCAACGACGAAGCAGCATCGGCAACAACGTCCACTCCGGTGAGACGGCCTTGAAAAAAGGTGTTGACGAAGCGGAAAAGCCGGCTATAATGGGCGGCTCGCTACGAAGGAAACTTCGCAGCACACGGGAACGGCGCTGAGGCCACTTCCCCGGATCTTTGAAAGTATGCGCAGGTATCTTGTGAAGGCGCCTGCAGGAAGGATGATTGTCCATCTTGCAGACGTTTGATCAAGCAACTATTAATTGTTTTAAAGCAA
>NZ_JBMRGJ010000015.1:0-96254 GCF_049384325.1 Stenotrophomonas sp. CASM114 | reverse complement strand
GAAGACGGGTAGTGCCGGCCAGCGGCCGGCACTACCCGTCTTCAGCGCGCCAGCAGCTCGCGCGCGTCCTGGCCGGCCTCGCAGTGCACGAACAGCACCGGCACGCCGTGCGCTTCCAGCACCGCGGCCATCTGCCGCTGGCGCATCAGGAACTGCTCGTAGATGCCCTGCAGGCGGTCGCAATCGTTCTTGCTGTGGTTGTAGTACGCGCACCAACCCGCCGGATCGAACAGCGCCATGCGTGCCTCGCCATGGGTATAGCGCAGCAGTGGCTCGGGCGCGGCATTGAGCCACTCGTCTTCGCCCGGCGCCATGATCGCGGTCTCGATCAGCGGCCACAGCGCCGCCAGGCCCTGGTTGTCGTACTGCATCGACATCATCGCGGCCAGGTCGTTCACGGTGAAATAGCGCGCGTGTTCGATGCGGGCACCGAAGCTGTTCTGTGCCATCAACGCGGTGTCGGCATGCGCCATGCCGTTGGCCAGCAGTGTATCTTCCAGCGCATTGGCCACCGCGTTGGTGGTGGCCACGTCGCTGCCGGTCAGCAGGAACGGCACCACGCGCAGGCCGCCCCCCACCAGGGTCGCATCGGCCTGGAACGGCAGCGGCACATCGCCTGCGGCATCGGTGCCGAAGGCCAGCAGGCGCGGGCCCTGGTTGCGGCCCGGGGCACGCATCTGCAGTTCTTCCAGGCGGCGATGGATCGGCCAGCCCGGGCGCAGTACTTCGGCCGGGTCGAAATGGGCGGCCGCGAACACCAGGTCCAGCTCGGCCACCTGCGGCACCAGCTTGGAAAGGTCACGGCCGACGCGTTCGGCCAGTTCACCGGCCTGTTCAGCGCTGAGCACCGCCTGGCGGGGGATTTCACCGCCGGCCAGTTCCAGGGCCAGCACGCCAAGGGCATTCATCGCGGGGTCGGGTTTGCTCATGGTTCCACGGTTGGCCCATCACAGGGCGGCAGCTACACTTGGCTCCATTATGCCTGCTCCGCCGTGCAGGCCATGTTGCAGACACCCTCATCCATGCCAGGTATCTCCATGCCCAACGCTCGTCCCGTCGCCATCCTCGGTGGCGTCCGCATTCCGTTCTGCCGCCAGAACACCGCGTATTCGGATGTCGGCAACCTCGGCATGTCGGTCCGTACGCTGGGCGCGCTGGTCGAACGTTTCGGCCTGCACGGCCAGCAGCTGGGCGAAGTGGCGATGGGTGCGGTGATCAAGCACTCCAGCGACTGGAACCTGGGCCGTGAGGCCACGCTGTCCTCCGGCCTGTCGCCGCTGACCCCGGGCATCACCCTGCAGCGCGCCTGCGGCACTTCGCTGGACAGCATCATCACCGTGGCCAACAAGATCGCGCTGGGCCAGATCGAATCGGGCATCGGTGGCGGTTCGGACACCACCTCCGACGTGCCGATCGTCTACGGCAAGAAGCTGCGTGCACGCCTGCTGGCGGCCAACCGCGCCAAGAGCACCGGCGACAAGATCCGCGCCCTCACCGCCGGCTTCAAGTTCTCCGAGCTCAAGCCCGAGTTCCCGGGCGTGGCCGAGCCGCGCACCGGCAAGAGCATGGGCGACCACTGCGAGGACATGGCCAAGGAATGGAACATCTCGCGCGACTCGCAGGATGAGTGGGCGGTGTCGTCGCACAAGAAGCTGGCCGCCGCCTATGAGCGTGGCTTCTTCAACGACCTGATCGCACCGTTCCGTGGCGTCGAGCGTGACAACATCCTGCGCCCGGATACGTCGCTGGAAAAGCTGGCCACGCTGAAGCCGGCGTTCGACAAGGTTTCCGGCCGCGGCACGCTGACCGCCGCCAATTCCACCCCGCTGACCGACGGTGCCGCTGCGGTACTGCTGGCCAGCGAAGAGTGGGCGCGCGCGCACGGCCATGAGCCGCAGGCCTACCTGCGCGACGCGCATGTCTCTGCGGTGGACTTCGTGCATGGCGAAGGCCTGCTGATGGCGCCGACCATCGCAGTGCCGGAGATGCTCAAGCGCAATGGCCTGACCCTGCAGGACTTCGACATCTACGAGATCCACGAAGCCTTCGCCGCGCAGGTGCTGTGCACCCTGCGTGCGTGGGAGAGCGAGGATTACTGCCGCAACCGCCTGGGGCTGGACGCACCGCTGGGCCGCATCGACCCGGACAAGATCAACCTGCTGGGTTCGTCGCTGGCCACCGGTCATCCGTTCGCCGCCACCGGCGCCCGCGTCATCGCCACCGCCGCCAAGCAGCTGGCCGAACGCGGCGGTGGTCGCGCGCTGGTGTCGATCTGCACCGCCGGCGGCATGGGCGTGGTGGCGATCGTCGAACGCTGATCGCTGCGACCGCGCGCCAACCAAGGTTGGCGACTACCAGAAATGCGTGCTGGATCTGCTGTGGTAGATGCCGACCTTGGTCGGCCGTGAAACGGCATCGCTTGGAAGAGGCCACGCGCCAACCAGGGTTGGCGACTACCGGGTCCCGCAGATGAAAACGCCGCCCATTGGGCGGCGTTTTTTGCTCCTGTGGGTGCCGACCGTTGGTCGGCACACTTCAGCAGCGGTCACGGCAACCGCGGATTACCGAATTCGTCGCGCTCTTCGTTGGCGTCATACACCGGCGGCTGCACCGCGAGCGGCTGTTCTTCCACCGTGGCACGCAGTGGCGTCTCGCCGCCGCGCACCAGCGCCACGCTGTCCTCGCCGCGCTGCAGGCGCAGCGCATTGGCCAGGCACTGCGCGGCCAGCGCGTGTTCGCCACGCTGGGCGAACAGTTCACCCAGTGCTTCCCACGCCTGCGCACCGGCGCCCGCGGCGATGGCCTCGTGCAGGAACGCATCGGCGGCCTCCCACTGCTGCTGGGCCAGGGCCACGCGGCCCTGCGCCAGGCGCAACGCGGCCGAGCCGTCATGCACGTTGCGCCAACGTGCGAGGTTGGCCTGGCGGGTAGCCAGGCGCTCGGCCGGCAGACGGCCATACAGCGCCACCAGTTCGTCATCCCAGCGCTGGTCCAGCGCCTGTTCCAGCGCCAGCAGCGCCGGCTCGTCCCAGTCCAGCGCCACCGCGCGGCTGGCATAGGCGCCAACCACGTCCGGAGTCGGTCGCAGTGCCTTCGGCGTGGCTTCCCACTGCGCGGCCAGTGCGTTGACGTCGGCCGCTTCCAGCAGCGCCTGTGCAGCCAGGCGTGCTTCCAGTTCACTGCTGGCCTCGGCCGGCAGCACCTTGCTCTGGCGCAGTGCACCCAGCTGGCCATACGCCTCGTGGGCGCGGCCGGCCTGTGCCAGTGCCTCGGTGCGCAGCCACAGGCCACGTGGCGGCAGCGGCTGGATCGCCGCTACGTCCAATGCGTTGATCGCATCCACCGGCAGATCGCGCGCCAGCAGCTGTTCGGCGCGCAGCAGCGCCTGCAGGGTGGCATCACTTTCGCCCAGGCGCTGCAGCAGCGCCTCGCCAGCCGGGCCGTCGGCACGTGCCTGCGCGCTGCGCACGGCGTTGGCCAGCGCCACCGCGCTCACCTCCGGGTCCTTGGCGGCACCGTCCAGCAGTTTCTCGGCACGCTGCCACTGGCCGTGCTCATAGGCCTGCAGGCCGTCGATCAGGCGCACCCGGCCCTGTTTGCGGCGGTAGCGGCCCCAGGCGCGGAACGGTGCGGCGATCAGGCTCCACAGCAGCCATAGCACCAGCACCGCGATCACTGCCAGCAGCGCCACCTTCGGCAGGTTGCTGTGGTAGTCGTAGCCGCCGTAGCGCAGGGTCACTTCGCCGAAGCGGTTCAGGTCATCGGCGCCGAGCCATTGCGCAGCGACCACGCCGATGGCCACGGCCAGCAACAGCACGACCAGGGATTGCAGGGGTTTCATGCGGGCTTACCTCCGGTCGGTCTGGGTGCGCAGTTGTTGCAGGGTGCTGCCAAGGACAGCGTCGTTGGCCTGCAGCGGCAGTTCGCGCAAGGCCTTCAGTTCAGCACGTTGCGCGCGCAGGGCTGGTGAATCCGGCCAGCGCCGCTGTGCCCAGTGCTCCACGCGGTCCAATGCGGTATTGCGCCCCGCGCGGTCGCCGCGCTCGATTGCCGCACGTGCCAATGTCAGTTCCAGCTGCAGCGCGTCGTCGGCATTGCGCTGTTCGGCGGCGGTCAGCGGGCCGTTCTGGCGGCTCGGGGTGATGTCCACGAACGGCGCCAGAGCTGCCTGCCACCAGGGTTTGGCGGTGCTGCTGCCGGTCGTGCCGGTGATCTGCGAAGGCAGGCCCTGCAGTGCCCTGCCCACAGCATCCAGGCGCTGCAGCGATTGCACGCGTGGACCGCTGCCGAGCGCATCCAGTGCCTCGCGCTCCTGCACCAGCGCCTGGCGCAGGTTCAGGCCATCACTGTCGGGCAGTTCGGCCAGTGCCGTCGCGGCCTGGGCGTACAACCGGCGTGCGCCTTCCACATCGTCGGCGTAGTTCAGGCGCTGCGCGGCCTGGGTCAGCAGCAGTTCGGCCTCATCGCGCTGTACCGCCTGGCGGCCCTGGTTGGCGCTGTCGGCCAGCTTGGCCAGGTTCTCTTCCAGCAATGCGCTGCGCTGGGAAAGGCCCAGCATCTCGTCGCGCAGCACGCGGTTGGTGGCGGCCGCGTCCTGCAGGCGCTGGCTGGTCGCGCGCTGGTCACGACGCAGCGCATCCAGCGTGGCCTCCAGGCCCTTCAGCTGGACAGCCGTGGTCTGTGCCTGCGCTGCCTGTTCGTTCTGTTGCTGTTGCCAGACGTACCAGCCGGCATAGCCGCCCACGCCGAGCACGACCACACCGGCCAGCGGCAGCAGCCAGCGCACGGGTCGACGGGGCGGGGAAACGGGCGGAGTGTCGTTCATCGGGCTTCCTTGTCGGCAACGTCGCCGGTCGGGGGCCGGCAGGCCGCGTTGTGCACAGCATCACTGTTGCCGACGACAGCGGCAAGCGTGACCCACGTCCCTGTTCAGGTCGCTGCCGGGACGGTGAGCGTGGCGTGTGCGGCCGCCACCAGCTGCGCGGTGGTGGGGCCTGCCGCGCGCACGACATGCTGCAGGCCCAGTGCCCGGGCCTGTTCGCCGAGGCGATCACTGGCCACCACAGCAGTCGCGTGCGCCTGCAGGCGCTGCTGCAAGGGCGGCGGAAGCTGCTGCCAGAAATGCTGCAGCGCTTCGCCACTGCTCACCGCCAGCATCCACGGCTGCGCTGAATGCGCCAATCGGGCCAGCGCACGGGGCGGCAGGTGCAGCAGGCGACGCTGGTAGATGTCGGCACGTTCGATTGTGGCGCCGGCCGCCTGCAGCCGCGCGGCAATCAGGCCACGCCCGCCGGGCGCGGTCACCAGGCCGATGCGCAGGCCCTGTACGTCAGCCAGCACCGGCAGCGCCAGCAGGCCTTCACTGTCCATCCGCTGCGGCGCATGCACCTCGGTGATGCCGTGTGCCCGCAATGCGCGCGCGGTGCCTTCGCCGACGGTCAGCCACGGGCTGCGCTGCGCCTCGGCCAGCGGCAGCAGGGTGGCGGCCGCGGTCACGGCGGCCGGGCTGGTGAACACCACCCGGTCGCAGTTCAGCGCGCGTTGCAGCTGGCGCACCACAGCCGTGCCCTGCAGGCGCTGCAGGCGCCAGGGCGCCAGGGCCAGGACATTCCCGCCCAGCCCGGCAACGGCGCGGCGCAGCGCCACGTTCTGGCCCCGCGGGCGCAGCGAGATCAGGGTCCAGCGCGCGCCGGAACGGGTGGCGCCAGTGGGTATCGTATGGTCGACCATTGCCTGCATTATGCGGGCCCTTCGTTGTCGTGGTCGCTGCTCCGATGTCCGTTGATGCCCTGACTTCCTCGTTGGCCGCCCTGCAGGACGTGCTGGACTGCATGCCGGCAGTGCGCGCCATGCAGATCCGCCTGGATGGCTATGCCGATGGCGTGCTGCGCATCACCGCGCCGCTCGCTGCCAACGTCAACGACAAAGGCAATGCCTTCGGCGGCAGCCTGGCCTCGGTGCTGACCCTGTCCGGCTGGGCCTTGGTCAGCCTGCGCCTGCGCCTGGCCGGCCACGATGCCGAGGTCTACGTGGCCGACAGCAACCTGCGCTACCTGGCCCCGGTCTACGAAGACCTGCACGCCCACGCCGAAGCGGCCGAGGCCACCGGCTGGGACGCCTTCCTGAATACCTTCCGGCAGCGCCGCAAGGCCCGCATCAGCATCATCGCCACCCAGCCCGGTGCCGATGGCAAGCCCGCCGCCGAGTTCAGCGGTCGCTTTGTTGCCTTCGCCAAAGGGTAGGATGGCAGGCTGACGTCCTGGGGAAACCACCGATGCGCCGCCTCATCCAGTTCCTGATCTGTTCCCTGCTGCTGGTCAGCACCGTGGCCTCGGCCGACGACCTCAGCCGCAAGCAGCGCAAGTTGCTGGAAGAGACCCAGATCGCCTACGGCGCGACCATCCGCTGGGGCAGCATGGACGATGCCATCGGCTATCTCGACCCCAAGCTGCGCAAGGAAAAGCCGCCCACCGAGTTCGAGCTCAACCGTTACGCGCAGCTGCGCGTGTCGTCCTATCGCGAGCGCAGCAGTGCCTCACTGGACGGGGGACTGGTCGAGCGCCGGGTTGAAATCGGGGTGATCAACCAGAACACCCAGGCCGAGCGCACGGTGGTCGTGGTCGAGCGCTGGCGCTGGGACCCGGAGGCCAAGCGCTGGTGGCAGACCGCCGGCCTGCCGGACCTGTGGAAGGGGCAGTGACGGGCCGCGTCCGGCTTGTGCGACAATCGGCGCCCGCTTAATCGACCCGTGACCTGAGTGAATTACGAAGAGTTGCTGGCCTTTGCAGGCCGAAACCCGATGCTGTCCGCGGCCCTGGTCGGCCTGACCGTGGCCATCATCGTCACCGAGATCCGCCGCCTGTTCCGGGGCTTCAAGGGCATCAAGCCCGCCGAACTGACCCAGCTGATCAACGCGGGCGGCACGGTGGTGGTCGACCTGTCGGCCAGCGGTGACTTCGAAAAGGGCCACATTGCCGGCAGCCGCAATGCCCAGGCCAGTGCCTTCGGCCCGGAAAACAAGCTGGTGGCCAATGCCAAGCAGTCGCCGGTGGTGCTGGTGTGCCGCAGCGGCAACGCCTCGGAAACCGCCGCCAAGGCGCTGAAGAAGGCCGGCTTCGAAAAGGTCTACGTGCTCGATGGCGGCATTCCCGCCTGGCAGCAGGCCGAACTGCCGCTGGTCAAGGGCCGCAACTGATTGTCGCAGGTGGCGGATCCGGCCTTGTCTGGGCCTGGTCCCGCCCCCATCGCAGTAGTTCGACCATCGTTTTCATTGCATTCACCTGGAGTTACTGGAAATGTCCGAAGAGATCACCAACGGCGCCGCTGCGCCGGTCGATGCCGCTACCGGCCCCGCTTTCACCGTCGAGAAGATCTACGTCAAGGACGTCTCCTTCGAGTCGCCGAACGCGCCGACCATCTTCAATGACCAGGTGCAGCCGGAGCTGCAGCTGAACCTGAACCAGCAGGTGCAGCGCCTGGGTGAGAACGCCTTCGAAGTCGTGCTGGCCGTGACCCTGACCTGCCAGGCCGGTGAGCGCACCGCCTACGTGGCCGAAGTGAAGCAGGCCGGCGTGTTCGGCCTGGTCGGCCTGGACCCGCAGTCGATCGACGTGCTGCTCGGCACCCAGTGCCCGAACATCCTGTTCCCGTACGTGCGCCAGCTGATCAGCGACCTGATCCAGGCCGGCGGCTTCCCGCCGTTCTTCCTGCAGCCGATCAACTTCGAAGGCCTGTACGCAGAAACCCTGCGCCAGCGCCAGGAGCAGGGCGACGCACCGTCGCTGGCTGACTCCGAGCCGGCCGGCAACGCCTGATTCCTGCCGCGACGTCACGGATGAGCACTCCCGCTGACAAGATCGCCGTGCTGGGCGCCGGCTCCTGGGGAACCGCGCTGGCCAGCCTGCTCGCACGGCACGGTCACCCGACCGTGCTGTGGGGGCGCGATGCTGCCGTGGTCGACGCCATCGACCAGCGCCACGAGAACCCGCGTTACCTGCCGGGCATCCCGCTGCCGGACAGCCTGCGGGCTACCACCGACCTGGCGTCGGCGGTGCAGGGCGCGGCCTGGATCCTGGTGGTGACGCCGTCGCACGCGTTCGGTGAGACCGTGCGTGCGTTGGCGCCGCTGCGGCCGGCCGGTGCCGGCGTGGCCTGGGCCACCAAGGGCTTCGAACCCGGTTCGGGCCGTTTCCTGCATGAAGTGGCGCGCGAAGTGCTGGGCGAGGACGTGCCGCTGGCCGTCGTCACCGGGCCATCGTTCGCCAAGGAAGTAACCCAGGGCCTGCCCACCGCGATCACCGTGCACGGCGACGTGCCCGAGTTCGCGCAGACGGTGGCCGAGGCGATGCATGGCCCGGCGTTCCGCGCCTACACCGGCGACGACATGGTCGGTGCCGAGCTGGGCGGTGCGATGAAGAACGTGCTGGCGGTGGCCACCGGCGTGGCCGATGGCATGCAGCTGGGCCTCAACGCCCGTGCCGGCCTGATCACCCGCGGTCTCAATGAAATGCTGCGCCTGGCTGCGGCGATCGGCGCCAAGCCGGAAACGCTGATGGGCCTGGCCGGCCTGGGCGATCTGGTGCTGACCTGCACCGGCGATCTGTCGCGCAACCGTCGCCTGGGCCTGGCCCTGGGCCGTGGCCAGACGCTGCAGGATGCCGTGCGCGAAATCGGCCAGGTGGTCGAGTCGGTGCAGACCGCCGACGAAGTGATGCGACAGGCACGCCGCCATGGCATCGACCTGCCGATCTCCGACGGCGTGCGTGCCGTGCTGCACGGCGAGCAGACCCCGGAAGAAGGCCTGCGCGCACTGCTGGCGCGGGAACAGAAACCGGAATACCCGGACACGCTGTTCAAGTGAATCGAAAAACCCCGGCCACGTGCCGGGGTTTTTTATGTGCGCGAGCCATCCACGCATGGCGTGGATCTACTGCCGAACCCGCTTCTGGTAGCTGCCAACCTTGGTTGGCGCCCGACGGCGGCAATCACCGCGCCCGTGGCGGCGCGCTGGTGTTGTCCATGTCCGAGAAGATCAACCACGGCCCGTCGCCCACGCGCTTCAGGGTCAGCGTGAACTTGCCGGTGTCCCCCTCGTTGCTGCCGTAGCGATACGCACCAATGATGTAGCCCGTGTTGCCCTCCACCGAGTGAGCCAACGCCCGCAGCCGCAACGGACTGCCGCCCTGGCCGGCATACGCGGCCTCGATCGCAGTACGCCCGCGCACCGGCGGCTGGTCGCTCTGCAGTACAAGACCATCCTCGGCAAACAGCGCAGCCAATGCCTTGGCATCAGCCGAGCGCCACGCCCGCTCCTAATCGCGTAGTACGCGCTCCAGCGGTGCGGGCAGGGCTGCGCCCGGGAGAGGCCGTGCAGGCTTCGCGCCTTCTGCATCGTGGGCAATTGCCGGCGATGCCAGCCGCAGGGCACTGCAGAAGATCATGGCGAGTCGTGTACGGCGCATGCGTCCGGCTCCAGGCGATGACGGGACGCTACGAACGCATCCTGGCACGGTGCTGGTTAGAATCACGCGGCCGCCGATTTGGTGGATGCAGCGCAGATCAGACAAGGACGGGGAATGAAGATTCGAATCACAGGGATAGCACTGACGGTCGCATTGCTGGCCGCCTGCGGGCAGGCACCGGCACCCGATGCAGCACCAGCCGCACCAGCACCGGCCACAGAAGCACCTGCGGCCACGGCAACGGTGGGCGAGAAGGCGCCATCCATCGAAGATGGCGTGGATCCCTCGGTGTGGGACAACGAAGGCGAACCGGAAGACCCGAGTGCCGGCGGCGAACTCACCTGCGCGGACAACCCGCTGGCGACGCATTTCTTCACCCTGGTGGGCGGCAATACCGTGGACGACTGCGGCCGCAAGGACCCGAAGGTGCTGGCCGCGTTCAACGCCCTGATGAAGGACACAGCCGCAGCCGAATCCGCCGACAGGGAGATTCCATCGCTGCGCGAACGCCTGTTGAGCGGGCCCAGCGGTCCTGGTGAGCTGCTGGTGCTGCAGGGCGAGCCGTGGTGGTTCTATACCGCCTGCCAGGCCCACGACTGCCCCGGCACCGCATTGACGATGCTGTATTCGGCCGACCAGTCGAAGATGGTCGGCCGTCTTACCGCGCGCTGCCGTGTCTGGTGGCTGGGCGAGCCGACGGCGGAACAACGTGCGCAGATCGAACAGCGCCAGCCACTGCAGGATGCCGCGTTGAAGGAAGACAGCGCACTCTGCGAGTGATGTGGCGCGCTCCGCAGCGCCGAATCATACCCGGCGGAATCGCGGGCGTTGTCGCCCGCGTCACCCTTCCGGCCGCATACGCGCGCTGGCCTGTGCGTTCATGGCCAGGCACGCCATGATCAGCCCTTCCATCACCCGGTCGCCCACGTACTCGGCCTCCGCGCCGTTCTGGCGTACGCGTTCGGCCGCCAGCAGCAGTTCCAGCGTCACGCGCTGGCTTGCCAACGCACAGTCCGCATCGGCCAGCGCCATGCAGCGGCCCGGCATCTGGTGACGCTCCGGCCAGGGCTGGCCGTCGGCGGCCGCGCCTTTGCCGATGCGGCGAAGCGTGGCGATGAAGGCGTTCGGATCGGTCGCAGCCGCGTGCTCTGGCGGCCCACCGCCAGTGGCGGATGAGCGATGCGGATGCAGGCGAGGGAAGTCCGGTGTGGTCATGGCAGTGCTCCGTGCAGGACAGACGGTAGCCGCCACACAAAGGTGGCGGGCGGAGACGTGGCTCGAAAACCGGGAGATCACGAACAAGACCGGCAGGCGCAAGGCCTCCACGCTCCGCCCGCCATAGCCGGCAGACGGAATGCCAGCCGGCGCCACGCGGGGTGACGCCGGCTGGCAAGCGCAAACAACGTTCGTGATCTAACGGGTTTTCGAGGCCCGGCCACCGATTTTCCGGTGGCCCGCCATCTGTACCGCTGTCGCTGCGCAACGCCAATCAGACGAGTTGCAAACAGCGTTTGATCGAAGACGCTTTCAGCATTCTTGCATGCTGTTAAGCCGTCGCGGACGCAGGTGCCGCAACGTCCGTGGCAGCGTGGGGAATATGCGACATGGTTCGAACTTGATGACAGGGATATGGGTACCCCACCAAGCCGATGACGACAGTGCGGAGCGAAGAACGTAAATCGAACTCGCCCCACTCTGGTTGTCAGCGCTCTTGGGGTCTTTCGTACCAGGCCTGAGTACGGTTGACGATCCGCACCACGGACAGCATGACCGGCACCTCGATCAGCACGCCCACCACCGTCGCCAGCGCCGCCCCGGAATGCACGCCGAACAGTCCCACCGCAGTCGCCACCGCCAGTTCGAAGAAGTTGCTGGCACCAATAAGCGCTGACGGGCCGGCCACGCAATGTGCCACGCCCAGCCGACGGTTGAGCAGGTAGGCCAGGCCCGAGGTGAAATAGACCTGGATCAGGATCGGCACGGCAATCAGCGCGATTACCAGCGGTTGCTTCACGATCTGCTGGCCCTGGAACCCGAACAGCACCACCAGCGTCAGCAGCAGCGCGGACAGGGACAGCGGCCCCAACCTTCGAAGCGTGAGTTGCAGGCCCGCCTCGCCGCTGCGCAAAAGGATCCAGTGCCGCAGCAGTGCAGCAGCCAGCACCGGCACCACGATGTAGAGACCAACGGACAGCAACAGCGTATCCCACGGTACGGTGATCGCTGACAGGCCGAGCAGCAGTGCAACCACCGGCGCGTAGGCAACCACCATGATCGCGTCGTTCAACGCCACCTGGCTCAGGGTGAAGTTGGCATCACCGCGGCACAGGTTGCTCCACACGAACACCATGGCGGTGCAGGGTGCGGCTGCCAGCAGGATCAGCCCGGCGATGTAGCTGTCGATCTGTGCTGCGGGCAACCAGTCGGCGAAGGCATGGCGCAGGAACAGCCAGCCCAGCAGCGCCATCGAGAACGGCTTCACGGCCCAGTTGATGAACAGTGTTACCCCGATGCCCTTCCAGTGTTGCTGCAACTGGCGCATCGCGCGGAAGTCGACCTTCAGCAGCATCGGGATGATCATCAGCCAGATCAGCACCGCAACCGGCAGATTGACCTTGGCCACTTCGGCGGACGCCAGCACCGCGAAGGCACCGGGCAGGACGTGGCCCAGCAGCGTGCCCATCGCAATGCACAGCACAACCCACAGCGTCAGGTGTCGCTCGAACAGACCCATGGCAGTGGCACCGTCACTGCGCGCCGTCGGCCGGCAACAGCTGGCCGATCCGGTCCAGCGCGTGCTGCAGCGCTTCGCGTTCGGACCACACCGATTCGGGCAGTGCGAGCAGCGCACGCAGGCGGGTTTTCACGATGGCATGGGCCAGCGCGAAGGCTGCGGCCTTGTCGGCATCGCTGCCTGCCACGGCGGCCGGATCGGGCAGGCCCCAATGGCTGCGGATGAAGTCACCGAACACCACTGGGCAAGCTTCGGCAGCGGCCGCATCACACACGGTGATGACCAGGTCCATGGGCGCTGCATCCACGAACTCGTCCCATGATTTGCTGCGCAGCCCTTCAACGGGCATTCCTTCGGCATGCAGTTGTGCCAGCGCGAACGGATTGACCTGGCCGGTGGGCTGGCTGCCCGCACTGAATGCCCTGAAGCGATCGCTGTCCCAGGCGCGCAGGGTGGCTTCAGCCAGCACGCTGCGCGCGCTGTTGCCGGTGCAGAGGAACAGGACATTGCGGGTCATGTGGCAATCGCTTCGATGGGGTGGGTCGTGTGCGGTATCAGCACTTGCTGGCGGGTTCGGCGGGGACGCACTGGTTGCTGGGTGAGCCCGCGCAACAGTTGTGCGTGAGGTACTCGATCAAGCCGTTCATGGCATCGAAGTTGGCGCGGTAGCAGACGTGGCGGCCCTGGTTCTCGCTCTCCACCAGCCCGGCCTGCACCAGCTCCTTCAGGTGGAAGCTGAGCGTGGCCGGCGGCACCTGCAGGGCCGTAGCGATGTCGCCCGCCATGCGCCCTGCCGGGCCGGCCTCCACCAGCAGGCGGAAGGCAGCCAGGCGGGTGGCATGACCGAGGGCGGTCAGGGCGGAGATTGCATTCGATGTTTCCATGTTTCTAGAATAATCGAATGAATGAGCCAATCACAAGCCTGGACCTGCCCAACCTGGTGGAATCGTCATTGCCCCAGCCCAATCATCACCAGCTCGTCGCGGCAGATCTGGGGCCGCCACGCATCCTCCTGCTCTACGGCTCGCTGCGGCCCCAGTCGTTCAGCCGCAAGCTGGCGCTGGAAGCCGAGCGACTGCTGCGCCACCTGGGGTGCGAAACCCGGGTGTTCGATCCGCATGCGCTGCCGATGCTGGACAGCGTGGACCCGCACCACCCTGAAGTGCAGCGACTGCGCGAATGGTCGCAGTGGTCGGAAGGCCAGGTATGGGTCAGCCCCGAGCGGCATGGCACGGTCACCGGCGTGTTCAAGAACCAGATCGACTGGTTGCCGCTGGAAGATGGCAGCGTGCGGCCCACGCAGGGCAGGACGCTGGCGGTGATGCAGGTGAGCGGCGGCTCGCAGTCGTTCAACACGGTCAACGCGTTGCGCGTGCTTGGTCGTTGGATGCGCATGCTGACCATCCCCAACCAGTCGTCGGTGGCCAAGGCCTGGCAGGAATTCGATGACGACGGCCGGATGAAGCCCTCGCCGTACTACGATCGGGTGGTGGATGTGATGGAAGAGCTGGTGAAGTTCACGCTGCTGACGCGGGGCCGGTCGGACTACCTGGTAGACCGTTACAGCGAGCGGAAGGGCGACGCGCACGCCGCGGCATTGGCGCGGGCTGCAGAGGCTACGGCTTCCTGATCCTCATTG
The DNA here is from genome assembly GCF_049384325.1 of Stenotrophomonas sp. CASM114. NCBI lineage: Bacteria > Pseudomonadati > Pseudomonadota > Gammaproteobacteria > Lysobacterales > Lysobacteraceae > Stenotrophomonas > Stenotrophomonas sp. CASM114. The sequence goes on along the minus strand of NZ_JBMRGJ010000015.1, from coordinate 82,420 downwards.
GTGCCGATGTGAGGCACGCTCACCCAAGCAGCCTCTTCACCCTTGAAGCTGCAAGGCGGATGATCACCACATAGGCCAGCAACATGCCGGTGCCGATGCCCATTACTTCGATTTCCCAGTTGCGGCGGTAGGGAGAAGGGCCCATGAAGGCCCACGCCAGAAGCACCGCCGCAATCAGCAAGGCGCTGCGATTGGCCTTCGAAATGAGCGCATCTTCGGTCGCGTGCCCCATGTTCGGATCCCAGGAACCGAGCAGCCACCCCAATCCACGCAGGTAGTCGCGCGCCACGAAGAACAGGAAGACGAATACGCCTCCCATCGTGCTCAGCAGAAACTGGAAGAGTGGGTCCACCGGCGGCCTCATGGACGAGGCAGACATTGCCTCGCAGGATCGTCTACGGGCGCAGTATGCCAGCGTGCCGGGCCTCGGGGGCACCACGCCTCACACGCAGGCGACTCTCCATGAGCAGACTGTGCATCGCAGCCGCCCGGCGGGCGGCATGTGCCCACAACGCCCAGGGCGGACGCACAAACGCACTACTCGCCAGCGTGCTGTGCGGTCTTCTTTTGGTTGCCATCTGTGACGGCACGGCTCTGCGCGAACTCCGGGAACGTCTTCGCGATCGAATCCTTGTCCGGCAGGATGTAGAACACACCGCCCTTCTCGAACGTGGACTGCACGATCTGCTCGTAGAACGCGGGCGAGACATTGATGCAGCCGTGGGTGACGCGGTTGTCGTCCGGCGAGGGCGATGCCAACCGCTCGGCGCGCTTTTCCTTCGGGCTGCCCGGCGGTAGCGGGTGCATCGACACGGCGGAATCGTAGTCCACCCACAGCACGCGTCCGGCATCGTCGGACGGGCCGTAACCGCCAATGAAGCGGCCGGCAGGCGTGGTGCGGTCGTGGCCGGGAATCGCGCTCAGTGCGAGCTTGGCGACGCCCGGTGCGGAATGGTCGCCGATCGCCGACCCAAACAGCGCCGGTGCGGCGCCGCGCAGCTTGCCGTCACCGCCGAAGACCAGAACCTGCGCCGCCGCCTTGTCCATGACCGCAAACGGATAGCCCTGGTTGTCCTTGCTGGCGACCACCCAGCCGGCCAGCTCGATCACTGTCTCGGACACGCTCTGGTCGGGCGGAAGTTCATCAACGGCGGCGACCGATGGTGCAGGTGCGTCCTTGTCCCTGGCGTTGGCTACGCCGCTGCACGCAACGGCCAGTGCCATGGCCAGGGAGGCATGGAGGGCGCGGCGTGCAGGGGAGGGGGAAGTACGAATGGGACGGCTCCTTGCAATGCAATCGTGGGTGGAAGGATGCCAGTGGCCGGTGAAGGCCACTGGGTCCCGATGCACCCGATACAGAGGTGGATCAATTCAAAAGGTGAGGGAGCGATTACCCGCGCGGCTTGCGGCCGGCAGGTGCCCTTTCAAGCTGCTGCACGCGACCTTCGATCTGGTCCAGGCGCTGATTGGCCTGCTGTGCGGACTGGTTGGCGGACTCCGCGCTCTGCGCAGCGCCCTGCACCTTGACGTCGAGCTGATCGAGACGCGAGTTGATGGTTGCAAACTCGTTCTTGTATGACGCGCAGGCGCCAAGGCTGACGGTGGCGATGAGCGCTACAGCAAGTGCGCGGGCCGTCTTCATGTGTTGCGGGTTCAGGTTCATTGCACTCCCTCCTTCGTCTGGGGAAGCTGGAATATAGCGGCGTTTGTTCCCGCCGCTACCAAGCGCTTTCAGCTGGAATTTGAATACGTGGAAGCACTGTGAAGCCGGCCTCTGACCCAACATTAACAAGCGGGATCAGGCGAGCTGATCTACGTCGGCGGCGTGCCTTGTGCCTGTTCAAGGTCGCCAATTCATCAGTATGAAGCGGCTCTCACAGCACTTGCGTTTCCATGCCTTTGGCAGCAGTGCAGGCAGGCGTCCATCCACTCGCCTCGAACACGGTCGCGGCGGCGTCGGGCCGCACATCCAGCAGCGTGGCGATGGCCCTGGTCCTGTCTGGCGCGCGGGAAACATAGCTGCGCGCGATGCGGTAGCCGACCCAGTAACCGAGATCTCCACGTCGTGCTTCATCGCCGGGGCCGTTGTACAGCCACTTCGAAAGATCGGTGCCCCCACTGTCCTGTACGAACGCGCGCTCCAGCGCACATTCGCGGCCCTGGGCCCAGCGACGCAGATGCGCGTTGGCCGGTTGCCCCGAGATCAGTTCACCCACGTACTCGGCGCCGCCTTCAAGCAACGTCTGATAGAGCAGGGTGGGCTGCTCTACGTCCACGCGTGCACCGGGCTGTTGCACGTGCACATACTCATGCGCGATCAGATGCACGAAGCGGTCACCTACATCGGCCTGCATCCAGTCGGCGTTGCACAGTGCTTCCAGTCCGATCACCACACCATCTTCGGTGGTGACGCCGCCGCTGTTACCCCGCCCGACCAGCACGGTGACCGGAGGAAAACGTGCAGTGGGGAGCAGCGTGCCCATCCGATCGAGTGCGTCGGCAACCCGCGCGCGGATCGCCGGCAATGCCGCTGCACAGGTCCGCGCCTTGGCGAACAACGCCGGCTTGTCCTGGATGGCCCTGGCCAAACGCTCCATTGATCCGATGCGGCTGTCGGTGAAGCTGCGCAATGCCTCCGTGCCGGTGTCCAGATAGCCGCGCTGCAGGTCTTCGGCACTGGGTTTTCCTCCAGTGGCATCCAGCACGCTGAAGAAACGCGTGACATCGTCTGTCTGTACCACGATGCGTGCAGAAGGTTGGGCGCGCTCGGCCGCGTTGGCTGGCAGCTGCATCATCGGCAGGGCGACGAGGAGCAGCACCCGCACCGCGCGGCGCGCATGGGGCGGAAACAGCAGTGATGCGACGGACGCGTGCGGCATGTGGAGTTCCCTGAACGCCAGCCTTATTTATACACCAGTCAGTTCAATATTCAGGGTCGATTAGACCCCCTAACGGATAATTCACACCTGTCGACCGCCTCCTCTCTCTCCCCCTCCCGGGAGGCGGCCGACGAAACCAAAATAATTAAAGGTGTGTCCCGATGAACAAGAATTCGCTGCTCGCCCTGGGTCTCCTGGCTGCCCTGCCGTTCGCTGCATCGGCAACCGACGGCCTGTCGTACAACTACGTTGAAGGCGGCTACGTGAACACCGATGCCAAGGGCGGCGACGCCGATGGCTGGAAGGTGAAGGGTTCCGTGGCGGTGCACCCGAACTTCCACATCTTCGGCGACTACAGCGCGCAGGAGACCGACAAGTTCAAGAATGACGTCGACCAGTGGCGCATCGGTGCCGGCTACAACTACGGCATCGCACCGAACACCGACCTGGTGGCCCGCGTTGCGTACCAGAAGTTCGACATGAAGCATGGCCTGGACTTCAACGGCTACTCGACCGAAGTCGGCGTGCGCACCGCGTTCAACCCGTACGTGGAAGGCTACGTGATGGCCGGCTACGAGGACTACACCAAGAAGCACGGCATCAACCCGGACGGCGAGTTCTACGGCCGCGTCGGCGCCACCGCCAAGTTCAACCAGAACTGGGGCCTGAGTGGCGAAGTGAAGCTGGCCAAGGCCGGCGACCGCGAGTGGTTCGTGGGCCCGCGCTTCACCTGGTAACAAACGCCTGTCGTTAGTGCGTGTTGTGCTGGCGTGTGACTCTCTCTCTCTCTCCCACACGCCAACCGAAGCCCGGCCTCGCGCCGGGCTTCACTTTTATGGGCCCCGTGGCGCCACAATGCGGCATGGGCGACCCTTCCTCTCTTGCAGGCACCGGCACGACCTACCAGGAACATCTGACGCCTGCGCCGCTGCGCGGCCACTTTGGCCAGCTGTGGCAGAGCCAGCTTCCTGCCGATGCCGATGGGCACATCACCGTATTGCCCGATGGCTGCGTGGATATCCTCTGGCGCGACGGTGCGCTGTTCGTCGTCGGCCCGGACCGTGTGGCCGCGCACCCGGCGCTGGCACCCGGTGCGCAGGTGCTGGGCGCACGCTTCCGCCCCGGCCAGGCATTGGCCGCGCTGGGCCTGCCTTTGGCCGGGATCATCGGCCAGGCCGTGCCACTGGCTGATCTGAAGGGCGCGTGGGCGAACAAGGCGGCGGCCTCCATCGGCGACACCGCGCCTGCACAGCGCCTGCAGCGAATGGCGCACTGCCTGCAACAGCACATGGGTGCGGCCGCGCTCGATACGCCGGCGCAGCGCGCCCATGTCCTGTTCCAAGCGCTCGCCGCGGGTAATGCCACGCTGGATACGCTGGCGGCGCAGTTGGGCCTGAGCCCGCGCAGCCTGCGGCGTTTCAGCCAGTCGCAGTTCGGCTACGGCGCCAAGACGCTGGAGCGGATCCTGCGGCTGCAACGTTTCCTGCGCCAGAGTCGCGCGCTGCCACAGCATTCGTTGGCGATGCTGGCCGCTGATGCCGGCTATGCCGACCAGGCCCATCTCAGCCGCGAGGCGCGCGAGCTGACTGGCATGACCGCCAGCGAGCTGCGCCTGGAGTGGGGACAATGATGGCCGTTTTGTTCAAGACCGCCGTGCCGCGCTGACCGAAGCTGGGGTTCCAATCACGGAGCAACCTCATGAGCCACGAAGCTACCCACGAAGCCGAACGCCGCATCGACAACATCGAATTCAACGTCGCCGACATCGCCCGCAGCAAACGCTTCTACGGCGAGGTGTTCGGCTGGCAGTTCACCGACTATGGTCCGTCCTACACCGAGTTCGACGATGGCCGGCTGAAGGGCGGCTTCGTGTCTGACGCGCCGTTGCGTGCTCACGGAGGACCGCTGGTGATCCTGTACTGCGCGGACCTGGCCGACGCACAGCAGCGCGTGGTCGCCGCCGGTGGCGAGGTGGTGCAGGCGGTGTTCGCCTTCCCCGGCGGCCGCCGCTTCCACTTCCGCGATCTGGACGGCTACGAGCTGGCGGTCTGGAGTGATGTGGACTGAGGTCTTCGTACCTTCGCCGGTGGACGGAACGAGAACCGCTCCGTCCCCGGTCAGGCGGTTCCGCTATGATCGCCCGCACATCGCCACACGCGATGCGTCCGCCTCAAGCCAGCAGGAACCGCCGTGAACTCCCAGCCCGCACCGATCACCGCCGTCAACCACACGCTCGACAACGAGCCGCAGCAGATCACTGCGCCGCTCACCCATTCGGCGGCGTTCCTGGTGCTGAAGGTGAAGGATGACGAGGCGTCGATCGCCAAGGCGCGCGAGGTGCTGGCCAGTACCGACGATCTGATCAAGAACACCGCCATCCGCGAGATCGAGCGCACCTTCACCTGCAACGTGGCCATCGGCCATCGCGTGTGGCAGCCGCTGGTAGGCTCCACGCCGCCACGCGAGCTGAAGCCGTTCCGCGAGATCAAGGGCGCGACCCACACCGCCGTGTCCACGCCCGGTGACCTGCTGTACCACATCCGCGCACGCACCATGGACCTGATCGTGGCGTTCGAGCGCAACCTGCTGATGGCCTTCGGTGATGCGGTCGAAGCGGTCGATGACGTGGCCGGCTTCCGCTACTTCGATGGCCGCGACCTGCTCGACTTCGTCGATGGCACCGCCAACCCGGAGGGGCTGTCGCTGCCGGAAGCCACGATCGTGGGTGAGGAAGACCCGGAACATGCCGGCGGCAGTTACGTGGTGGTGCAGAAGTACCTGCACAACCTCGATGCCTGGCGCGCGCAGAAGACCGAGGCGCAGGAGGCGATCATCGGCCGTACCAAGCACGACAACATCGAGCTGGACGATGCGCCGGCCGATGCACAGAAATCGCACAAGACGCTGTGCACCATCGAGGACGCCGACGGCGAGCACGAGATCCTGCGTGACAACATGCCGTTCGCCAACCCGGGCCGCGGCGAGTACGGCACCTACTTCATCGGCTACACGCGCCGCCTGTGGGTGATCGAGAAGATGCTCGAGCGCATGTTCATCGGCAATCCTGCGCCGCTGCATGACCGCATCCTCGACTTCTCCACCGCCACCACCGGCGTGACCTTCTTCGCGCCCTCGCGCAAAGTGCTGGCCGACCTGGGCGAGTGATCGCGCCGGGCCATCACCGGCCGCCATCTGCCTGTCATCTAGGCCGCCGACCATGGCGCGCTGGATGGGAGTGCAGGAGGCAGGCGATGGCCATGGCAGGGAACAGGACCGGCCTACGCCGCTGGTGGCGGCGTCTGGCTGCGGTGTTCGGCGCGTTGGCACTGGGGAGTGCCAGCGTTTCCGCGCAGGAAGCCCCTGCGCACTGGATGGCCTACGCCGCCGCCGTGGGTGGCCAGCTGCAGCAGCGCCTGCAGCAGGAACAGGACCCGCAGGCGCAGCGTGTGCTGGCGTGGTTGCAGGCGCACCCTGACACACCGGCACCGCTTCCGGTGAGCGTGTGGATCGCGGCGGATGGCCGTATTTCGAAACTGGAATTCGACAGCCTGGGCGATGCCCAGGTCGACGCCGACCTGCACGCGACGCTGCAGGCCGCGCCGTTGCAGGCGGCACCGCCGGCCGACATGCGCCAACCGATGCGATTGGGCCTGTTGCTGGAGCCGAAGTAGATCCATGCCATGCGTGGATGTGGTGGGTAGATGCCGACCTTGGTCGGCAGGCGCGCCAACCCAGGTTGGCGACTACCGGTAGCCCGGCCACGCATGGCGTGGCTCTATCGCGTTGCCACCTGCGGTTCACGCGCGGCGGCGCTCCATGCGCGCAGCCCGAACACGGCCAGGCCGAGGAAGAACACGTACAGTGCCGCGGTCACGTGCAGCGACTTGAACAGGTACGCACCCACATAGACCACGTCCACCGCGATCCACACCCACCAGCAGGCCACGTGGCGGCGTGCCTGCCACCACTGGCCGACCAGGCTCAGCGCGGTCAGCATCGCGTCCAGCCAGGGCAGCGCGGCATCGGTGAAGGTGTGCATGGCCGCACCCAGCGCCACGCCACCGCACAGGCCGAAGGCCAGGTCGCGCAGCAGCGTGCCGCGTGCCAGTGGCACGATGCGGATGCTGCCCTCATCGGCGGCGTGCTGCCGCCAGTTGAGCCAGCCATAGACCAGGAAGCCACCGAAGGCGACCTGCAGCAGGGTGTCCGAGTACAGCTTGGCCTCGGCGAACACCAGGCCATACAGCGCCACCGACAGCAGGCCCACCGGCCATGCCGACAGCCGGCGCCTGGCCATCAGCCAGACGCCGAGGATGCTGCACAGCGCGGCGGTCCACTCGAGCATCACGCCGCTCACAGCGCGAACGTCACCGACAGGCGGGCCTGTCGCGGTGCACCGGGGAACAGGTAGTAGTCACCGCCGCTGCTGCCGGTATCGCGCCAGTAGAAGCGGTTGAATACGTTGTCCACCGACAGGTTCCAGGTCACCGCGCGTTCGTGCAGGCGATGCTGGAAGCGCAGGCCGGCATCGAACACCGAGTAGTCCGGCGCGCGCACGCCACCGTCGGCGCGTGCCACGTTGGCACCGGCATAGCGCCAGCCACCGGTCACGTCCAGGCCCTGCACGAACGGCAACGCGTAGGCCACGTGCACGCTGGCGCGCACCTTCGGCACGTTCACCAGCTGATGGCCCTCATAGGCCGGCGTGCCGGTGTCGCGCGCCCGGGCCTGCAGCATGCTGGCGCTGGCCACGATCTGCAGTGCGTCGGTCAGCTGGCCGTTGGCGGTCAGCTCCAGGCCGGTGTGGGTCTGCGTGCCTTCCTCGACGAAGGTGTAGCCGACGTCGCTGCTGTCGGGCCTGGCGTACTGGTACGGCTGCGAGATGCGGAACACGGCTGCGCCCAGGGTCAGCGCCTCGACCGGCACGTACTTCACGCCTACTTCCAGCTGGCGCGACTGCACCGACGGCAGGAAAGTGTCGGCATTGCTGGTCCAGAACGGCGCTTCCTGGCCCAGCGAAATGCCGCGCACATAGCTGGCATAGGCGTTGAGCTGGTCGGTGGCCTTCCACACCACGGCGGTCTGCGGCAGGAAGCGCGACAGGCGGCTGTGCCGCTGCGGGGTGCCACGCTTGTCGTAGGCGCGCTCGTCCAGGCGCACGAAGCGGCCACCGGCCAGCCACTGCCAGTCATCACCGAAGCTCATCCGGTCCAGCGCGAAGAACGCGGTCTGGCGGCTGTCCAGGCGCCGTGCGGAGGGGCCCGGCATCTTCGGCGACGGCGCGAATACGGGCACCTGCGGATCGTGGATGTTGCTGGTGCCGACGTACTCGTTGACGCTCGGGCGCTTGTCCACGGTGCGGCGGAAGTAGTCGGCACCGAGGGTCAGCTGATGGCCGACGCTGCCGGTCTCGAAGCGGCCACGCAGCTCGGCACGGGCCTGCTGGTTGCGGCGGGTGTCGTCCGGGCTGCGGTAGTCGTAGACATCGTAGTCGCCGTTGGGCGCGAAGTAGTTGCCTGGCACGCTGCCATCGGCGCACTGCACGGCGTAGTAGCAGCCGTAGGCGAAGGCGACGTTGTCATCGATCACCGAGCGGCTGTGGCCGACCGAGACGCGCGACTGCCAGGCATCGTTGAAGTCGTAGGTATGCAGCGCGGTGATGTTGGTGCTGGCGATATCCACCGGGCGCTGCCACGGCTGGTAGCCGAGCAGGTGCTCGCGGTCGACACCGCGCGGCAGGTCACGCGCGCCCAGCAGCTGGTAGCCGGACACCGAGCGCTGCGAGCTGGTCTGGTAGTTGGCATCTACTTCCAGCTTGCCGCGCTCGCCGATCAGCCAGTCGGCGGCCAGCGAGTAGAAGTTGCGGCGGCCATCGGCGTGCGCGACGTAGGAATTGCTGGAGTCCCATGCGGCATTCAGGCGCAGGCCGAAACGCGGGGTGATCCAGTGGCCGACATCGACGGCGACGTAGCGTGAGCCTTCCGAATCGGTGCCGAGCGTGGCGGTGCGTACTTCAGCCGGGCGCTTGCCGATGTAGTTGATGATCCCGCCCGGCGCCATCACCCCTGCCGCCAGGCCGGCTTCACCCTTGAGGATCTCCACCGACTGCACGTTCTCCAGCGCCAAGCGTTGCTCGCCGGCGATGGACAGCCCGTTGAAGCGGTAGCCGGTGGCGGCGTCCAGCGCGAAGCCGCGGATGGCGATGTTCTGGTAGTAGCCCACAGGTGCATACGCATCACCCAGCGAGGCATCGTTGCTGGCCAGCTCGGACAGCGAACGTACCTGGCGACGTTCGAGATAGTCGCGCTCGAGCACGTTCACCGAAGCCGGCGTGTCCTTCCACGAACCGCCGCCGAAGGCATTCACGCGCGAGGTATCGGCCTTCGGCTTGCCGGCCTCCACGCGCACCGCCGCCAGTTCGGTCGGCGAGCGTTCGGCACCAGTGGCAGCCGCATCGGTGGTGGCCTCGGCCTCGCTGGCATGCAGCGGCAGCGCGGCGCAGAGGGCGAGTGAGAGCAGGGTGGGGCGCAGGCAGCGGTTCATTCGGTTCGTCTTCGGACAACAAGGGAGACGAAGCGACGGCGCGCAGGTGCACCGGCCCATGATGGGGGTGTGGCTGCGGCTCAAAGCTCCCTACGCCGGTGCAAACCGGATCAGGTTCCAAGGGACTCTCTCAGCCTGGCAGATCCAGGCACCCCCGCTTCAGGTGACCATTTCACTACAAATGGTACGGATTTGCGAGCGCCAGCCGGGGTCAGATCCCTTTCCTGCGGAAAGGGATCTGACCGCAACGCTGCGTCAACCGGATCACGCGACGGCGTGCAGGGCCTGCAGCAGTGCCCGCCCCGGCGCGCTGTGGAACCACGCCGGATGGCCCAGCATGAAGGGCTGCCAGGCCACGTCGGCATTCGCGGTTGAGCGGGTGACACCTTCGAAGTACTCCACTTCGGACAGTGCGAAGTCGAAATGGACCATTGGCAGCAGGTCGGCCAGCAGGTGCACGCGTGCCGCCGACAACGGCAGCACCTCGCGGTAGCCGTCGAGCAGGGCCAGCGCGATATCGATGCGCACTGCCTCCATGCCGCGCTCCAGTTCCAGCCACGCCACTGCGTTGCGCTCGATCGCGGTGGCGAGGTCGAACAGCGCGCTGGTGGGCGACGCCAGGCCGAAATCCAGCACGGTGCTGACCTCGCCGTTGCGCCACAGCAGGTTGGAGACATGCCAGTCGTTGTGCGCCCACAGCCGGGGCTCGGCGCGCAGGCGCTCGGCCAGGCCGGCGTGCCACGGCAGCACGTCGCGCTGCAGCTGTGCTTCCCATGGAATGCGCGCGAGATAGCGTGCCAGCCCGGGACGTTCATCCAGTCCTGCCTTGATGGCGGCGATCGGATCGTCGGCACGGATCAGGTCGTCGCGCGCCACCAGCAGATGGGTGCTGCGCTGGGGCGCGTGGTAGCTGGCGGCGGCACGGTGCAGCTGTGCGAGCGTGCGCCCTGCCTCGCGGGCCTGCGCGACATCGGTCAACAGCGACCACGACACCGCGTCGCGATACAGGTCGTCGCCCACGCCGACATCGTGCAGTTCAAACGTCCATTCGCCGTGTTCGACCGCAGTGTGGCCATCGGTGGCCGGCAGCACCTGCACCACTGGCACGCCGGCGGCGGCGAGATGGGCGATGAAGTGGTGTTCTTCTTCCAGACAGGCCGCGCTGCGCACGCTGTGGTGGTGGCGCTTGATGAACACCGCGCCGCGCGTGCCGTCGACGATGGCGGCGGCAGACAGCGGCCGCGGGCTGTGCCAGCGCGGTTGGCTGTGCCCGCCCAGCTGCGGGTAACGCGTACTCAGCCACGCGATGTCCGCCGCGCTGATCGCTGGCCAGTCGGCAGCGACCTCGTCGTTGTTGAGGCCCTGCACGCGGTGGGAGGAAGACGTCATGCCACAGTCCGATCGGGAAAGTCACATCCAAGGCTGCGCATTCAACGCCATGCGCGTGGCCAACGCAAACGGGCGGGTCATCGACCCGCCCGTCTCCGCGTCATCGGTATGTCGGCGCTGCTTACCAGCCGCGATGGCGGCCGCGGTCGTGGTAGTAGCGGTTGTCGTAGTAGCGCTCACGCTGCCAGCGGCGGTCATCGCCACGGTCGTAGTAGCCACTGCGGTAGTAGCCACGGTCGTAACGGCGATCGTAGCGGTCGTCGTAACGGCGATTGTCGTAGTAAGGGCGGTCGCGGCGGTCGGAGGTGGTCAGGTTGCCGATCGCGCCGCCGGCCACGGCACCGCCGACGGTGGCCGCAGGGTCGCCGTTGGACAGCAGGTTGCCGGCCACGCCACCGACCACGGCGCCGACCAGGGTGCGCTTGTCCTTCCTCGACATCGCGCTGGCATCGCTGACCACGGCGACACCGGCAACCAGTGCCAGGGCCATCGCCAGACCACGGAAGCTGAGTGTGGAAGTACTGAGCATGTTCGGTTCTCCTGTGAGGTGCATGCCACGCTGGGCAGGGAGGGCGCGGGGCGCCCCGGCTGCCGTGGAGACCACGCTGGCGTTCCAACATTGCCGGAACATTGCCTGGCCTACCGGGCGGCTTGCGCATTCATCTAGCGGCAGGCGGCATGAAGCAAGGCTGAAAGTGGCTTTTACCGCTCAGCTGGCAGAAAGGGAAAGGGCCGCGCATGGCGCGGCCCCTCCCGGTCTGCAAGGCGCTGCGGGCTCAGACGCCCATGGCCTTCTGCGCCTGGCGGGTCTGTTCCTGCTGCGCGTCCTGCTGCTGGTGCAGCACGTTCGGCGCGCCCTGCACCGCGCCGCTGCTGAGCGCCATGCTCTGCTCGCTGGCGGTGCGGGTTTCCACCGCAACGCGGCTGGCCGCCGGGTCACCGACCGTGCCCTGCACGGCGAACAGGCGCTCACCGTTCGGGCTGGGCACCACCGCGTCGATGCGCTGCAGGCCGGCGGCATGCGCCTCCCTGGTCAGGGCCGCTGCGGCGCTTTCCAGCGCGTGGCGGTCCTTGAAGGTGCCCGCCGGCATCCGCTCCAGGCCTTCGGTGGCCTGCAGGTACATCGGATTGCGCGGGTGCCGCTCGTCGTTCAGCAGCGGGCGCTCGCGGGCCTCCTTGATCGCATCCAGCGTCTTTGCACCGACGATGCCGTCGGCAACCAGCCCGTTGTCCTTCTGCAGCTGGCGTACCGCCGCTTCGGTATTGCGGCCGAAGCGGCCGTCCTCGGCCAGCGGCTTGCCGTCGGCCCCGGCATAGCCGAGGTGGCCCAGCTGCTCCTGCACCTTGCGCACGCCCTCGCTGTGCGCGCCCGGCTTGTACAGCTCGGCGTGCGGGGCGGCAGCGGCCTTGTGTTCGGCCGCAGGCTTGCCCTGGGTCTGCTCATGCGATTGGGTGCGGCTTTCCAGCAGGTCGCGCGCCTTGGACAACGGGTCCGACGCGAACAGCTTCCAGTGCGGGTGGTCCTTCACCTGCTTGAGGTAATCCTCCACCGGCATGGTGTGCACGCCCTTGCTGCCGGTGGACTGGCTGATCAGCAGCTTGTCGGTGTTCGGGTCGCGCACCACCATCACGATGTGGTCGATGCCATTCCAGTGCTCGTGGCGGGTCCTGGCCGTATCCAGGCCGATGACCATGCCTTCCTTCAGCGCACCGGGCTTGAGGATGGCGTCGCGCTCGAGCAGCACGCCGGACTGTTCGACGGCCTTGTGCACGATGCCGCCGGAACCGAGGTTGCCCAGGTCGATGCGGTCGGCCTTGCTGAAGACAGCGTGCCCGGCCTTCTGGTTGATCTCGTCCATGGTCCGGTTCTGCAGGGTGCCGACCCAGCCGGAGCAATCGATGTAGCCCTGGTCCACGTTCTTGCCGGTCTTGCCCGGCACGTACAGCGCGTGGCCCGGGATGTTGATGGCGTACTTCACATCGTCGTACTTCACGCCAGCGTCGTACGCGGCGTGCAGTTCGATGCCCGGCTTCGGCGCAGCAGGAGCCGTTGCGGTCGCCGCCAGCGTGGCCGCAGCGGCGCCCACTGCGGCGGTCTGCGCAGGTGTGGCTGGAGCCTGGGCCTGGCCCGGTGCCACGGTCTGCGGCGTGATGTGCTTTTCCGGGATGCTGATCGCTGCGTACTTGTGGATGTAGTAGCTGGAGAAGGTCCGCGCCAGGTCGCCGTCGTTCATGCCACGCATTTCGGCCAGGGTGTGGCCGGTCAGCGCCTTGGCATCGGACCCGATCTGGTTGAGCACGTTGCGGCGCATGTTGATCTCTTCGCCATGGCCGTTGCGGACCACGCCGAAGGTGCCGGTGGCGATCGCGGTCTGCACCGAGCCATAGCCGGCGCTGCCCTGCTGGTGGGCCAGGTACAGGTCCAGGCCGGTCGGCGTGTCGCCGCCGGACAGGTACGGGTGGCCGGTGCGCTCATTGCGGCGCGCCATCGAGCCCAGGTTGTCCTGGTACATCTGCGCGGCGGCTTCGGTGTTGCGGGTCGGGTCGAATTCGTGGCCGGTCAGGTGGTATTGGCGGGCCGAGCCGGGCACGAACTGGAACAGGCCTTTGGCGCCGGTCGAGGTGTTGTGGGCGCGCTCGTTGAAGGTGCCGCCGGTCTCGATGTGCGCGAAGCGCATGAAGTCATCGACCGGGATGCCCTTCTGCCGGGCGACCTGCTCGACGATGTCCAGGACTTCCTTTTTGCTGTAGTCATGCTGTGCCATGACGTTTTCCTCGGGGTTGATGGAGCGGCCGATGCCGCGAATCGCCAACCGGACTCATCCGTGAGTCAAGAACATGTCGGTCAACAGGTAACCCGCCTGCGGCGGATGGAAATCAGGGCGCGATGTACTGCTGGGCCTTGCTGTCGAAGCGGTAGTGCACGGTGTCGCCGGCACCCAGCGCGCGGGTCTTGCCCGGGGCTTCGATGGTGGTGCCCTTGAAGGTCACGGTCAGCTGCGGCAGGCCGTTGCCATCGGCCACGAAGGCCAGTTCGCCATCGCTGTCGGTGCACGGCATCACGTTGCCGTCGTCGCAGGCCGCGCTGTTGTCTTCGCCGGTGCGCACCGAGCCGACGTAGCGCCAGACCTTGCTGTCCAGGTCGTCCTCGCTGCGCTTGGGGTTGAACAGCAGCAGGGCGTAGCCGCTGCTGCTGATGCCGCGGTCGAAGCTGCTGGTCGGCACCGCCAGCAGCAGGCGGCCGTCGGCGGTGCGGTGTTCGATCGGCTTGCGCCGGGTATCGACGTCGTCGGCCTTGTCGTAGGCGCCGAGCGCACCGATGGTCCATTCCTGGCCGCGGAACTTCCACGGCTTCTTCGCGTCGCCGCCGGCCAGTACGAAGGTGGCCTCGGCCAGATTGGCGCGGTCGTCGGGGCCGGCCGGCTGCTGTTCGCCCGGCTTGCCGTAATGCTCGCGGGTATCCCAGGAAAAGCCGGTGTAGTAGGTGGTGCCGTCCAGGGTGAAGCGGTGGCCGAACCAGAAGGTCGCCACGCTGCCGTTCTGGACCTCATAGGACGTCGCACCGTCGCCATCGACCTGGTAGATGAAATACATCACGGTCGGCGCGTCGGGCGGGGTGACGGCGGCATCGGGAGAGGGGTTCTGCATCGGGGCAACATCCTGTCGGGGCGCTTTGGCAGCCTGCGCAGGCGCAGGCCGGGAGGACGAGGGGGCCGGATCGGCGGCGCTGCAGGCGGCAGCGGAAAGAGAGACGAGCAGGCATGCCGCGAATGCGCGCAGGGGCCGCAACGGCAGGGTCCAACGTAGCTCGGGGGGGGACTGCATGCGCCTCTCCATGGTCAGCGTTGCCGGGCCAGACGGCCGGCAGGAAGCCGCACCCCATCCACCACGGACGGGAGCGAGGACATGAGCCGGTCGATTCCTTCGACCTCGCATTGAGAACTCATGCCTGCCCATCTTGGCACAGATCCGCAGACCGTCAAAGAGGGGGGGCGGCAGCCGGGTCTGTGATGTGAAGTGCGTCTCAGATCTTGCCGTCACGCAGGTAGTCGAACAATTCGGCGTCGCCCTTCAACCCCAGCTTGAGCATGGCGTCGCCCTTCTGCCGGCTGATGGTGCTGACGCTCTTGTGCAGCTGCAGCGAAATCTCCTTCACCGTCATGCCGGTGCCGAGCAGTCGCAGCACCTCCACTTCGCGTGGTGACAACGGCTTGCCGTCGCCCTCGCGCATGCGCCAGCTGCCGGCCGCGTCCACCCGCTCGCGCAGGCTGCGGCTGATGTAGGGCTGGCCGCGGTACACCGACTGGATGGCCTGCGGCAGCTCGTCCATTGACGAACTCTTGTCGACCAGACCGAGCACGCCACTGTCGAGCACCATGCGCAGGATCGCCAGGTTGCTGGAGACGCTGAGCATCAGCACCGGCAGGTCCGGATGCCGGCGGCGGATCATGCCGATCATGGCGAAGCCATCGGCCTGCGGGCTGCCCGGCATGGAGTAGTCGGTGACCAGCAGGTCACAGGGCTGGTTGGCGAGCAGGGTCATCAGCGCCTGCGCGCTGTCGGCCTCGCCGACCACGCGGCCCACGCCGCTCGACTCGATGACGGCGCGGGTACCGATGCGGACCACCGGGTGATCGTCTGCGATGATGATGCGCAAGCTCATGCTCTAGTATGGCCATCGGGCACGCCGGGCCGCGACCATCGCGGTCCCTGGCAGGATTCTAGGAGATCGACGCAGATGCGTAGGTGGGCTGTTCGCGGGCTGCTCCTGCTGCTGGCGGTGCTGGCCCTGCCCGTGGCCCAGGCACAGCCGGCCCCTGGGCTGCTGCCGCTCAGCCCGTTGCAGCGCGAATACCTGGTGGCGCATCCGACCATCGTTGTCGGGCAGTATGACAGCGGTTGGCCGCCCTTCGAGTCCCTCCGTGACGGCCAGCAGGTCGGTCTGGGACCGGACTACCTGTCGCATCTTGCACGCCAGCTCGGCATGAAGGTCGAGGCGCGCCGCTATCCGGACTGGACATCCGTGCTGGATGCGGCATGTCGTGGCGAGATCGACGTGGTGATGAATGTCGGCCTCAGTGCCGACCGCACCCGCTGCATGGTCTATACCGCGGCCTACAGCGAAGCGCCGCTGGCCCTGGTGGGTCGGCCGGACGACCTGCGTGCCTCCGACATGCCCGACCTGGAGGGTCTGCGGGTGGTGATCGAGCAGGATTTCCTGACCGGTCCGCAGGTGCGCGCCCGATTCCCGCGTGCCCGCCAGCTTGTCGTAAACGACACGTTGAGCGCATTGCAGATGGTCAGAGACGACAAGGCCGATGTCTACATCGGCAATGCCTTTGTCGCCACCGAGCTGATTGCCAGCCGGCGCCTGCAGGGCGTGGCGCTGTTGCGGCCGAGCGACCTGCCCCCTGAACGGCTGCACTTCGGCATTCCCAACAGCAAGCAACCCCTGGCCGAAGCCCTGGACCTGGCGCTGGCGGCCACCAGCCAGGCCCAGCGTGATGCCCTCGCACAACGATGGCTGCCACCGCCGCACTGGTCGGCATCGGCGCAGCTGGCGCTGAGCCAGGCCGAGAAGCGCGTGCTGGAGCAGCCGTTGAAGATCGGTTTCGCCCCGAATGCCGCGCCACTGTCGTTCACCGGCGAGGATGGCCGGCCCAGCGGGCTGGCCAGCGAATACCTGCAGCGCCTGATGCAGGCCGGTGCCAACCTGCAGGTCGAGGACAGCCACGACTGGTACGAGGTGCGCGAGAAGGCCCGCCGCGGTGAGCTGCAGGCGGTGATGGGCATTCCTGTCGATTCACGGTACCTGGGCCCGGACTGGGTGTTCAGCCAGCCCTTCATCAGCGTGCCGAACGTGATTGTGGTCAGGAGCGATGGCGAGTCGCTGCTGGGCCTGGCTGACCTGCAGGGCAAGCGCGTGCTGCTGTCCGACCCGGAGCGTGTGCGCGGCTACGTGCTGCAGCAGGCACCGCAGGCGCGGATCATCGCTGCACGCAGCGCCGAGCAGTCGCTGCAGCGCCTGCTCGCTGGCGACGCCGATGCGTACATCGGCAACCTTGCCGTGGTCGATCACCTGCTGCGCAGCCGTTTCCCGGGGCGGCTGCAGGTGGCGGCACCGGCCGGCTTCAACGACCAGCTGGTGCTGGCCGTGGATCGTCGCCACGCGGCGCTGGCCACCACCTTCGATCGCCTGCTGCTGCAGATGACCCCACGCAAGCGCGAGGCCCTGCGCAATGCCTGGCTGGGGGTGGAGTACCGCAACGGTGTCGACTGGAACAAGGTGCTGCGGTGGGGCGTGCCGGTGCTGCTGGTGCTGCTGACCGCGCTGCTGGTACATGGCGTCGGCCATTGGCGGCTGCGCCGCGAGGTGGCAGGACGTCGCCAGCTGGAGCAGCGTCTGGCCGAGGTGACCGACAACCTGCCTGCAGTGGTCTATCAAGCGCGTCGCGACGCCGATGGCGCGCTCAGCTTCCCGTTCATCGCCGGTGACCTGCCTGCGTTGTTCGGCATTACACGGCAGCAGGCCGAACAGGATGCGAGGGTGTTGCTGGAACGCATCGAGGAAGAGGACCGCGCGCACATCCTGCACTCCATCGAGCAGGCCGCGCGCCAGTTCGCCCCATTGATCCTGGAGTTCCGCCTGCGCAGCGATGGGGAGGGCGTGCGCTGGGTGCGCAGCCAGGCCCACCCCTATGCCGCCGAAGAGGGCGCGGTGATCTGGAGCGGTTACTGGGTGGACGTGAGCGAAGCGCGGATGCAGGCCGATGCCCTGGCGGCGGCGAAGGCGGACGCCGAGCAGGCCGCCGAGGCCAAATCGCGCTTCCTGGCCACGATGAGCCATGAGATCCGCACGCCGATGAGTGGCGTGCTGGGGATGCTGGAGGTGCTGGCGCACTCACCGCTGGACAGCGAACAGCAGCGCATCCTCGGCGTTATCGAGGATTCGGCCCAGATGCTGCGGCAGATCCTCGATGACATCCTCGATTACTCGCGGCTGGAAGCAGGGGCGTTGCGCCTGGAACCGGTGCCGCAACCGCTGCGGCCCCTGCTGGAGAGCGTGTGCCGCCTGCTGTCGGCCCAGGCCAGCGCGCGTGGCCTGGCGCTGCACGTGCAGATCGATCCCGAGCTGGCGCCGGCCCACGAAGTGGACGGCGTGCGGCTGCGCCAGATCGTGTTCAACCTGCTCAGCAATGCCATCAAGTTCACCAGCCAGGGCGAGGTGCGCCTGCAGCTGGAGGTGCTGGGGCCGACCAGCGAAGACGGCGTGCAACCGCTGTGCCTGAGCGTTACCGACACCGGCATCGGCATCGCACCGGAACAACTGCAGCACCTGTTCGCGCCCTTTACGCAGGCCGGTGCCTACATCCAGCGTGACCACGGCGGCACTGGCCTGGGCTTGAGCATCTGCCAGCGACTGGTGCAGATGATGCAGGGCGAATTGACCCTGCACAGCACGCTGGGCGAAGGAACCCGCGCCGAAGTGCGGGTATCGCTGGTGGAGGCCGGCAGCGAGGACGCGGCGGCACTGCTGGCCGAGCAGGACCAGTCCGCGCTGCTGCCCGCCGCGCTGCGTCAGGCACGGGTGCTGGTGATCGAGGACCACCCGACCAACCAGGCGATGATGGCGTGGCGGCTGCAGCAGCTGGGCGTACCCCATGTGCTGCTGGGCGATGGCCAGCAGGCGCTGGATCGCCTGTCGTCGGAGAGCTTCGACCTGGTGATCACCGACTGCCGCATGCCGGTACTCGATGGATTTGGCTTCACCCGCCTGCTGCGCGAACGCGAGGGCCGTACCGGCCAGCCGCGGCTGACGGTGCTGGCGCTGACCGCCAGCGTGCTGGACGACGATGCGCGCCGCTGCCGCGAGGCCGGCATGGACGAGGTACTGGCCAAGCCGCTGTCGCTGGCCACGCTGCGTGCGGCGCTGCTGCGCTGGCTGCCGCAGGCCCAGGGCCAGTCGTTCGAGGTGCCGGTGCCGGAGGTTGCCGCCGACGACGGTGAAGCATTGCCTGATCTGGCCACCCTGCAGCAGCGCTTCGGCTCGCGCGTGGTGGCCGAGCAGCTGCGCGACAGCCTGTTGCAGGCCAGCGAGGGTGACCTGGCCGCCGTGCAGCGCGCCGTGCAGGCTGGCGACCGCCAGGCTGCGGCGCTGCACCTGCATCGCCAGGCCGGCGGGCTCGGGGCGATCGGGGCCACGGCACTGGCCCAGCAGGCCAATGCCCTGGTCGAGCGCCTGCAGGATGCGGCAGAGGCCGATACGGCGCCGTTGTTCGCCACCGTAACGACGTTCGTGGCGCGGCTGCAGCAACAGCTGCAGCGCCTGGCTCACTGAGCCGACTGCTGCTGCAGGTAGGCGATCACCAGGGCGCGGCGTTCTGCGCTGGGGAAGGCGTTGTACATGCGGGTGCCCGGCACCAGGTGCGTGGGTGACTGCAGGAAGGTATCCAGCGTCTGTGCGGTCCAGGTGATGTCGGCGCGGCGCATGCCGTCGGAATACCCATAGTCGGGCAGGCTGCCGGCGCGGCGGCCGATCACGCCGTGAAGGTTGGGCCCGAAGCGGTGGATGCCACCGGGCTGCACGGTGTGGCAGCCGGCACACAGTTCGAACGCGCGCTGCATGGCCTGCTGCCGGGCCTGTTCGGGCGTGGCCGGCACCGCGGGCGGGCGCTGGCAGGCCGTGGCAAGCAGGGCCACGGCAACGGCGGTGAGCAGGCGGCAGGCACGCATGGGTGGGCAGGATAGCGGTGCGGTGGAGCGGTCGGGCTGCGACACACGGTCGCAGCCCGGGGCGATCACATGCCTGAGTAGTTCGGGCCGCCGCCGCCCTGCGGGGTCACCCAGACGATGTTCTGGGTCGGATCCTTGATGTCGCAGGTCTTGCAGTGCACGCAGTTCTGCGCGTTGATCTGCAGGCGCGCGTTGTCGGCTTCGCCAACGAACTCGTACACACCGGCCGGGCAATAGCGGGCTTCCGGGCCTGCGTACTCGGCCAGGTTCACCTTCACCGGAATGCTGGGGTCCTTCAGCGTCAGGTGGCTGGGCTGGTTCTCGTCGTGGTTGGTGCTGCTCAGGAACACCGAGCTGAGGCGGTCGAAGGTCAGCACCCCATCCGGCTTCGGGTAGGCGATGCGGGTGTGCTTGGCGGCCGGTTCCAGGCAGGCATGATCCGGCTGCGTGCGGTGCAGGGTCCACGGCGGGTTGCGCACGCCCAGCTTCGGCAGCAGCCACTGCTCGACGCCGGTCATCAGCGTGGCCACGGTCTGGCCCTTCTTGAACCACTGCTTGAAGTTCTTGGCCTGCTGCAGTTCGGTGAACAGCCAGCTGGCTTCGAACGCCTTCGGGTAGGCGCTCAGTTCATCGTGCTGGCGGTCGGCGGCCAGCGCGTCGAACGCGGCGTCGGCGCACAGCATGCCGGTCTTGATCGCGGCATGGCTGCCCTTGATGCGGCTGGCGTTGAGGTAGCCGGCCTCGCAGCCGACCAGTGCACCGCCCGGGAACACCGTCTTCGGCAGCGACAGCAGGCCACCGGCGGTGATCGCACGCGCGCCGTAACCGATGCGGGTACCGCCTTCCAGATGCTTGCGGATGGACGGATGGGTCTTGAAGCGCTGGAACTCTTCGAATGGGCTCAGCCACGGGTTCCTGTAGTCCAGGCCTACCACGTAGCCGATGGCGACCTTGCCGCCGTCGGCGTGGTACAGGAACGCGCCGCCGTAGGTGTCGCTGTCCAGCGGCCAGCCGGCGGCGTGAACCACCAGACCCGGCTCATGCCGGGACGGGTCGATCTGCCACAGCTCCTTGATGCCGATGCCGTAGGCCTGCGGGTCCTTGCCTTCGTCCAGCGTGTAACGCGCGATCAACTGGCGGCCGAGATGGCCGCGCGCGCCTTCGGCGAAGATCGTGTATTTCGCCTGCAGCGCCATGCCGCGCTCGAACGCCGGGCCGATGCTGCCATCCTTCTCGATACCCATGTCGCCGGTGGCCACGCCGATCACTTCACCGTTGTCGCCGTACAGCACCTCGGCTGCGGCGAAGCCGGGGAAGATCGCCACTTCCAGCGCCTCGGCCTGCTGCGCCAGCCAGCGGGTCACTTCGCCCAGGCTGATGATGTAATTGCCTTCGTTGTGGAAGCACTCCGGCAGCAGCGCGTTGGGCGTGCTGCGCGCGCCGGTTTCGCTGAGGAACAGGAATTCGTCACGGGTGACCTTCTGCTTCAGCGGTGCGCCGCGCTCGGCCCAGTCCGGGAACAGCTCGGTCAGCGCGCGCGGATCCATCACCGCACCAGACAGCACGTGCGCGCCTGGTTCGGACCCCTTCTCCAGCACGCACACCGACAACTCGCGGCCGGCTTCGATCGCGCGCTGGCGCAGGCGGATCGCGGTGGCCAGGCCGGCGGGGCCGGCGCCGACGATCACCACGTCGAATTCCATTACTTCACGCGGGGGCAGGGCGTTGGCTTCAGCGCTCATCGATTGCATGACTCGTGGGTAGGGCCGGCATCGGGGCCACCGGCGGTGCCTGGGAATCGCGCGTGCAGCCACGAGCGAAACGGTTGTTTGAATGTGTCAGGGTACCGGGCCGCGCGTGATCGAGCTAGATCGCCGATGTTCACGTCACGATTGCTGCGGTGCAGCGTAAGGCTGCGGCCCGAGTGGGTGCCGACCCTGGTCGGCACGCTCTGCCCGGATGACCGACAATGGCCGGGTCCTGACTGCGCGTGAGTGCCATGGCTTTGCATCCGTACGATCTGTTCGATGTCCGTTCCCTGCTCAATGAGGAAGAGCGCGCGGTGCAGGAGAGCGTCGCCCGCTTCACCAACGAGCGCGTGCTGCCGATCATCGGCGATGCCTTCGACCAGGCCCGTTTCCCCGATGAACTGGTGCCGGAGATCGCCTCGCTGGGCCTGCTGGGCGCCACCCTGCCGGCCGAATACGGCGGCGGTGATCTGGGTGCGGTCAGCTATGGCTTGATCTGCCAGGAGCTGGAGCGCGGCGATTCGGGCCTGCGCAGCTTCGTCTCGGTGCAGAGCTCGCTGTGCATGTACCCGATCTATGCCTACGGCAGCGAGGAACAGCGCCAGCAGTGGCTGCCGGCGATGGCGCGCGGCGAACTGATCGGCTGCTTCGGCCTGACCGAGGCGCACGGTGGGTCCGACCCGGCCAGCATGAAGACCCGCGCGGTGCGCGACGGCAGCGACTGGCGCATCAGCGGCAGCAAGATGTGGATCACCAGCGGCCCGGTGGCCGACCTGGCCATCGTCTGGGCGCAGACCGAGGACGGCATCCAGGGCTTCGTGCTGGAGAAGGGCATGGCCGGCTTCACCACGCAGGAGATCAAGCACAAGATGAGCCTGCGCGCGTCGCTGACCGGCGCGCTGTTCTTCGATGACGTGCGCGTGCCCGACAGCCATCGCCTGCCGAACGTGAAGGGCCTGAAGGGGCCGCTGGGCTGCCTGACCCAGGCCCGTTACGGCATCAGCTGGGGCCCGATCGGTGCCGCCGTTGCCTGCCTGGATGAAGCGCTGGGCTATGCCAAGGAGCGCGTGCTGTTCGGCCGCCCGCTGGCGGCCACCCAGAGCGCGCAGATCAAGCTGGCCGAAATGGCCCGCCGCATCACCACCGCGCAGCTGCTGGCGCTGCAGCTGGGCCGCCTGAAGGAAGCCGGGGAGCTGCAGCCGCAGCAGGTCAGCCTGGCCAAGTGGAACAACTGCCGCATGGCCATCGACATCGCCCGCGAATGTCGCGATCTGCTGGGTGGGGCCGGCATCACCACCGAACACGTGGCGATCCGGCATGCACTGAACCTGGAATCGGTGATCACCTATGAAGGCACCGAGACCGTGCACCAGCTGGTGATCGGCCGCGAACTGACCGGCATCAACGCGTTCTGAAACCTGGTTCCGGTGGGTGCCAACCTTGGTTGGCACATCTTTCCAGAAGTTTCTGCAGCCGCCTTGACCTGTCTTTGGTAGGTGCCAACCTTGGTTGGCACACTCCTTCGGCACGCGACCGGGGAACAGTGCGGACCAAGGTCCGCACCCACCAGAAGCAGGTCACACCCACCAGCAGCGATCCACAGCCACCCCGGAGCGGTTTACGCGCCGCCGGCAAACCCATGCTGCCGCCACGCCTCGTACATCACCACGGCAACGGTGTTGGAAAGATTGAGGCTGCGGTTGCCCGGCCGCATCGGCAGGCGCAGGCGGCGGCCATCCGGCAGCGCATCGAGCACGTCCTGCGGCAGGCCACGGCTTTCCGGGCCGAACAGGAAGGCATCGCCATCTTCGAACGCCACGCTGTCGTAGCGGACGCTGGCACGCGTACTCAGGGCGAACAACCGCTTCGGTGCGATCCGCGCCAGCGCGGTGTCCAGGTCGGGGTGCACCTGCAGGCGCGAGTACTCGTGGTAGTCCAGGCCGGCGCGCTTGAGCTGCTTGTCTTCCAGTGCGAAGCCGAGCGGCTCGACCAGGTGCAGCTGCGCGCCGGTGTTGGCGCAGAGCCGGATCACATTGCCCGTGTTGGGCGGGATTTCCGGTTGGAACAGGATTACGTGGAACGGGGGCGCGGCATTCATCGGCGCAGTGTACCTGCGACGGCGGCCGCCTCTACGGCGCACGCCCTGCGCTGGGCAGGGCGGCACCGCTTACGGGCGCAGCAGGACCTGGGCGGTTTCGGTGGCCAGGGCCTGCAGGTCTGCAGCGCTCGGACGCACCTGCAGGGCCGGCAGGTTGACGATCACCTGGTTGGCGACGCTGGTGGCAGCGGCAGCCAGGGTGGCGGCGTAGCGCTGGGCTTCCAGTTCGGCGGCCAGGGCGACGCGCTGTTCCAGGCTCGGGCGCACTTCCACCGAGGCCAGGGTGGTGATCGGCATCGCGGCGGCGACCGGGGCGGCGACGTAGCCGTTGCGCTCGGCCAGCTGGTCGGCGCTCGGGCGCACTTCCACGGTGGCCAGGGTCGGGATGCCGCTGGCCTGTTCCCAGGCCTGCTGGGCCAGCTGGTCGGCCGCCGGGCGAACCTGCACGGTGGCCAGGGTCTTGATGGATTCGGAGGCCTGCACCGACGAAACAACCGCGGTGCCGGCGATCAGGGCGATGGCGATGGCAATGGTCTTGGCGTTCATGACGGGGCCTGTTTAGTGTTGGTGATCAGTGGTGTGGTAGTAAGGTA
The DNA here is from genome assembly GCF_049384325.1 of Stenotrophomonas sp. CASM114. Lineage (NCBI taxonomy): Bacteria > Pseudomonadati > Pseudomonadota > Gammaproteobacteria > Lysobacterales > Lysobacteraceae > Stenotrophomonas > Stenotrophomonas sp. CASM114. The sequence continues at coordinate 58,437 of NZ_JBMRGJ010000015.1, read as the reverse complement.
GTACACCAATTCTGGGGATGCAAGAAGAATTTTCGATTTCCTGCATTTGTTCAGTCTTCAGTCAGCTTGCGTCTGAAGCCCTTCCTGGCGCAGGAAGTGCCAAGCAATCCCCGTGCCAACTTTTATTCATTGATTTACAAGGGTTTTTTATCAATCGAAAAGTGTCCGGTGGGCGGACACCTGTCCATTCGATGTGCCGCGGACACTGTCCGGACGCCTTCAGCCGGCACATGTGACGGTTCACGCCCCCCGGCTGGGGCCGGGCCGGATGGCCTTCAGGGCAAACACCCCCAGTGACTGGCGACCGATTCCTGCCGTTGCCTGCGCAGGCTAGGATCGGGGTTCACCTATGTGACCAAGGATCCGGATATGTCTCTCGCCCTTCGCCCGCGCGCCGCATTGCTGGCCGTCGCCCTCAGCACCGCCCTGGGCACGCTTGCGCCCACCTCCGCGCTTGCCGCCAGGCCGGCGGCACCGGCCAAGGTCGATATCCCGTACGAGCAGTTCACCCTGCCCAACGGCCTGCGCGTGATCGTGCATACCGATCGCAAGGCGCCGATCGTCGCGGTCAACGTCTGGTACCACGTGGGCAGCAAGGATGAACCGGCCGGCCGCACCGGCTTCGCGCACCTGTTCGAGCACCTGATGTTCCAGGGCAGCGAGAACCACGACGGCGAATTCTTCGAACCGTTCAAGCAGGTCGGTGCCACCAACCAGAACGGCACCACCAACACCGATCGCACCAACTACTTCGAGAACGTGCCGACCACCGCGCTGGACATGGCGCTGTGGATGGAGTCGGACCGCATGGGCCATCTGGTCGGTGCGATCGACCAGGCTGCGCTGGACGAGCAGCGCGGCGTGGTGCAGAACGAGAAGCGCCAGGGCGAGAACCAGCCCTACGGCCAGGCCTGGGACCAGATCAACAAGGCGCTGTATCCGGTTGGCCACCCGTACCACCACGGCGTGATCGGCTCGATGAACGATCTCAACGCGGCCTCGCTGGATGACGTGAAGACCTGGTTCCGCACCTGGTATGGCCCGAACAACGCGGTGCTGGTGCTGGCCGGCGACATCGACCTGGCCACCGCCAAGGAGAAGGTCGCCAGGTACTTCGGCAGCATCCCCGCTGGCCCGACCATGGCGCAGCCGGCGGTGAACGTGGCCAAGCGCAGTGCCGATACCCGCGAGACGATGACCGACAAGGTGCCGCAGGCGCGCATCTACCGCGCCTGGAACGTGCCGCAGGTCGGCACCGCCGACATCGACCAGTTGCAGCTGTTCTCCGAAGTGCTGGGCGGCGCCAAGTCCTCACGCCTGAGCCAGCGCCTGCAGCACCAGGACAAGCTGGTGGACAGCATCGGCTCGGGCCTGTCGACGTCGCAGCTGGGCTCCAACTTCGTGATCGTGGCGACCGTCAAGCAGGGCCAGGACCCGGCCAAGGTCGAGAAGATCATCGACGAGGAACTGGACCGCCTGATCAAGCAGGGCCCGACCGCGGCCGAGCTGGAGCGCGCCAAGACCGGCGCCCGTGCCGGCTTCATCCGTGGCATCGAGCGCATCGGTGGCTTCGGCGGCAAGGCCGATGCGCTGGCCGAGTGCGCGGTGTTCACCGGCGACCCGGGTTGCTTCCGCACCTCGCTGGCCAACATCGAGAAGGCCAGTGCCGCCGATCTGAGCCGCCTGGGCGCAGAGTGGCTGGACAAGGGCAGCCACACCCTGGTGATCGCACCGGGTGAGCGCGTGGCGCTGAAGGAAGAACCGAGCCAGACGCCGAAGCCGTTCACCGTGCCGGCGGTGGACCCGAAGTACAGCACCCTGCCGGAACAGGTGGACCGCAAGGCCGGCGTGCCGCAGACCCGCGAGTTCCCGCAGCTGAAGTTCCCGGCACTGCAGCGCGCCACGCTGAAGAACGGCACCCAGGTGATCCTGGCCGAACGCCACGAGATTCCGGTGGTGCAGTTCAGCTACCAGTTCCCGGGCGGCTTCAGCGCCGACCAGGGCCGCAAGCCCGGCACCGCCAACTTCACCATGAGCCTGATGACCGAAGGCGCCGGCAAGCTCGGTTCGCTGGCCTTCGCCGACGCCGCCGACGCACTGGGCGCCAGCCTGGATGCCTCGGCCGGCCTGGACTCGATGAGCGTGGACCTGTCGGCGCTGAAGGAAAACCTGGCACCGTCGCTGGCGCTGTACCGCGACCTGCTGCGCGAACCGCGTTTCGAGCAGGGCGAGATCGACCGGGTCAAGGCGACCTGGATCGCCGGCATCCAGCAGGAGAAGGTGAACCCGGGTGCAGTGGCCATGCGCGTGCTGCCGCCGCTGCTGTACGGCAAGGGCCACCCGTACGCCATCCCGTTCACCGGCAGCGGCGACGAGGCGGCGATCAACGGCCTGACCCGCGAAGATCTGGTTGATTTCCACCACGACTGGCTGCGCCCGCAGAATGGCACCCTGATCGTGGTCGGTGACACCACCCTGGCCGAGATCGTGCCGCTGCTGGACAAGCAGCTGGGTGACTGGAAGGCGACCGGCGAGGCGCCGCAGGTGAAGGCGGCCACCGATGTCGCGCTGCCGAAGGGCCCGCGCGTGTTCCTGATCGACCAGCCGGGTGCGGTGCAGGCCAACCTGTTCGCCGGCCAGGTGGTGGCGCCGTCCAGCGCCGCCAGTTCGACCCGCTTCGACATTGCCAACGGCGTGATCGGCGGCGACTTCACCTCGCGCCTGAACATGAAGCTGCGCGAGGACAAGCACTGGTCGTACGGCGCGCGCAGCAGCGCGACCAGTTCGGTGGGCCAGCGCCCGTGGATGGCCAGTGCGCCGGTGCAGATCGACAAGACCGGCCCGGCACTGGCGGAAATGCGCAAGGAGATCGCCGCATTCGCCGACGGCAGCAAGCCGGCCACCGCTGCCGAAGTCAACCGCATCCGCAACATCCAGACCCTCAGCCTGCCCGGTGCCTACGAGACCGCCAGTGCCGTGGCCGCGACCGTCGGTTCGATCGTGCAGTTCAAGCGCCCGGACGACTATGTGCTGCGTCGCAAGGCCGAGATCGAAGCGATGACCCCGGCGCAGGTGCAGCAGGCCGCTGCCGAGATCAAGCCGCAGGCCCTGACCTGGGTGGTGGTGGGCGATCTCAAGCAGACCGAAGCGGCCGTGCGCGCGCTGAACCTGGGCGAGGTGACGGTGATCGACGCCGAGGGCAACCCGGTCAAGAAATAAGGCACGACCCGGCCCGCCTGTGGCGGGCCGGCTCCCCCGGTAGTGCCGGCCGCTGGCCGGCAACCCCTTAAGGGGTCGGAGCCCTTTGCGGGGGATCCGGACCCCTCTGCCGACCTGGGGTCGGATCCCCCGCAGGAGGCTCTGACCCCGGCCCCGGCTACCCCCGATTCAGGCTGTTCAGGCAGAATCGCCCCATACCCTTCCAGGATCTGCCCATGCGCGTTCTGCTGCTTTCCTCTCTGCTGCTCACCGTCACTGCCTGTACCTGGGTGCCGATCGAACCGGCCGGCAAGGCGACCCGCGTGTTGCCGGCAGGTCCGGTTCCGGCCGGCTGCATCGCCAAGGGCGAGGTGGTGGTCACCGTGAAGAGCAAGGTCGGCTTCTACAACCGCAACCCGCTGCGCGTGCAGGAAGAGCTGGAAACCCTGGCCCGCAACGAGGCCCCGAGTGCCGGCGCCAACGCCGTACAGGCCGCCGCCGCGCCCGCCGATGGCAGCCAGCGGTTCGCCGCGTTCCAGTGCCCGCCGCGCTGAACGCTTCACCATACGGCCAAGCCTGAATTCGTAAAGATGCGGTGAAGGCCCCGGGGGTTATAGAATAGCGCCCCCTTTTGCCTGAGCCTTGGCGCTAACCTCGATGCTCTTCAAGAATGTCTCGATCGCCGGCCTGGCACACGTTGATGCGCCGCATACGCTGACGACCAAGGAAATCAACGAGCGGCTGCAGCCGACGTTGGATCGCCTCGGTATCCGCACCGACGTGCTCGGCGATATCGCCGGCATCCATGCCCGCCGCCTGTGGGACAACGGCGTGCTGGCGTCCGATGCCGCCACCATGGCCGGCCGCAAGGCGCTGGAAGACGCAGGCATCGATGCGACGCAGGTCGGCCTGCTGGTCAACACCTCGGTCAGCCGCGACTACCTGGAGCCGTCCACCGCCTCGATCGTGTCGGGCAACCTCGGCGTCAGCGACGAGTGCATGACCTTCGACGTCGCCAATGCCTGCCTGGCCTTCATCAACGGCATGGATATCGCGGCGCGCATGATCGAGCGTGGCGACATCGACTACGCGCTGGTGGTGGATGGCGAGACCGCCAACCTGGTGTACGAGAAGACCCTGGAGCGCATGACCGCCCCGGACGTCACCGCCGACGACTTCCGCAACGAGCTGGCCGCCCTGACCACCGGTTCGGGCGCCGCCGCGATGGTGATGGCGCGCTCGGAACTGGTGCCGGATGCACCCCGCTACAAGGGTGGCGTGACCCGTTCGGCCACCGAGTGGAACCAGCTGTGCCTGGGCAATCTGGACCGCATGGTCACCGATACCCGCCTGCTGCTGATCGAAGGCATCAAGCTGGCCCAGAAGACCTTCACCGCCGCCAAGATCGCCTTGGGCTGGGCCGTGGAAGAGCTGGACCAGTTCGTGATCCACCAGGTCAGCCAGCCGCACACCGCTGCGTTCATCAAGAACTTCGGCATCGACCCGAAGAAGGTCATGACCATCTTCGGCGAGCACGGCAACATCGGCCCGGCCTCGGTGCCGATCGTGCTGAGCAAGCTCAAGCAGCTGGGCAAGCTGAAGAAGGGCGATCGCATTGCACTTCTGGGCATTGGTTCCGGCCTGAACTGCTCGATGGCTGAAGTGGTCTGGTAAGCAGCCCGCTGCCCGACCTCCTGTAGAGCCGAGCCATGCTCGGCTCACGCGCGCAGCGCGGCTCTTCCGCAGCGGACCGGAGAGCAGCCGAGCATCGGTTCGGCTCCACATTGCGCCGCGACTCTCCCTAGGTGCTCCGCATGCGCGATCTTCCCGGTTACCCCGCCCACCCGCAGCGCTTCGAGGTTCGCCCCGGCCTGTCGATGAACTATCTCGACGAAGGCCCGCGCGATGGCGAAGTGGTGGTGATGGTGCATGGCAACCCGTCGTGGAGCTATTACTGGCGCACGCTGGTGGCCGGCCTGTCGGACACATACCGCTGCATCGTGCCGGACCACATCGGCATGGGCCTGTCGGACAAGCCCGATGACAGCCGCTACGAGTACACGCTGCAGTCGCGCGTTGACGACCTCGATGCGCTGCTGAAGCACCTGGGCATCACCGGCCCGGTGACCCTGGCGGTGCACGACTGGGGCGGCATGATCGGTTTCGGCTGGGCGCTGTCGCACCACGACCAGGTCAAGCGCCTGGTGGTGCTCAATACCGCCGCGTTCCCGATGCCGGCGGCGAAGACGATGCCGTGGCAGATCGCGCTGGGCCGCCACTGGAAGATCGGCGAGTGGATCATCCGCAGCTTCAATGCGTTCTCGTCCGGTGCCTCGTGGCTGGGCGTGGAGCGGAAGATGCCGGCCGACGTACGCCGCGCCTACGTGTCGCCGTACAACAGCTGGGCCAACCGCATCAGCACCATCCGTTTCATGCAGGACATCCCGCTGTCGCCGGCCGACAAGGCCTGGTCGCTGCTGGAGCGGGCCGGCAAGGCGCTGCCGTCGTTCGCCGACCGACCGGCCTTCCTCGGCTGGGGCCTGCGCGACTTCGTGTTCGACCACCACTTCCTGAAGGGCTTCCAGGCCGCGTTGCCGCAGGCCCAGGTGCATGCCTTCGAGGACGCCGGGCACTACGTGCTGGAAGACAAGCACGAAGTGCTGGTGCCGGAGATCCGCGCTTTTCTGGACAAGAACCCGATCTGATCGGCACACCCGAAGGGTTCATGAGGTTGCCGGCCAGCGGCCGGCACTACTACGCCGCGACCGGTGCCTGCGGCGGTGAGGACGGGCTGTTGCCGTTGTCGTCCGGGTGATCGTCGTCATTATCGGCATCATCGCGCCAGCGCCAGTCGGCCAGCGTCAGCGGGTCCAGGCCATAGGCGATGCGTGCCTTGTCGCACTGCGGGCTGGCCTTGCCGTACTCCCACGATGCATCCACCTCACGGCACACGCTGGGCCGGTTGGGGTGGATGGTGCAGCGTGAGTACACGCCGATCTGCGCGTCCAGCGCCACGCAGCGCACCGGCTTGGAGTGGGTGCCGCGCATGCACAGGCGGTGCGGGTCCAGCACCTCGGTCAGCTGGTGCGGCACGCCGCCGGGGGTGACCTCGTCCGATTCCATCCAGTGGAAGGCCACGCGGTATTGGGTGCAGCAGGCGCCGCAGGTCATGCAGGGATGTTGCATGGGCAAGCCGCCTCGGGCGGCAGTCGGAATCAGGAACGAGGGTGCGGATTTTCCACGAAGTGGGCCGCCGCGCAAGAAATTCCGTAAGCGGCGACAATGAACGGATGAACCGACCCTGCAACATTGCCGCGCGCCTGCCTGAACTGGCGCGTGAACGCCCTGACCAGATCGCCATCCGCTGCCCGGGCCGCCGGGGCGCCGGCAACGGCATGGCCGCCTACGATGTCACCCTGGATTACCGCCAGTTGGACGCCCGCAGTGATGCCATGGCCGCCGGCCTGGCCGGCTATGGGATCGGCCGTGGAGTGCGCACGGTGGTAATGGTGCGGCCGTCGCCGGAGTTCTTCCTGCTGATGTTCGCGTTGTTCAAGCTGGGCGCGGTGCCGGTGCTGGTCGATCCGGGCATCGACAAGCGCGCGCTGAAACAGTGCCTGGACGAGGCGCAGCCGCAGGCCTTCATCGGCATTCCGTTGGCGCACGTGGCGCGGCTGGCGCTGCGCTGGGCGCCGTCGGCGAGCCGCCTGGTCACCGTTGGCCGCCGCCTCGGCTGGGGCGGTACCAGCTTGGCCGCGCTGGAGCGCGCCGGCGCCAAGGGCGGGGCGATGCTGGCCGACACCGATGGCGAGGACATGGCGGCGATCCTGTTCACCAGCGGCTCCACCGGTGTGCCCAAGGGCGTGGTCTACCGCCACCGCCACTTCGTGGGCCAGATCCAGCTGCTGGGCAGCGCGTTCGGCATGGAAGCGGGCGGCGTGGACCTGCCGACCTTCCCGCCCTTTGCCTTGTTCGACCCGGCGCTGGGCCTGACCTCGGTGATCCCGGACATGGACCCGACCCGGCCGGCGCAGGCCGATCCGGCACGCCTGCACGATGCCATCCAGCGCTTCGGCGTGACCCAGCTGTTCGGCTCGCCGGCATTGATGCGGGTGCTGGCCCGGCATGGCCGGCCGTTGCCGACGGTGACCCGGGTGACCTCGGCCGGTGCGCCGGTGCCGCCGGACGTGGTCGCCACCATCCGCAGCCTGCTGCCCGCCGATGCGCAGTTCTGGACCCCGTACGGCGCCACCGAGTGCCTGCCGGTGGCGGTGGTCGAGGGGCGTGAGCTGGAGCGTACCCGCGCGGCCACCGAGGCCGGCGCCGGCACCTGCGTGGGCAGCGTGGTGGCCCCCAACGAGGTGCGCATCATCGCCATCGACGACGCCCCGCTGGCCGACTGGTCGCAGGCACGTGTGCTGGCCACCGGCGAGGTGGGCGAGATCACCGTGGCCGGGCCGACCGCCACCGACAGCTACTTCAACCGCCCGCAGGCCACGGCCGCAGCGAAGATCCGCGAGACGCTGGCCGATGGCAGCACCCGCATCGTCCATCGCATGGGTGACGTGGGCTACTTCGATGCGCAGGGCCGGCTGTGGTTCTGCGGGCGCAAGACCCATCGCGTGGAAACCGCACAAGGGCCGCTGTACACCGAACAGGTCGAGCCGGTGTTCAATACCCTGCCCGGCGTGGCACGCACGGCACTGGTCGGCGTTGGCCCGGCGGGTGCGCAGGTACCGGTGCTGTGCGTGGAACTGCAGCGTGGCCAGAGCGACAGCCCGGCGTTGCAGGAAGCGCTGCGTGCGCATGCCGCAGCGCGCACGCCTGAGGCCGGCCTGCGGCACTTCCTGATGCATCCCGCGTTCCCCGTCGATATCCGTCACAACGCCAAGATCGGCCGCGAGAAGCTCGCCGTCTGGGCCAGCGCCGAACTGGAGAAGCGCGCATGAAGATCCTGGTCACCGGTGGTGGTGGTTTCCTTGGCCAGGCGCTGTGCCGCGGGCTGGTCGAACGTGGCCACCAGGTGCTGGCGTTCAACCGCAGCCACTACCCGGAACTGCAGGCCATGGGCGTGGGCCAGATCCGCGGCGATCTGGCCGATGCGCAGGCAGTGCTGCACGCGGTGGCCGGCGTCGATGCGGTGTTCCACAACGGCGCCAAGGCCGGCGCCTGGGGCAGCTATGACAGCTACCACCAGGCCAACGTGGTCGGCACCGACAATGTCATTGCGGCATGCCGCGCGCACGGCATCAACCGGCTGGTCTACACCTCAACGCCCAGCGTGACCCACCGCGCCACGCATCCGGTGGAAGGCCTGGGGGCTGACGAGGTGCCGTACGGCGAGGACTTCCAGGCACCGTATGCGGCGACCAAGGCGATCGCCGAACAGCGCGTGCTGGCCGCCAACGATGTATCGCTGGTGACGGTGGCACTGCGCCCGCGCCTGATCTGGGGCCCGGGTGACCAGCAGCTGGTGCCACGCCTGGCCGAGCGTGCACGTCAGGGTCGCCTGCGCTTGGTCGGCGACGGCAACAACAAGGTCGATACCACCTACATCGACAACGCCGCGCTCGCGCATTTCCTCGCTTTCGAGGCATTGGCGCCGGGTGCCGCGTGTGCGGGCAAGGCCTACTTCATTTCCAACGGCGAACCGCTGCCCATGCGCGAACTGGTCAACCGGCTGCTGGCCGCTGTTGGCGCGCCGACGGTGGACAAGGCGATCAGTTTCAAGACCGCCTATCGCATCGGCGCGGTCTGCGAACGGCTGTGGCCGCTGCTGCGCCTGCGTGGCGAGCCGCCGCTCACCCGCTTCCTGGCCGAGCAGCTGTGCACGCCGCACTGGTACAGCATGGAGCCGGCCCGCCGCGATTTCGGCTATGTGCCGCAGGTCAGCATCGAAGAAGGGCTGCGCAGGCTGAAGGCTTCATCTGCTGCATAGATCGCCGTCACTGGTTGCACACCGCAGGATCGGGAGGATGGACCCACGCCATCCAAGGCTCGACCACCCGCGAGGAGCGCCATGCTGCATTACGCCATCATTTTCTTTGTCATCGCCATCATCGCCGCCGTTCTGGGCTTTTCCGGTATTGCCGGCGCCGCAACGAACATCGCCTGGATCCTGTTCGTGGTGTTCCTGATCCTTGCGGTGATCTCGATGTTCCGCAAGCGCGGCTAGCCGGTAGTGCCGGCCGCTGGCCGGCATCGCTTTCCGCAGAGTCGAGCCATGCTCGACTCTGCGGGCGATCACAACGCTACGCGGCGCTGTGCAATCCGCGATCGGCTTCGTGACGCTCCAGTGCCAGTTCGATCAGGCGCGTAATCAACGTCGTGTAATCGACTCCGCTGGCACCCCACAATTTCGGGTACATGCTGATGCGGGTGAAGCCCGGCAGCGTGTTGACCTCGTTGATGACGATCCCGCCGCCGGCAGTAAGGAATACGTCCACGCGCGCCATGCCGGCACACTCCAGCGCCTGGTAGGCCTGCAGTGCGATCTGCTGGATGCGCGCCTGGGTTGCGGCATCGATATCCGCAGGTACCACCACCTCGGCGCCAGTTTCGTTGATGTACTTGGTGTCGTAGGCGTAGAACTCGTCGTGCACCACCACCTCGCCGCACAGGCTGGCCTGCGGATGCGCGTTGCCCAGTACCGCGCACTCGATCTCGCGGCCGACCACCGCCGACTCCACCAGCACCTTGTGGTCGTAGCGCAGCGCCAATGCCAGTGCCTCGGCGAAGCCCGCTGCGTCCTTGACCTTGCTCACGCCCACCGACGAACCCTGGTTGGCCGGCTTCACGAACAGCGGCAGGCCGAGCTGCGCGATCACCGCATCGACATCGACCGTTGCCGCCTGGTGGCGACGGATGCACAACCACGGTGCCACCTGCAGGCCAGCGTCGCGCAGCAGGCGCTTGGTCACGTCCTTGTCCATCGCCACTGCCGAACCCAGTACCGGCGAGCCGACGAAGGGCAGGTTGGCCATGCGCAGCAGGCCCTGCAGCGCACCGTCCTCGCCCAGCGGCCCATGCACGATCGGCAGCACCACATCGATCTGGCCCAGCGCGCTGGCCGGATCGGACGGCTGCAGCTGTGCCTGTTCCGCACCCGGGCGCACCGCCAGCGACTGGCCCGAGCGATGCAGCGCGATGCGCGACGGATCATCGGCGTTGATCAGGAAGGTGTCCGGCTGGTTCAGATGCCACTGGCCCTGCTTGTCGATGCCGATCAGCACCGGCTCGAAGCGCTCGCGATCAAGCGCATCGAGGATGTTCTTCGCCGACTGCAGTGAAACCTCGTGCTCGGAGGATTTGCCCCCGAAGATGATGCCGATCCGGGTCCGTGCCATGGGAATGCGATGTCCTGTGCGTTGCGTGGCCGTACAGCATGAACCTTCCATAGCCACCCAGGTGAGGCACAGATGAATCACCGGGCTGCCGGCTCGGGTAGCGGCCAACCATGGTTGGCCCCCTGACATCCAGCGCCGACCAAGGTCGGCATCTACTAACGCGAGATCCCATCAGCATTGGGGTCAGAGCCCGTTGCGCAGCAACGGGACCCCACCCCGCCATCCCACGGATCGCCAGCTTTTGAGGTTGAGGTTGCCGGCCAGCGGCCGGCACTACCGCGGGTGCCGGGCGGCAGCCCGGCGCAAGCCCCCCACCCACGCAGGTAGAATGCGCACATGGCTCTTTCCCTGCTCAAGTCCCTCAAGCCGGTCGCTGGCCGCGCCCTGCAGATCGCCCTGAACCGCGCGCTGGCGCTGGATCCGGATACCCGCCATGCACTGGCCAGCCTCGATGGCCGGCACATCGACCTGACCCTGGAAGCGCCGTCGCTGGCGATGCGCATCAGCGTCGACGGCGACCAGCTGCGGGTGGGCCCGGTGGATGCGCAGGAAGCCGACCTGGCCGTGCGCAGCAGCCTGGCCGGTGTGCTGGCGCAGCTGCCGCTGCTGGCCAACGCACGGCGCGGCGAGTCCAATAACAAGGGCCGTGTACGCGTGGCCGGTGACGCTGAACTGGCGCGACGCCTGCAGCAGCTGGCCAAGGGCTTCGATCCAGACTGGCAGCAGCCGTTCGTCAGCGTGTTCGGCGAGGTACTGGGCGTGCAGGTGGCCAACACCCTGCGCAGCGCCCTGCAGCACGCGCGCCAGGGTGCGATCGATCTGGCCCACAGCGCTGCCGAGTTCATCACCGAGGAATCGCGCGACGTGGTACCGCGCGCCGAACTGGATGCCTTCCACGATGATGTGGACGTACTGCGTGATGACGTCGAGCGCCTTGGCGCGCGCGTCCAGCGCCTGCGGGGTGCCGCATGAAGGCCGTGCTGCGGGCAAGCCGCATCGGCCGGGTGATCCTGCGCTACCGCCTGGACGACCTGCTGCACGGCACGCCGGCTGAGCGCTGGCTGCGCCTGGCCAAACCGTTCGTGCCGCGTGCTTCGGCCGACATCGCTGTACAGTCGCGCGGTGCGCGCCTGCGCCTGGCGCTGCAGGATCTCGGCCCGATCTTCGTCAAGTTCGGCCAGATCCTGTCCACCCGCCGCGACCTGGTGCCGCCGGACGTGGCCAACGAACTGACCCTGCTGCAGGACCGGGTCAAGCCGTTCGACGGCGATACCGCGCGCCGCATCGTCGAGGAAGCACTCGGCCTGCCGGTCAGCGAGGCATTCGCCAGCTTCGATACCGAACCGCTGGCCTCGGCCTCGATCGCACAGGTGCATGCGGCCACGCTGGCCGATGGCCGCCAGGTGGTGGTCAAGGTGCTGCGCCCGGGCATCGAGAAGCAGATCGACGCCGACATCGCCCTGCTCAACTCGCTGGCCGCCCTGGTCGAGCGTACCCATCCGCGTGCCGACAAGATCCGTCCGCGCGAAGTGGTGGCCGAAGTCGAGAACACCCTGGCCGCTGAGCTGGACCTGCAGCGCGAAGGCGCCAATGCCAGCGTGCTGCGCCGCTTCTGGGAAAACAGCGACGACCTGTACGTGCCGGAAGTGATCTGGAGCCACACCGCCGAGCGCGCGCTGACCCTGGAGCGCGTGTGGGGCATTCCGTCCGATGACATCGCTGCACTGGACAAGGCCGGCATCGACCGCAAGGCGCTGGCCGCCAAGGGCGTGCGGGTGTTCTACACCCAGGTGTTCCGCGACAACTTCTTCCATGCCGATGCGCACGCCGGCAACATCTGGGTCGATACCGATCCGTCGCGTCGCGCCAACCCGCGCTTCATCGCGCTGGACTTCGGCATCATGGGCCAGCTGTCGCAGGAAGATCAGTACTACCTGGCCGAGAACTTCATGGCCATCTTCAACCGCGATTATCGCCGCATCGCCGAACTGCACGTGCAGGCGCGCTGGATGCCGGACAACGTGCGCATCGATGATCTGGAAGCGGCCGTGCGTTCGGTGTGCGAGCCGTACTTCACCCGCCCGCTGTCGCAGATATCACTGGCCGAAGTGCTGATGAAGCTGTTCCGCGTGGCGCAGCGCTACCAGCTGACCCTGCAGCCGCAGCTGATCCTGCTGCAGAAGACCCTGCTGAACATCGAAGGTGTCGGGCGCCAGCTGGATCCGCAGATCGACATCTGGGCGGTGGCCAAGCCGGTGCTGGCGAAGATCCTGCGCGAGCGCTACAGCCCGCGTCGGGTCGTGCGCGAGATCGGCAAGCGCTTGCCGGAAATCATGACCCACGCGCCGGACATGCCGCGCCTGGTGCACGCCTGGCTGACCCAGCAGGTGGAGGGCCGCCATGAGCTGGCGATGCGCTCGCGCGATCTGGTCGCGCTCGATGCCAGCGTGCAGCGCCTGCAGAAGCGCGCGGTCGGTGCGATCACCGGCGTCGGCCTGCTGGCCATCGCCGCACTGGTGTACGTGCTGCAGCCGCCAGGTTGGTACTGGGGCGACCTGCCGATGTGGAGCTGGGTGTCAGGTGCCGTCGGCGCGCTGGCGCTGGCGCGCGCGTGGTGGCGCTGAAGCCTGTTGATCGAGGGTCGGCGGCGTCACGCGCCGCCGACCGGCCACGGCTCTACCAGTGGTAGCCCAGGCCCAGGTGCGACTGCACGCTCTGGAAGCGGTCCAGGCGCGTCCTGTGCCAGGTCTTGCCAATGCCCATGTCCAGCACCAGATGCTCCCCCAGCGGCTGGCTGCGGCGCAGGAAGGCACGACGTGCATCGTGTTCGCGCAGCAGCAGCGGATCGGAATCGGCGGCGTAGCCGGACGTACCGCTGCCCAGCCACAGCTGGGTCGAACCACCGCCCTGCGCATCCTTCAGGCGCAGTGACAGCGTGGTGCCATGGCCGTCGGGCCCATTGGACTGGCGATGCCGCTCGTGGCGCAGTGAGGTGGTCACGCGCGGGAAGTAGTGCGAGGCACCTACCGACCAGCCACTCACGTATGCGCCGGCATGGTACTGGGCGTACTTGCCGCCCACGCTCAGCACGGTCTGCGGTGCCACCTTCCACTGGAAGTCCTGGTTGAGCTGGCGGTTGACGAATACCGGGTCATCGTTGGAGGCGGTGAAGGCGGTGCGGGTCGAAAAGCGTTGACTCCAGCGCTGGTGCAGGGAGCCCTGCACCCGGTTGCCGCTGAAGCGTTTGCTGCCGTAGTCGCGTTCACCATGGGCCAGGCCCAGATGCCAGCGGCTGTCACCGCTGCGACCGGCCACATCCACGGTCTGTACGTCGCGCTTGCCAAAGCCATCGGTGTAGTCGGCATGATCCAGCTGCACCGAGACCCGGTCGATGCCGGCATGGGCGCTGGACACAGCCAGCAGCAGGGCGCACGGCAGTGCGCCACGGATGATCAATCGCATGGGGTTACTCCAGGGGTTGGGAATGCAGCGACTGCAGCAGCCGGTAGCGACCGGGCGGCAGGTTTCGTTCCACGGTGATGCGCGGGCCGAACTGGCTGCCCGGGGCGACGATGCGACCGGGCAGGATGATCACGCCGACGCCCAGCGCGGCACCTTCGCCGATCCAGGCGCCGAGCTTGTCGCGCTGGCTGTCGATGACGGTGTCGCCGATGTGGACGGTGACCGTTGCGCCATCCAGGCGATGGTTGCTGGTACGCACCAGCGCGCCCAGGTAGGCACGGGCGTCGACGCGGCTGTCGGCGATGAAGCACTGCGGGCCGATGCAGGCGCCGTCGCCGATCAGTGCGTTCTTCAGTTCACTGGCAAAGCCGATGCGCACACCGTCACCGATGTGCAGCGGACCGCGCAGCAGTGCGTTGTTGCCGATCAGGCAGTCGCGGCCGATCGATACCGGCCCGTGCAGCTGGGCGCCGTCGCAGATGCGGCTGCCAGCGCCGATCCGTACCTCGCCCCGCACGATCGCACGCGGCGAAACCTGGGCGCTGGAATCGACGTGGGGTGGCAGCGTCGATAGCGCGTCGGCCATGGCGGCGAGGTCATTCCACCACATGCGGATACCTGGTCGGCTTGTCGCGTGCCGGCTCGCGGCCGGTAAACAGCCCGGCCACGCCATGCATCAGCCAGATCGCATAGGCGAGCAGCACGTACAGCATCGAGAACGCGGCGGCAGGGACCAGCGACGCGCGGCGGTGGTGGATCGCACTGATCACCGCCAGCAACATGACGATGCCGATCCAGAACAACGGCATCACCGACAGGGCGAGGCCACCCGGCCCATGCAGCTGGGCCGCACCGAACCAGACCTGCAGCGTCAGCACGATGCCGGCAAGGGCAAGCAGCATCATCGGCAGGATGCTGAACACGCCGAAGCGGGTCAGCAGCAGGCCGCGATGCAGGCGCATGCATACCGCATAGCCGACGATCCAGCGTCGCCAGCGCCGCCATTCCTCCACCAGCGTGTTGCATTCCTGCGGGTAGACCACGCAGCGCACGCTCTGGCGGACACGGTAGCCCTGCGCGACCAGCGACCAGGACATATCCAGGTCTTCGACGCGGGTGCGGTCGGAGAAACCGACCTTGCGCAGCACCGAGGTGCGGAACAGGCCACACGAGCCGGAGACGATGAACGGTGCGCCGCCCAGCCATTGCTGGAAGCTGCGCTTGATGACGATCATCGGCAGCTTCAGGCTGGCGCGCACATGCGGCAGGAAGCCGGCACCCTGCAGGCTGGACGAGGGTACGCCACCGACCGCATCGGCACCGCGCTCGATCTCGTCCAGCAGGTGGCCCAGGCCATGGCCGCGCGGATCGATGTGGGTGTCGGCGTCGGTCAGGAACACCTGCTCGGCGGTGGCGTGCCGCAGGCCATGCATCAGCGCGCCGCCCTTGCCGGTGTTGGCCTGGTGCACGGCCACGAGGCGCCCGGGCCAGCGCGCCTGCAGCGCATCAAGTACCTGGGCGGTGTTGTCGGTCGAACCGTCGTTCACGCAGATCACCCGTGCCACGTAGGGGTTCTGCAGCAGGCCGGTCAACGAGCGCTCCAGGCACGGCGCTTCGTTGTAGGCCGGCACGATCGCATCGATGCTGTACAGGCGCGTGCTGGGGCGACGCGAGGCCTGCACGCACACACGCACCAGGATGAAGGCACACATGGCCAGGAACAGCAGCGTTTTCATCACAGCACCAGCCGGTAGGGCACGAAGCCCTCACTGGGGCCGATGCCGATCTGCTGGCCGCGGAACTGCGCGTGGCAGCGCAGGTGGTCCTCCTGCATGTAGTGGCGATCGCCCTGGCTGGCATGCTCGCGCAATGCGTGGATCTTCAGGTCCAGTTGTGCGCTGATGTCCTCGAACACCTGCGGTGCGAACTGCGGCAGGGTGCTGGGGCTCTCGTAGCAGAGGATCTGCGGGATGCTGCGGCAGGCGATGATTGACGCTTCATGGACGGTGCGATGGTCCTGGTGGTGGTCTTCGCCGCACATCGTGTAGACGCGATGCGGTGCGATCTGCGCGCAGGCCTGCTCGATCACCGCGACGATGTCGTTGCGGCAGGCAGGAAAGCGCGTATCCGGGAAATCCTGCTGGATCACCTCGGTCACACCCAGGCGGCGCAACGCGCGGTGGGATTCGTCGCTGCGGTCGATGCCGGCATGGCAGCCACGGCCACCACGGCTGAGCACCAGCGCATGGATGCGTGCACCGTCGCGGGCCAGCTTGGCCAGGCTGCCGCCGCAACCGAGTTCGATGTCGTCGGGGTGGGCGCCGATTGCCAGAATGTCGAGAACCATGGCCGTGTCCTTGCGGAAACCAATGAGGGCCGCGGGCCGGTGGACCATCCCGCGTGAAGAAGGCGGGAACTATCGCAACCCCATCGGAGTACAGGCTTAAGACAAGTACGAAATGTGGCCGGACAGGCCACAATGCTCACCCTTGCTGTGGCAAATGAAAGAAGCAATGACGATGCAGCTTTCGGAATTGAAGAACGAACTGGCACGCTTCGGTGCTGAAAACGACGCGCATGAAACCGAGCGCGCTCGGCGCATGCTCAACATCACGCCGGACACCGGTGAATTCCTGTCGGTGCTGGTGCGTTTCGGCAATGCGCGCCGGGTGCTGGAGATCGGCACCTCCAACGGTTATTCCACGCTGTGGATTGCCGAAGCCGCAGCCGCCATCGACGGCCACGTGACCACACTGGAATACGCCGCGGACAAGGTGGCGATGGCGCGTGACACCTTCGCGCGCAGTGGCCTTGCCGATCGCATCACGCTGGTCCACGGCGATGCCGGGCAGTGGCTGGCACAGGCCGCCGATGCCAGCATTGACCTGCTGTTCCTCGATTCGGACCGCGAACAGTACGCCGGCTGGTGGCCGCAGCTGCGCCGTGTGCTGCGGCGGGGGGGCCTGCTGGTGGTGGACAACGCCACCTCGCACGCCGCGCAGATGGAACCGTTGCGCGCGTTGCTGGATGCCGATCCGGACTTCGGCACCAGCCTGGTGCCGGTGGGCAACGGCGAGCTTCTGGCCGTGCGCAACGCTTGACCGCCGCGCCACCAACCCGGGGTCAGATCCCTTTTCCGCAGGAAAAGGGACCTGACCCCGATCAGGGCGCCCGTATAATCCTGCGGTGAGCACCGAACCTGACACCCTCGCTGCGGTCGAGACCGAAACCGCGCCCCTGCAGCTGCTGCACCTGGACGAGCGCCTGGCCGTGGTCAACAAGCCCGCCGGGCTGATGGTCCACGACAGCAAGCTGGCCCGTGGCGAAGATGATTTCCTGGCCGACCGCCTGCGCGAGCAGCTGGGCCGCCCGATCTTCCTCGTGCACCGCCTGGACCGGGCCACCAGCGGCTGCCTGCTGCTGGCCTTCGACCGCGAGACCGCCAGTGCGCTGGGCAAGGCGTTGATGGGGGGTGAAGTGGCCAAGGACTACCTGACGGTCTGCCGGGGCTGGCCGGCCGAGCTGTCCTGGCGGGTGGACCATGACCTGGACGGCGGGCCGGGCAAGCCGGTGAAGAAGCCGGCGGTCACCGACTTCCAGCGCCTGGCCACCGGCGAGCTGTCGGTGCCGGTGGGTGAGTTCAGCAGTTCGCGCTACGCGCTGCTGCGCTGCCAGCCGCAGACCGGGCGCTTCCGGCAGATCCGCCGGCACCTCAAGCACCTGTCGCACCACATGATCGGCGACACCAGCCACGGCGATGGCCGCCACAACCGCATCTTCCGCATGCAGGGCGTGCACCGCATGCTGCTGCACGCCGAGCGCCTGCGCTTCCCGCACCCGGACGGTGGCAGCGTGGATGTCAGTGCGCCGCTGGATCGCGAGTTCCAGAAGGCGCTGGACCTGTTCGGCTGGCAGGTGGACGACGCCTGATGCTGCTGCGGTAAGCCGAGCGTGGGCTCGGCTCTACAGCCAGCGGCCGGGCGTGGCCCGGCGCACCCCGTTATTTCTTTTCCGGCTCGTTGACGATCGCTTCCAGGTCCTTCTGCAGATCCGCGAACAGCGGCTGCATGCGCGCCTGGATCGCCACCATCACGTTCTGCATCAGCGCCGGGGTCTTGTCCAGCAGGCTCTGGCCGGCCGCGCTCTCGTAGAACTCGGCCATTGCCAGCACGTCTTCCTTGCTGAAGGTCTTCTTGTACAGGTCCACGTACATGGGCCGCAGCTGTTGCCACGACATCGCCTGGCGCAGGGTCTGGCTGGTCCGGGCCTGGATCCGCTTCAGCTGTTCCTGCTGCTGGGCGGTGAGCTGGCGCTGCGCGGCCACCTGCTGGAACTGCTGCTGCTGCATGGCTTCGATCTGCGGCACCATGGTGTCAATCATGCTCTGCGCGCGCGAGGCCGACAGCAGGCGGTTGATGTCGCCGTCGGTCGGCGGGGCGGCCAGGGCCGGAACGCTGGCCACGGCCAGCGCCAGCAGCAGGGCGGCGCGGCGCAGCAGGGACGGCAGGGCGGGTGTGGAGCGGGTCATGCGGGGCTTCCTGCGGTACATGGGACCGCCAGCATACCCGCAGCCCAGGCGAAGGCGGCGTGTTCGGTGCCTGATCGGCGGCATACGGGGCGCGATGGCGTACTTCACCACGTGCCTGCCGCTACAATGCGCGGATGGGCAGTGGACCGGTCACCATCAGCGCGCAGCTTGAAATCCCCGACGGCGAGATCGTCGAGCGGTTCGTGCGCGCCAGTGGCGCCGGCGGCCAGAACGTCAACAAGGTGTCCACCGCGGTGGAACTGCGTTTCGACGTGGCCAACTCGCCCTCGTTGCCCGAACCGTTGCGCGCGCGCCTGCTGGCGCGGCGTGACCGGCGCATGACCGGCGAAGGCGTGCTGGTCATCGACGCGCAACGATTCCGCACCCAGGATCGCAATCGCGAGGATGCGCGCGAGCGGCTGGCGGCCTTCATCCAGGCCGGGCTGAGCGTGCCCAAACCGCGCAAGGCCACCAAGCCGACCCTCGGGTCGAAACTGCGTCGTCTGGACGCCAAACGCGGGCGCGCGCAGATCAAGCGCGGGCGCTCATCACGTGACTGGGAGTGATTGCTTGAACAACCCGACTTCGTTGCTGCCGGCCGTGCCGCCGCAGATGCCGCAGGTCAAACCCAACGCCTTCCTGCGCTGGCTGGCGCGCTGCACCCTGCGCATGGGCGGCTGGAAGGTGACCGGCACCCTGCCGGACATCCCCAGGCTGGTCTTCATCATCGCCCCGCATTCGTCCAACTGGGACGGGCTGTGGGGCATGGCGGCGAAGATCGCGCTGGGCATGAAGGTGAAGGTGCTGGGCAAGGCCTCGCTGTTCTGGTGGCCGCTGGGCCCGCTGCTGCACAAGCTGGGCGTGATCCCGCTCGATCGCAGCTCGCCGCAGGGCACCGTCGGCCAGGCCGTGGACCTGCTGCGCAACAACGAGAAGATGTGGTTCGCCATCACGCCCGAGGGCACCCGCAAGGCGGTGAAGGACTGGAAGGCCGGTTTCCTGAAGATCGCCCGGATGGCTGACGTGCCGATCCTGGCGGCGTATTTCCACTATCCGGAAAAGACCATCGGCATCGGTCCGCTGTTCACCCCGAGCGGCGACGATGTGGCCGACATGGCTGCCATCCGCGAGTTCTACCGGCCCTGGATCGGCAAGACCCGCGGCACGGTCTGAGCCGGTTGCAGGCCGCCGCATAGACGCCACGTCCGGCACATGCCGGGCGAGCGCGACAGGAGTAGGGTGGAGGGCTGGTATCCATACCGTCTGCCCAAGGAGCGTTTTACATGTCGCGTACCGTAGTCCTGGCCGCCGCCATCAGCCTGGCGCTGGCGGCCTGTTCCGGCAAGGAGTCCACCCCCGTGTCCGATGCCCAGAAGACCCCGGCCCAGCAGCCGGCCGAAGCCTCCACCAATCCGCTGCTGAGTGCCAGCACGCTGCCGTTCCAGGCCCCGCCGTTCGACAAGATCAAGGACAGCGACTACCTGCCGGCCTTCGAAGAGGGCATGCGCCAGCACCTGGCCGACGTGCGCAGGATCGCCGACAGCAGCGAGCCGGCCACCTTCGACAACACCATCGTGGCGATGGAGCGCAGCGGCGAGACCCTGACCCGCGTGTCGCGCATCTTCTTCGGCCTGGTCCAGGCCGATACCAACGATGCGCGCCAGAAGATCCAGGAAGAAGTGGCGCCGAAGCTGGCCGCGCACCAGGACGAGATCAACCTCGATCCGAAGCTGTTCGCGCGCGTGAAGTCGCTGTACGACCAGCGTGACACGCTGGAACTGGACCCGGTGCAGAAGCGCCTGGTCGAGCACTACTACGACGGCCTGGTGCGCGCCGGTGCGCAGCTGTCCGACGCTGACAAGGCGACCCTGCGCAAGCTCAACGTGGAAGAGACCACGCTCTCCACCCAGTTCCATACCCGCCTGGTGGCCGCCACCGCCGCTGCGGCCGTCGTCGTCGACGACAAGGCCAAGCTGGCCGGCCTGGACGAGGGCGCTATCAACAACGCTGCGGCCGCCGCCAAGGACCGCAAGCTGGATGGCAAGTTCCTGCTGCCGCTGCAGAACACCACCCAGCAGCCGGTGCTCGGCTCGCTGAGCGACCGCGACCAGCGCGCCGCCGTGCTGAAGGCCTCGGAAACCCGCGCCGAGCGCGGCGATGCCAACGACACCCGGCAGACCGTGCAGCGCCTGGCCCAGCTGCGTGCGCAGAAGGCCAAGCTGCTCGGCTTTGACACCTTCGCCGACTACCAGCTGGGCGACCAGATGGCCAAGACCCCGGCTGCCGCGCTCAAGCTGCTGACCGACACCGTGCCGGCCGCCACTGCCAAGGCGCGTGCCGAAGCTGGCGAGATCCAGAAGGTCATCGACGCGCAGAAGGGCGGATTCCAGGTCGCTGCTTCGGACTGGGACTTCTACGCCGAGCAGGTTCGCAAGGCCAAGTACGATCTGGACGAGTCGCAGATCAAGCCGTACTTCGAACTGGACAACGTGCTGCAGAACGGCGTCTTCTACGCCGCCACCCAGCTGTACGGCATCACCTTCAAGCCGCGCACCGACATTCCGACCTACAACCCGGACATGAAGGTGTACGAAGTGTTCGACAAGGACGGCACCTCGCTGGCGCTGTTCTACACCGACTACTTCAAGCGTGACAGCAAGTCCGGTGGCGCCTGGATGGACGTGTTCGTCGAACAGGACGGCCTGACCGGTGCCAAGCCGGTGGTCTACAACGTCTGCAACTTCACCAAGCCGGCCGCCGGCCAGCCTGCGCTGATCAGCTTCGACGACGTCACCACCATGTTCCATGAGTTCGGCCATGCGCTGCACGGCATGTTCTCGAACGTGAAGTACCCGTCGATCGCCGGCACCGCGACCTCGCGCGACTTCGTCGAGTTCCCGTCGCAGTTCAACGAGCACTGGGCGCTGGACCCGAAGGTGTTCGCCAACTACGCCAAGCACTACAAGACCGGCGAGGCGATGCCGCAGGAGCTGGTCGACAAGATCCTCAAGGCACGCAGCTTCAACCAGGGCTACGCGACGACCGAGTACCTGTCGGCCGCGCTGCTGGACCTGGCCTGGCACACGCAGAAGGCCGACGCGCCGCTGCAGGATGTCGGCGCCTTTGAAGCCAGCGCGCTGAAGAAGTTCAAGGTCGACCTGCCGCAGGTGCCGCCGCGCTACCGCACCACCTACTTCGACCACATCTGGGGTGGTGGTTACTCGGCCGGCTACTACGCCTACTTCTGGGCCGAAGTGCTCGACCATGACGCCTACCAGTGGTTCACCGAGCACGGTGGGCTGACGGCGGCCAACGGCCAGGAGTTCCGCGACAAGATCCTCTCGCGCGGCAACAGCGTGGAGCTGTCGACCCTGTACCGCGATTTCCGCGGCAAGGACCCGTCGGTGGAACCACTGCTGAAGTTCCGCGGGTTGAAGTAAGAAAGCGAAAACGGCGGGGGCAACCCCGCCGTTTTTCTTTCTGTAGCGTCGAGCCATGCTCGACGTTCTTCTGTAGAGCCGAGCCCACGCTCGGCTGATGGTTCCTGGAAAGGCAGCCGAGCATGGGCTCGGCTCTACAAGCAGCGTTACGTTCCCACGTGCACCCGGTTGGCCTGCTCGGCCAGGCCCAGGTGATCCAGCGCGATATCCAGCGCCAGCACGTAGCTCTGCGCGCCGTAGCCGGCGGCGATGCCCAGGCGCTGGCCGACACCAGCCGGCAGGCACGGCTCGGCAACCGCGCCGTCGTCATGCACTTCCACATAGGCGTTGTGCAGGTAGGGCAGCAGGCGCTGCAGGCGCAGGCTGTTGGCACACGCGCCCGGATCGAGCAGGGTCACCTCGCCGCGGCTGTGATCGGCCACACGCAGCGCATCGAGCAGTTCCTGTTCCGAACCACAGGCACGGATCGCCACGCTGGTGCCGGCATCGATCGCACGATGCACCAGTGACTTCAGGACCGGTGCCGGCAGCGGCATCGCGGTGCGGATCAGGGCGCCGGCCGCTTCCGGGCCACGGATGATGAAGATCGACATGGCTCAGCCCTCCTGTGCCAGGCGGCGGCCGACAATGGCCAGCGACAACGGGTAGCCGGCCTGCTGGCTGCGCTGGTCGACCACCACGGCGGCGGGACCGTGCTGCAGGCGCAGGCGCGCATCCAGCCCTGGCTCGCTGGGGGCCTGCAGTTCGATGTACTGCGCCGGCAGCCGTTCCAGCGCCGCCTGCAGCGCGCCACCTTCGGCCTGCCATTGCGCCTCGTCAGCGGTACCGACATCCAGCAGTACCCAGTCGGCCGAGCGCGCCTGCGGCTGGCACAGGCACTGGCGTACCTCGGACAGGCTGGCGCAGTCGCTGCACAGCACGCGATGGCCGGCCAGCTGCGCCGGCAGTTGGGGACGCGGTGCCGACGAAGAGGCGTGGCGGATCACCAGGAGGGTCATACAACACCTTGCGGAATGCGCCCTGCGGCGCGGTGGGCACACGATGCGCGTGCCGCCCGTAAAGGTGCGATGCCCGCGGCCGGTCCCGCGCGTAAAACCTGCGTAACCCTTCCTGTAGAGCCGAGCCTGCGCTCGGCCGCTCTGCGCCCCAGTCGGGCAACCTCGACGCTGCAAGGAACAAGCCGAGCGTGGGCTCGGCTCTACCGGATCGCGTCGCGGGAACCTCTCCCGCCTGGATGTGGTCTGATGCAGCTACCACCTACCCGGAGCCTGCCATGGACGCCGTTGCCCGTCCTCCCTTGTCCGAACGCGCGCTGGTCTGGCTGAAGAAGGAAGCATTGCCGCTGCTGGTGATGCTCGGCCTGCTTGCCGCCGCCCGCGATACCCTCGCCAACCACTACGTGGTGCCGAGTGGCTCGATGCAGCCGACCCTGCAGCCGGGCGACCGGGTGGTGGTGGACATGCGCGCCTACGGCCTGCGCCTGCCGTTCATCGGCAAGGAACTGATGGCCACCGGCGTCCCGCAGCGCGGTGAAGTGGCGGTGTTCGATTCACCGGCTGACGGCACCCGCCTGATCAAGCGCGTGGCGGCGGTGGCCGGTGACCACGTGCAGATGCGCGAGGGCCATCTGAGCATCAACGGCCAGCCGCTGCAGATCGCCGATCTGCAGGACGTGGAAGCCTTCGGCGAGCGCCGTGCCCGCCTCGACCTGGACATGGGCGGCGGTCCGGACATCGCCGATCTGGTGGTGCCGGCCGGCAAGGTGCTGGTGCTGGGTGACCACCGCGGCAACAGCTTCGACGGCCGCTTCTTCGGCTTCGTCGACGCCGACAAGGTCTACGGCCGTGCGGTGGCGGTGTACTACCGCCGCGGCGACGGTTTCGAGTGGCAGCGCCTGTAAGCTGAATTGATACTTCTTGAGTATCAATCCTGACTTATCAGGTTATGGATCGACTGGATCGACAGGCCTAGTCTGAGGCCCGTTCCCTCCCATGCCCGGCCGCCCCACCGGCCCTTCGATCCCATGACTGGCGAAACCGCGGCGGCCGTCGAGCGCCGCCCCCCCACTGTCGATCCCATCGCCGAGACCCGCATCCAGCAGGGCACGCCGGCCTTCCGGCGCACCGCGCTGGCACTGTTCCTGGCCGGCTTCTCCACCTTCGGCCTGCTGTACACCGTGCAGCCGCTGCTGCCCGAGTTCAGCCGCCACTTCGGCGTGTCCGCCGCAGGCAGCGCGATGTCGTTGTCGCTGACCACCGGCACGCTGGCGGTGGCGATGCTGTTGGCCGGCCTGCTGTCCGATGCGGTCGGCCGTCGCCCGTTGATGATCGTTGCGCTGTTGGCGTCGGCCATGCTGTCGCTGAGCACGGCGCTGGTGGACGACTGGACCACGCTGCTGGTGCTGCGCACCCTGCTTGGCCTGGCGCTGAGCGGCGTGCCGGCAGTGGCGATGACCTACCTGGTCGAGGAGATGGACAGCCGCGCGCTGGGCCTGGCGATGGGCCTGTACATCGGCGGCAACGCCATCGGTGGCATGAGCGGGCGCCTGCTGGCCGGCATCATCGCCGATCACTGGGGCTGGCGCTGGGGCATCGGCGTGGTCTCGATCATCGCCGTGGCCAGCACCGTGCTGCTGTGGCTGCAGCTGCCGCCGTCGCGCCATTTCAGCGCGCGACGCGATGGCCTGCGCGAGTTGCCGTCGCGCTGGCGCACGCTGTTCGCCGACCGGGGCCTGCCGTGGCTGTTCGCCACCTCGTTCGTGCTGATGGGCGTGTTCGTCACCCTCTACAACTACCTGGGCTATCACTTGCTGGCGCCGCCGTACCACCTCAGCCAGACCGTGGTCGGGCTGATCTTCAGCGTGTACCTGGTGGGCACCTTCAGTTCGGCGTGGATGGGCCAGCAGGCTACGCGGTACGGGCGCGGCCGCATCCTGTCGATCTCGTTCGCGCTGATCGGCGCCGGCATCGCGCTGCTGGCGATGCCGTGGCTGAGCACGATGGCCCTGGGCATCGCGCTGGTGACCTTCGGCTTCTTCGGTGGTCACTCGGTGGCCAGCAGCTGGGTCGGCAGCCGTGCCGGTACGATGCGCGCGGAAGCGTCGGCGCTGTACCTGTTCGCCTACTACCTGGGCTCCAGCGTGCTGGGCGGGGTGGGTGGCCTGGCCTACGCGGCCTGGGACTGGTGGGGCGTGTGCGCGTTCGCTGCCGTGCTGACCCTGATCGGTGGTGGCATCGTCCGGGCGCTGCAGCAGCGCGCGCCGCAGCCGGTCACGGCCTGACGCCAGCCTCGCGTTCCGCACGGGCGCGGCGTTGCTCTGGTAGATGCCGACCTTGGTCGGCGCTCTGGCACGGCAGCCAACCAAGGTTGGCGTCTACCAAACCTAAGTGGGTGGCACTTCACCCTTCGGCGAACGCCTCGCGCAGCAGCCCGGCGAAGTTGCGGATCAGCGGCGTCACCCCCTCGCGGTGCCATGCCAGCTGCACCTCCGAATGCGCACCGGCATCGGCCAGCGCCACGAAGCGCGCGCCTTCCACGCGGATGTGATCGCAGGACGAGGGCAGGATCGCCGCACCCAGGCCTGCAGCCGCAAGACTGATCAATGTCGATGCCTCACCGGCTTCCTGCACGATGCGCGGCGTGAACCCGGCGGCCGCGCACAGCGCGATCATGTGGTCATGGATGCCCGCGCCCGCGCTGCGGCGAAATGCCACGAACGGCTCCTGCGCGAAGTCGCGTAGCGACAACGTGCCCTGCTTCGACAGCCTGCGCAGGGCAGGGTGGTCGGCATGCACGATCAACGCCAGTGGATCGACGAACAGGCTGTGCGCCACCAGCTCCGGCGGCAATGCGCGCTTGCGGATGATGCCCACGTCCAGTGAACCGTCGAGCAGCGCATCGATCTGCTGCAGCGTGTTCATTTCGCTCAGCTGCAGCCGCACCTGTGGGTACTGCTGGCGGTAGCGCAGGATCGAACGCGGAATCTGCGGCGACAGCGGCGTGGCCCGGGTCAGGCCGATACGCAGTTCGCCCTGCTCGCCGCGCTGCGCGCGCTGTACCTCGTCCACCGCGGTTTCCACCTGCTGCACGATGGCGCGCGCGCGCTCCTGCAGCAGCTCACCCGCAGGCGTCAGCTGCACACGACGATGGCTGCGCACGAACAGGCGCGCCCCGATCAGGTCTTCCAGCTGGCGGATCTGCTGGCTGAGCGGCGGTTGCGACATGCCCAGCCGCTCCGCCGCCTGGCCGAAGTGCAGCGTATCGGCAACAGCGAGGAAGTAACGCAGGTGGCGGAGTTCGATGGACATGCGCCCAGTCTATGCATCGCCAGCCGGAAATGGGGTCAGATCCGTTTTCCTGCGGAAAACGGATCTGACCCCGGTCACCCGTCATCCACGCATGGCGTGGATCTACCGTGTCGACCAAGGTCGACACCCACCAACAGCAGCGACCAACTGTCAGAGGCGGGGCGGTGTGGGTGGGCAGGACCGTTGGCGCCATGGATGGCGCCATCGAGCCCCCAAGGAGGGGTTCACGGCGTGTCCTGCCCACCCACACCGCCCCGCCATCTACGGATAGCAGGCTTTTGCTGTTGCTTTGGCTTCAGCAGGTGCAGGGCGCAGCCCTGCCGAACACCCCTCACCGCTCCGAATGCCCGCTCTGGTCGTAATCGCGCGGACTGAACAACTCCGGCTGGATCAGCTCGATGAACGCGCGCGCCTGCGCCGACAGCGCCTTGCCCCGGCGCACGATCACCCCGTAACTGCGCTCGGGGAACCAGCGCTTCATCGACCGCGCCGCCAACCGCTCGCGGTCGGCCTCGTGCAGGCACAGCGCCGGCACGATGGAAATGCCCATGCCCATCGCCACGTACTGCTTGATCACCTCCCAGCCGCCCACTTCCAGTGCTACGGTGTAGGCGATGCGGTGGCGCTGGAACACCTGGTCAACCAGCCGGTAGGTGATCTGCCGCTTCGGCGGCAGCACCAGCGGGTAGCGCGCGATGTCGGCCAGCTCCAGCTCGCCGCCACTGGCCAGCGGATGGTCGTGCGGCGCGATCAGTACCTGCTCGAAGCGGTAGGCCGGGGCGTAGGTCAGGTCGGCCGGTACATCGGTCATCGAACCGATCGCCAGGTCGGCGGCGTCCTCGCGCAGCAGGTCGGTGCCATCGGCGCTGATCGCGTTGTGCAGGGTCAGGCGCACGTCCGGGTGGTGCAGGCGGAAGCGCTCGACGATCTTCGGCAGCAGGTACAGGATCGTCGAGCTGTTGGCGGCGATGTTCAGCTCGCCCGCATCCAGGCCGCGCACCTTGTCGCGGAAGCGCGCCTCCAGCCCGTCCAGGTTCTCCACCAGCGGCTGCGCCATCTCGTACAGCAGCTGGCCCTCGCGGCTGGGTACCAGGCGGCGCCCACTGCGCTCGAACAACGGCACCCCCAGTTCCCGTTCCAGGGCCTGCAACTGCAGGCTGATCGCCGGCTGGCTGACGAAAAGTGCCTCAGCCGCCCGTGAGACCGAGCCCAGGCGCACCGTCTGGCAGAACGCACGCAACGGCTTCAGCCGATCGGATTTGTAGGAAAAACGCGGACTTGGCGGGTTGCGTGTGGTCATCGCGTCACAAGTATTAGCACAATTTATGTAGAACATTGCAAAAACTGTTTTGCCAAATACTCGGCCCCGGCGGCACCGTGGAGGCGTTCCCCCACCGCTGGAGTCGCCCCATGTCCGCCGTCGCTTCCGCTGTTCCCACCCTCGCCAGCAAGGCCACCCCCGGCATCGCCCTGGCGACCCGCGTGGCCGGCCAGGACACCCTGCTGCCGGCGCCGCTGCTGGCCCTGCTGGTGTCGCTGCACCGTGCGGTGGAACCGGGCCGGCAGGCACGGCTGCAGGCGCGCCGCGAGCGCCAGGCGTTCTTCGATCAGGGCGGCCTGCCGGACTTCCGCGAGGACACCGCTGCGATCCGTAGCGGCGACTGGCGCGTTGCGCCGCTGCCGGCCGCGCTGCAGGACCGCCGCGTCGAGATCACCGGCCCGACCGATCCGAAGATGGTCATCAACGCGCTGAACTCCGGCGCCAAGGTGTTCATGGCCGACTTCGAGGATTCGACCTCGCCGACCTGGCGCAACCTGCTGGCCGGGCAGCAGTCGCTGGCCGCCGCGGTGCGTGGCGATCTCGACTACACCGCCCCCAATGGCAAGCACTACACGCTGCGCCCGCATGACGAGCAGGCGGTGCTGATCGTGCGGCCACGTGGCTGGCACCTGGACGAAAAGCACGTGCGCATCGATGGCCAGTTCATCGCCGGCGGCCTGTTCGACGCGGCGGTGTTCGCCTTCCACAACGCCCGCACCCTGCAGGCGAAGGACCGCGGCCCGTACTTCTACCTGCCCAAGCTGCAGAGCATGGAAGAGGCGGCGCTGTGGGAAACCGCGCTGTCGCACATCGAAGGCATGCTCGGCCTGCCGCACGGCCAGATCAAGGTGACCGTGCTGATCGAAACGCTGCCGGCGGTGTTCGAGATGGATGAGATCCTGCACGCGCTGCGTGACCGCATCGTCGGCCTGAACTGTGGGCGCTGGGACTACATCTTCTCGTACCTGAAGACCTTCCGGCGCCACGCCGACCGCGTGCTGCCCGAGCGCGGCCAGGTGACCATGACCCAGCCGTTCCTGAAGGCCTATTCGGAACTGCTGATCCAGACCTGCCATCGCCGTGGTGCACATGCGATGGGTGGCATGGCCGCGCAGATTCCGATCAACAACGATGCCGCCGCCAACGAACAGGCGATGGCCCGCGTGCGCGCTGACAAGCTGCGCGAAGTGACCGCCGGCCACGACGGCACCTGGGTCGCGCATCCGGCGCTGATTCCGGTGGCGATGGCGATCTTCGACGAACACATGCCCGGTGCGAACCAGCACAGCGTGCTGCGCCAGGATGTGTGCGTCGGCCGCGACGAACTGATCGCACGGCCGCCCGGCACCATCACCCGCGCCGGCTTCGAAGGCAACGTGGAAGTCTGCGTGCGCTACCTGGCGGCATGGCTGGATGGCAACGGCTGCGTGCCGATCCACCACCTGATGGAGGACGCGGCCACCGCCGAGATCAGCCGCAGCCAGTTGTGGCAGTGGCTGCATACGCCGGGCCAGCAGCTGGACGATGGCACCGCCATCGACCTGGCACTGATGGATGCCACGCTGGCACAGCTGCCGGCACGGCTGGGTGACACCGCCACGCTGCCCGGTGGCGCACGCATCGGCGAGGCCATCGCCCTGCTCGGCGAACTGAGCCGCAGCGACGAACTGACCGATTTCCTGACCCTGCCGGCCTACGCGCGCATCGACTGATCGTCGCCCGCGATTCCCGGCGTTTCCCTCCCCGCTGCACGCACGAACCGAACTGGAGAAAGACATGAGCAAGCTGCCCACTGCCGAACAGATCCAGCACGACTGGGATACCAACCCGCGCTGGGAAGGCATCCAGCGCAACTACAGTGCCGCCGACGTGGTGCGCCTGCGCGGCACCGTCCACATCGAGCATTCGCTGGCCCGCCTGGGTGCGGAGAAGCTGTGGGCATCGCTGCATGAGCGCGAGTTCGTCAACGCGCTGGGTGCATTGACCGGCAACCAGGCCATGCAGCAGGTCAAGGCGGGCCTGAAGGCGATCTACCTGTCCGGTTGGCAGGTGGCGGCCGACGCCAACCTGGCCGGGCAGATGTATCCGGACCAGTCGCTGTACCCGGCCGATTCGGTGCCGGCAGTGGTCAAGCGCATCAACAACACGCTGCTGCGCGCCGACCAGCTGCACCACGCCGAAGGCAAGGACGACATCGACTTCCTGCAGCCGATCGTCGCCGATGCGGAGGCCGGTTTCGGCGGCGTGCTCAATGCGTTCGAGCTGATGAAGGCGATGATCGAGGCCGGTGCCGCCGGCGTGCATTTCGAAGACCAGTTGGCGTCGGTGAAGAAGTGCGGGCACATGGGCGGCAAGGTGCTGGTGCCGACCCGCGAGGCGATCGAGAAGCTCAACGCCGCGCGCCTGGCCGCCGATGTGCTGGGCGTGCCGACCCTGCTGGTGGCGCGCACCGATGCCGAAGCGGCTGATCTGCTGACCAGCGACATCGACGGCAACGACAAGCCGTTCACCACCGGTGAGCGCACCGTCGAAGGCTTCTACAAGACCCGCAACGGCCTGGACCAGGCGATCAGCCGCGGCCTGGCCTATGCGCCCTACGCCGACCTGGTGTGGTGCGAGACCGGCAAGCCGGACCTGGAGTTCGCACGCAGGTTCGCCGAGGCGATCCACGCGAAGTTCCCGGGCAAGCTGCTGGCCTACAACTGCTCGCCCAGCTTCAACTGGAAGAAGAACCTGGACGACGCCACCATTGCGAAGTTCCAGCGCGAACTGGGCAGCTACGGCTACAAGTTCCAGTTCATCACCCTGGCCGGGTTCCATGCGTTGAACTACGGCATGTTCAATCTGGCCCACGGCTACGCACGCCGCCAGATGAGCGCGTTCGTCGAGTTGCAGGAAGCCGAGTTCGAAGCGGCCGAGCGCGGCTTCACTGCGGTCAAGCACCAGCGCGAGGTCGGTACCGGCTACTTCGATGCGGTGACCCAGGCGATCCAGCAGGGCCAGTCGTCGACCACCGCGCTGACCGGCTCGACCGAGGAAGAACAGTTCCATGGCGGGCGCAGCGAACGCGCGGCGTGATGCGGCGCGCCGCGTGATCCGGTGGTGCCGGCAACTTGGCCGAAACCCTGTGAAACCCGGCATCGGATTGATCCAGCAGGAGTTTTGCCCGGACACCCGTGACCAGAACGGGCCATCACCGATCTTCACATCAATCAAGATCGGCAGAAGGGTCAAACTGAGATAGGGCGCACACTTTAAAGCGGTGCTATGCTCCGCGGCTCACCAGGGGACGCTGGCGGCGGGTGCAGGGAATGACCGGCAGGGGTGCGGCCGAGAACAGTGATGTGACGACAGGTATCGCCCGGGTGGCGATGGCCGAGATCGTGCACGCTCTGTTGTCCGATGCCGAGGTGGCATTGTTCGCCAGATTCGCCCGCGCATGCAAGCTCCGTGCCGGACAGTGGCTGTTCCAGCGTGGCCACCGCGGCGAGCGCATGTATGTGATCCTCGAAGGCCAGATCGAACTGGACTTCGGCGAGGACCTGGTGATCAAGACGCTCGGGCAGCACGAGTTCTTCGGAGAACTGGGCCTGTTGGTCGGCGACCACCTGCGCAGCGCCAGTGCGCGCGCGCTGGTCGACTGCGATGTGCTGGAGCTGGGCCCGGCCGATTTCCATCGGCTGGTCGAATCCGATCCCGGCCTGGTGGCCTATTTCCTGCGCCGCACGATCATGCGCGTGCTGGCCAACGAACAGGCACTGATCGCACAGCTGCGCCGGCGCAACCACGATCTGGAAACCGCGCTGGACAATCTGTACATCACTACCCATCAGTTGACCCACACCCGTGAGCTGGTGCGTACCGATGAACTGACCGGGCTGCACAACCGGCGAGGCCTCACCCTGTACCTGCAGGAGTGCCGCGAGCGGGCCGAGGGGCCGCCGCAGGCGCTGCTGCTGATCGATTGCGACCGCTTCAAGCAGATCAACGACCGCCACGGCCACCAGGCCGGCGACCGCGTGCTGCAGAGCATGGGCAACATCCTGCGCTCGATGGCCGGCGAGCAGGACCTGGCCTGCCGGCTTGGTGGCGATGAGTTCTGCCTGATCCTGCGCCGTGGCAATCACGAGATCGTGCAGCACGCGGCCGAGTTCATCATCAGTGCGGTGCATGGCCTGCTCGAGCGCAGCCATGGCACGCCGCATGTGAGCCTGGTCAGCATCGGCGCCTGCCTGCTGGCGCCGGAGGCAGGCTGGAGCGAGTGGTATGCCTGCGCGGATCGTGCGCTGTACCAGGCCAAGCGCGATGGCGGCAACTGCCTGCGCTGGGCGGATGATCCGGACGGCCAATAGGGAGAGGCAGGCGATGAATGGCGACAACGGAACGTCAGCCCCGCATAGCCCACAGCTGCGCGCCCTGCTGTTCACCGATCTGTGTGATTCGCTGCAGCTGGTCGAGCGGATCGGCGATGTGGCGGCGGCAAGCCTGTTCCAGGAACACGATCGCCTGGTACTGGTGCTGCAGCAGCGCTGGAACGGCCAGCTGATCGATCGCTCCGATGGCTTGTTCATGCTGTTCGAGCGCGCCGTCGACGCACTGGGCTTCGCCCTGGACTACCAGCGCGAACTGCACGCGCTGGGCCAGCAGCGCGCGATTGAACTGCGCGCGCGCGCCGGCCTGCACGTGGGCGACGTGCTGACCTGGGAGAACAGTACCGAGGCGGTCCGTGCCGGTGC
Source organism: Stenotrophomonas sp. CASM114 (assembly GCF_049384325.1). Lineage (NCBI taxonomy): Bacteria > Pseudomonadati > Pseudomonadota > Gammaproteobacteria > Lysobacterales > Lysobacteraceae > Stenotrophomonas > Stenotrophomonas sp. CASM114. The sequence goes on along the minus strand of NZ_JBMRGJ010000015.1, from coordinate 26,099 downwards.
CAAGTCGATGGAGGTGGAAGGCCTGGCCAAGCCGATGGCGGCGCGCCTGATGATGCTGGCCCGCCCCGGCCAGATCCTGCTGTCGGCGGTGGCCGAATCGCTGACCCGCCGTGCCACCGATGCACTGGGCGAGCGTGGCACGCGCCTGCTGTGGAAATCGCACGGGCGCTGGCGCTTCAAGGGCGTGCCGGTGGTGCAGGAAGTGATCGAAGTGGGCGAGATCGGTTCGGCGCCGCTGCGCATGCCGCGCGCCAACGCCAAGGCGCGCCGCGACCTGCCGCTGTGGCGGCAACCGCTGGTGCTGGCCGCCGAAGGCCTGATCCTTGCCGCGGCCGTGCTGGGCGGCTGGCTGCTGCTGCGGTCGGAGCCGGCCATTGCCTTCGCCGAACGTGACTGGGTGGTGCTTGGCGATGTCGACAACCTCACCGGCGATCCGATCTTCGATGACTCGATGCGGCACGCGATCCGGATCGCGCTGGAACAGTCGCGCTACGTGAACGTGCTGTCGGAAGGCAAGATCCGCGAAAGCCTGGAAATGGCGCGGCTCTCGGGCGATACCCGGCTCAACCGCGATACCGCGGTCGATGTGGCGGTGCGGGAGGGCGCGCGCGCGGTGCTGCTGCCGACCGTGCGGCAGAAGATCGGTGGCTACGAGCTGGCCATCGATGTTGCCGCACCGGGCAGTGGCCAGGTGATCCAGACCTTCACCGCCACCGCCGATCGATCCGACCAGATGGTGTTCGCGGTGGACGACGTGGTCGGTCGCCTGCGTCGCGGACTGGGCGAGTCGGTGGCCAGCCTGGAGCAATCCCTGCCGCTGCCGCGCGCCTCGACCCAGGACCTGCGCGCACTGCGCGCGTTCGCGCTGGCCGAGAGCGCACTGGGTCAGCGTCGCTTCGAAGAAGCCCGCAACCTCTACCAGGCCGCGATCGACATCGATCCCGGTTTTGCCTTGGCCTACATGGGCGTGGCCAAGCTGCATGCGCGCGTCGAGGAAGGGCGGCGCGCGCGCGAAGCCATGCAGCACGCGCTGGACCTGCAGGATCGCCTGCCGCCACGCGAGCGGCTGTACCTGAAGGCCTGGATGGCCGAGCTGGAGCCCGGTGGCTGGCCGCTGGAGCACTGGCGCACGCTGGCCAAGGTCTATCCGGATTCGTTCGCGGGGCTGTCCAACACGTCCTGGTACCTGTTGCAGGCCAACCAGTTCAGCGAGGCCGAACCCTATGCGCGTGCGGCTGCGGTGCCGCAGGATCCGCTGCGCCTGTATCCGCTGGTCCACCTGGTGCGGATACAGATCGCCGCCAACCAGCCGCAGCTTGCGGCCGGGACGCTGGCCCAGGCACAGGTCCTGCGCGGTCGTGATGATGTCGATGAGACCGGCGTGGACGTGCTGGTGGCGCAGGGACAGTATGCGAAGGCCGCGCAGCTGCTGCCGCAGATCCGTGCCACCGATGCCCTGCAGCAGCGCATGAAGCTGCGCGCGCAGCTGCTGCTGGCGGCCGCGCAGCGCGATTGCGCGGCCATGCAGCAGGCGGTACGCGAAGACGCACCGGCGCCGACGCTGGCCGACTTCCAGGTGCAGCAGCGACTGCAGCACGCCAGCGTATCGGCGCTGTGCGGCACGGCGGACCGGACCGGACTGCAGGCCATCGCCGCACTGCTGCAGCCGATGCTGCAGGAGCGCGATGATCCCATGCTGCATGCGCGTGTCCTGCAATGGCTGGCGCTGGTGCACCTGGCCCAGCGCCAGGGCCAGTTCGATCTGGCCAGGCGCTGGCTGGACGAGCAGCGGCCGCTGCTGAGCAGCCTGCGTAGTCCAGTCGCGGAACGCTGGCTGCGCATCGTCAGCGCGGAGGATCAACTGCAGATGCAGCGACCGGATGCCGCCCGCACCCTGATCGAGCCGATGCTCGACGGCAACGAGCCGGTGCAGGCCCACGTGGTGCTGCTGCTCGCGTTGCGTGCGCAGGGCGACGCCGCCGCCGTCCGCCGCCAGCAGGCCTGGCTGGCCCAGCACCGGGGCCGGGCGATTGCCGAGGTCACCGCGCTGCAGGTGTGGCAACCGCTGAACGTGCATGACGTCTCCACGTGGGCGACGCCGGCCACGGCCGGCGCACCGTGATGGTCGGTCAGCCGTCGATGCGTTCGCCGACCTTGCCGGCTTCGAAGCAGAACACCACGGTCATGGCCGCTACCGACCCGGACAGGTGGGCCTGCAGCCCATCACGCACCCGGCTCAGTTCCTCGACCGAGGCCAGGGTGCCGATCTTCATGCAGTCGTTTTCGCCAACGGCACCGTCCAGCCCGATCGAGGCCAGGGCCTTGGCCGGCGAAGCGGTGAAGTGGCTGCGGAACGCTTCGCTGCCGATCAGGTGGTCCAGCAGGGTGCTGGCGTCGGCGGCGGAAAGACGGGGATGGCTCATGGGGATTGTCCGTAGGTGGAGCTACTCGTATCGGCCGCGACAGCCTGCCATTGAGGGCCGCGCTGTGCACGTCGCTAAAGTTGGCCGCGCTGCGGTCGTTGCTGCTATGCCGGCTGTGCGGCACAAGGAAGGAAACCGATGCGCCTGCGCCGCTGCGCCAGCCTGATGTTCGAGCCTCGCGAGGCGGTCACCCTGGACCTGCGCGCGATGCTGGCCGGCCACGCCGAGATGGACAGCCAGATCAGCTGGGTGGCGCTGGCCGCCCACCTGGACCAGCCACTGCCGGTGGACGCCGAGGAGCGCCAGCTGCTGGGCGGGCTCAGCGCGCACCGCTGGAGCGAACCGCCCGCCGATGCCTGCCCGGCCATGCTGGCCCGCCTGGTCGAACAGGGCCTGCTGTTGACCGACCCACCGAGCGAGGTGGGGCACCAGATGCGCGACGAGGCGCTGCGGCGCAGCCAGTGGTGGCCATTGGCTGCGCTGGCCCATCGCCATGCGCGCTGGCAGGCCGTGGACAGCGTGGAGGACATGCGCCGGCAGGGGTTGGACACCGCGGCCGGCCTGCGCCAGCGCCTGGGGCCGCCACCGCCGGTGGTGCAGCCGATGCAGGGCGACTACCAGCCGCTGCCGCGCAGCGAAGAGGCCGCGTTCGATGCACTGCTGGCGCGTCGCACCACCTGCCGCAATTTCGACCCGCAGCGCGCGTTGCCGCTGCCACTGCTGGCCCAGGTGCTGCAGCGGACGTTGATGGCGCACGCGGTGCAGAAGGTCGAGCGCGATACCGAGTTCCTGAAGAAGAACGTGCCTTCCGGTGGCGGCCTGCATCCCACCGAGGGCTTCCTGCTGGTGCAGAACGTGGAAGGATTGGCACCGGGCTTGTACCACTATCATCCGGTGCAGCACGCCGTGCTGCCGCTGCCCTCGCCACCGCCGCAGGCGTTGCCTGCGATGGCGCGGCGGATGCTGTCCGGGCAGGCGTGGTTCGCCGATGCGCCAGCGCTGCTGGTACTGGCACCGCGTTATGACCGCTGCTTCTGGAAGTATCGCAACCATGCCAAGGCGCACCGTGCGGTGACGCTGGACGTGGGCCACATTTCGCAGTTGCTGTACCTGTGCGCCACCGAGCGCGGGCTGGCAGCATTCGTGACAGCGGCGATCAACGATGCCGATGTCGATCGTGCTTTTGGGTTCGATGGCATCGGCCAGAGCGCGTTGGCCATCTGTGGCCTGGGCTGGCGCAGTGCCACGCTGGACACGGCCGAATTCGATCCGGCCGGGCGGGTGGCGACGGGCGACGACCGCTGAGCGGCCGTCGCCCCGGCGATCAGGTCGCCTCGAAGTCCACCAGCACCGCGCCGTCGCCGACCTGGTCGCCGGCCTTGGCACGGTAACCCTTCACCGTGCCATCGGCCGGTGCCTGCAGGGTGTGCTCCATCTTCATCGCTTCCAGCACCACCAGCGGCGTGCCGCGCTTGACCTCGGTACCGGCCGCGACCAGCGTGGCCACGATCCTGCCCGGCATGGGTGCCAGCAGGCTGCCGGCGTCGGCCACGGCGTGGTCCGATTCACCCACTGGATCATGCAGGGTGAAGCGGTGCTGGCCGTCGGCGCCGAACAGGTACAGCTGGTTACCGTCGCGCAGCAGCTGCAGCGACCCGCGGCGCTCGCCCAGCTGCACCGTCAGTCCGTGCACATCGGCCGTGCCGATCACCCGCACCGGTGCAGCGTCATCGCACTGCACGCGCCAGCCATCGGCCTGCGCCCACACCTTCAGCGTGTGCTTGCGTTCGCCCTGCTGCAGCGGCACTACGCGCGGCGCGGACGCACCGAGGCGCCAGCCATCCTGTGACCGCCACGGCGAATGCGGATCGCGCACGTCGGTGCTGGCGGGCGCCGTGCTTGCCACCGCGGCCACGGCGGCCAGCAGCCACAGGTCCGCACCCGCGTCGCCCACGGCACTCAATGCCGCCTGTTCGCGTTCGATCAGCGCCGTATCCAGCCTGGCGTGCGCGAACGAATCGGTATTCACCAGGCGGCGCAGGAAGCCGGCGTTGGTGGTCACGCCCACCACCTGGCAGTCGGCCAGGGCCTGGCTCATGCGGCGCAGCGCGGCGCCGCGGTCCACGTCCCAGACGATCAGCTTGGCGATCATCGGATCGTAGTACGGGGTGATGCTGTCGCCTTCCTCCACGCCGGTATCGACGCGCACGTTGGCCGACGCTGCCGGCAGGCGCAGGCGGCGCAGGGTGCCGGTGGAGGGCAGGAAGCCACGGTCGGCATCCTCGGCGTACAGACGCGCTTCGATCGCGTGGCCGTGGATGGCCAGCTGGTCCTGGCGCAGCGGCAGCGGTTGGCCCGAAGCCACGCGCAGCTGCCACTCCACCAGGTCGGTGCCGGTGATGTATTCGGTGACCGGGTGCTCGACCTGCAGGCGGGTGTTCATTTCCATGAAGTAGAAATCGCCGTCCGGGCCGGCGATGAATTCCACCGTGCCCGCACCCTCATAGCCCACTGCGCGTGCGGCATCGACCGCGGCCTTGCCCATTGCAGCACGACGTTCCGCGCTCATGCCCGGCGCGGGTGCTTCTTCCAGCACCTTCTGGTGGCGGCGCTGCACCGAGCAGTCGCGCTCGAACAGGTAGACCGCCTCACCGTGGCTGTCACCGAACACCTGGATCTCGATATGGCGCGTGCGCTCGACGTACTTCTCGACCAGCACGTGGTCGTTGCCGAACGCCGAGGCCGCCTCGCGCTGGCAGCTGGCCAGCGCATCGACGAAGTCCTCGCTGCGTTCGACCTTGCGCATGCCCTTGCCACCGCCACCGGCGCTGGCCTTGATCAGCACCGGGTAGCCGATGCCATCGGCCTGCGCGCGCAGGAAGTCCGGCGCCTGCTGGTCACCGTGGTAACCCGGCGTCAGCGGCACACCGGCCTTGGCCATCAGCGCCTTGGCCGCGCTCTTGTCACCCATCGCGCGGATGGCGCTGGGCGGTGGCCCGATGAAGGTGATGCCGGCGGCGGCGCAGGCATCGGCGAAGTCGGCATTCTCGGACAGGAAGCCATAACCGGGGTGGATGGCCTGTGCGCCGGTAGTGCGCGCGGCATCAAGCAGGGCATCGCCACGCAGGTAGCTCTCGCGTGCGGCGGCCGGGCCGATGTGGACGGCTTCGTCGGCCAGGCGCACATGGCGTGCGTTGCGGTCGGCATCGGAATACACCGCCACGGTGGCGATGCCGAGGCGGCGGCAGGTAGCGATGACGCGGCAGGCGATTTCGCCGCGGTTGGCGATCAGGACTTTGCTGAACATGGCAACGTGCTTCATAGGAGCGTGCTCGGTCATGGCACGGGTCACATGCGGAACACGCCGAAGCGCGTCTGCTGCGGGGCGGCGTTGAGGCTGGCCGACAGCGCCAGCGCCAGCACCTGGCGGGTGTCGGCCGGATCGATCACGCCGTCGTCCCACAGGCGCGCGCTGGCGTAGTACGGGTGGCCCTGCTGTTCGAACTGGTCGCGGATCGGTGCCTTGAAGGCATCCTCTTCCGCCGCCGGCCACTGGCCGCCCTTGGCTTCAATGCCATCGCGCTTGACCGTGGCCAGCACACTGGCGGCCTGCTCGCCGCCCATCACGCCGATGCGCGCGTTCGGCCACATCCACAGGAAGTTCGGCGAGTACGCACGGCCGCACATGCCGTAGTTGCCGGCACCGAACGAGCCGCCGATCACCACGGTGAACTTGGGCACCCTGGCACAGGCCACCGCCATCACCAGCTTGGCGCCGTCCTTGGCGATGCCGCCCTGTTCGTACTTGCGGCCGACCATGAAGCCGGTGATGTTCTGCAGGAACACCAGCGGGATGTTGCGCTGGGTGCACAGCTCGATGAAGTGCGCGCCCTTCAGGGCCGACTCGGAGAACAGGATCCCGTTGTTGGCGATGATGCCGATCGGGTAGCCGTTCAGATGGGCGAAACCGGTCACCAGCGTTGCGCCGTAGCGCGGCTTGAACTCGTCGAAGCGCGAGCCATCCACCAGCCGCGCGATCACTTCGCGAACGTCGTAGGGTTTGCGCGTATCGGCCGGGATCACGCCATACAGCTCATGGGCCGGCAGCAATGGCGCTTCAGGGGGCCGCACCGCCATCGCCGGTTCCGGCTTGCGCCAGTTGAGCTGGGCGATGATCGCGCGCACCCGTGCCAGTGCCTGCAGATCGTTGTCAGCCATGTGGTCGGCCACGCCGGAGATGCGGGTGTGCACGTCGGCGCCACCCAGTTCCTCGGCCGTGACCACTTCACCGGTGGCCGCCTTCACCAGCGGCGGGCCGCCGAGGAAGATCGTGCCCTGCTCGCGCACGATCACGGTCTCGTCGCTCATCGCCGGCACATAGGCGCCACCGGCAGTGCAGCTGCCCATCACGCAGGCGATCTGCGGAATGCCCTGCGCCGACAGGTTGGCCTGGTTGTAGAAGATGCGGCCGAAATGGTCGCGGTCGGGGAAGACTTCGTCCTGCAGCGGCAGGAACGCGCCACCGGAATCGACCAGGTAGATGCACGGCAGGTGGTTCTGCTCGGCGATCTCCTGCGCGCGCAGGTGCTTCTTCACCGTCATCGGGTAGTAGGTGCCGCCCTTGACCGTGGCGTCGTTGGCCACGATCACGCATTCCACGCCGCTCACCCGGCCGATGCCGGCCACCACGCCCGCGGCGGGCACGGCGTCTTCATACATGCCGTGCGCGGCCAACGGCGCGATTTCCAGGAAGGCGCTGCCGGGGTCGAGCAGGGCGTCGATGCGGTCGCGCACCAGCAGCTTGCCGCGCGCGGTGTGCTTGGCGCGTGCCGCCTCGTTGCCACCCAGCGCAGTGCGCGCGAGGGTGGCATGCAGGTCGTCGACCACGGCCTGCATGGCCGCGCGGTTGCTTTCAAACGTTTCGCTGCCTGGTTGCAGCTGGCTGTTCAGGACGGTCATCGCGGTGGCCTTACAGGGTGCGCTGGAACAGTTCGCGGCCGATCAGCATGCGGCGGATCTCCGAGGTGCCGGCGCCGATTTCATACAGCTTGGCGTCGCGCCACAAGCGGCCGGTCGGGTATTCGTTGATGTAGCCGTTGCCGCCGAGGATCTGGATCGCCTGGCCGGTCAGCCAGGTGGCCTTCTCGGCGGCGTACAGGATCGCACCGGCGGCGTCCTGGCGGGTGGTGCGGCCCTGGTCGCAGGCGCGCGCCACGGCATAGACATACGCGCGGCAGGCACCCAGGCCCACGTACATGTCGGCGATCTTGGCCTGGATCAGCTGGAAGCTGCCGATCGGTTCGCCGAACTGGTGGCGCTCGTGCACATAGGGCATGACCACGTCCATGGCCGCGGCCATCAGGCCCAGCGGGCCACCGGACAGCACCACGCGCTCGTAGTCCAGGCCGGACATCAGTACGCGCACGCCACCGCCGACCTGGCCCAGCACGTTCTCTTCGGGAATCTCGCAGTCCTGGAACACCAGCTCGCAGGTGGGCGAGGAGCGCATGCCGAGCTTGTCCAGCTTCTGCGCGGTGGAGAAGCCCTTCATGCCCTTCTCGACCAGGAACGCGGTGATGCCCTTGGCACCGGCCTCCATGTCGGTCTTGGCGTAGACCACCAGCACGTCGGCATCCGGGCCGTTGGTGATCCACATCTTGTTGCCGTTGAGCACGTAGCGGTCGCCGCGCTTGTCGGCACGCAGCTTCATCGACACCACGTCCGAACCGGCACCCGGTTCGCTCATCGCCAGTGCGCCGACCAGGCTGCCATTGCACAGGCCGGGCAGGAAGCGCTGCTTCTGTTCTTCGTTGCCGTTCTTGCGCAGCTGGTTCACGCACAGGTTGGAGTGCGCGCCATAGGACAGGCCGATGCCGCCGGAGGCGCGCGAGATTTCTTCCATCGCCACCACGTGGGCCAGGTAGCCCATGCCGGTACCACCGTATTCTTCTTCCACGGTGAGGCCGAGCAGGCCCTGTTCGCCCAGCTTCGGCCACAGGGCCAGCGGGAACTGGTTGCTGGCATCAGCCTCGGCGGCCAGCGGTGCGACCTCGGCGGCGGCAAAATGGGCCACGCTCTGGCGCAGCAGGTCGATGTCTTCGCCAAGATCGAAGTTCAGGGATGGCACGTGCATTGTGGTGGCTCCACGGCGGGATGGCAGGGAATGGACGCACCCGGCGGGGGAGCGGGCGGCGGTCGGCAGGACCGCCACCCGCACGGGCGATGGCCCCAGCGTAGCGGGGTTCGGATAAGAAGTGAATACGAATTCAAAAATTGAAACTAGAATCAGAACATGGCCTATAAACGCTCTGCATTGATGGAAGAACGCCTGGCGGGCGCCCGTGAACGGATCCTGCTGGCCACCCGCGAGCTGGTCGCCACCGGCGGCTGGCGCAACGCCCCGGTGACCGCCGTGGCGACCCAGGCGGGGGTGTCCACCGGCCTGATCTATCGCCACTTCCCGTCCAAGGCCGAGCTGTTCGTGGAGGTGCTCAACGCCGCGGTGGCCCACGAGGTCGCGATCATGGAGCGCATCGCCAGCGGTCCGGAGGTGGCCAGCGAGCGCCTGCGGCTGGCAATCACCGCCTTCGTCCGCCGCGCCCTGGCCGGGCCGGGGCTGGCGCACGCCTTCATCGTCGAACCGGTCGATCCGGACGTGGAGGCCGAGCGCATGCGCGGACGTCGCGCGTTCGGCGACGTGTTCCTGCGGCTGGTGGAGGAAGGCGTGGCCGCCGGTGAGCTGCCGGCGCAGGACGCGCATGTGGCCGCCGCGTGCCTGGTCGGCGCCTTCACCGAAGCGATGGTCGGTCCGACCGCGCCCAGCCGCGAAGCGCACCGCGACGAAGACGCGCTGGTGGATGCGATCTGCAGCTTCTGCCTGCGCGCGATCGGTGCCCCGGTAATCCGGTAGCGCCGGCCGCTGGCCGGCTTCTGTTGCTGGGGTCAGATCCCTTTTGCGCCGCAAAAGGGATCTGACCCCATCCCCGACCGCATCCCCCGGCATGTTGCGCCGCACCAGCAGTGACGCCTGTTGTCGCACGCAAGGCGCGTTCTATACTCGGTCCATCACGCAGTCGCTCAGCCGTGGTCCAACGACTATCAGCCAGGGGTAACGAAGAGTGCGGAATTACGATCTGGAGTTCCTGAAACGCTTCTCCATGGTGATCGCGCTGCTGGCGACCATCACCCTCGGCCTCATCCTCCTTGCCGCCTACATCCACACCCGGATTCCGCCCGAGGTGTCGCCCACTGCGGCCAAGCGCACCGAACAGCGCATTTCGCCCACCGGCGCGGTCTATGCCGGCAGCACCGGCGCCGCCGCGCAGGCCGCTGCCAAGGCCGCCGCGCTGGCCAAGGCGGCGTCGCAGGTGGCCTACGGCGGCACCAAGGATGGCAAGGTGATCTTCGACAACCTGTGCACCGCCTGCCACACTAACGGTGTGGGCATGGCACCGACGCTGGACCATTCGCATTGGGACAAGCGCATCGCGCAGGGCAAGGACACCCTCTACAAGCACGCCATCGAGGGCTATACCGGCCCCGACGGCGGGATCATGCCGCCCAAGGGCGGCAACCCGGCGCTGACCGAAGAACAGATCCACGCCACCGTGGACTGGATGCTGGGCAACCTGAAGTAACCGCCGCAACGCGCCGCCTCCTGTAGAGCCGAGCCCGCGCTCGGCTGCTCTCCGCGCGGTGTGGCCAGGTGCAGCCGAGCATGGGCTCGGCTCTACGATCCCCCGGCTTTGCCCACCGAGGCCTGATCGCTCATATGCCCCGCTGCGCAGGCGGGGTTTCGCATTTCAGGGTTAGTCTGTGCGCCTCTTCCATGGAGTCGCCCGTTGATGCGCCGCCGTTCCCTCGCCCTTGCCCTGTCCCTGCTGCTGCCGGCCGGCGCCTTTGCCCAGGCCCAGCCGCAGGCCACGCCGGTCGCGCCGCCCTCCGTCGCGCGCGGCAGCGCCACTGTGGTGCTGACCGCTGCGCCGGCCGACTGGCGCGCGCTGGATGGGCAGCGCGTGCGCATCGCCGCGCCGCTCACCCTGGCCGGTACCGACGGCCTGCAGCACTTCGGCCAGCTCACGGTGGCGTTCGATGGCCGTCTCTGGCAGCCGACCGAAGTGGCCGCGCCGGGCACTGCCGGCTATGAGCAGGTGATGGCCGACAACCGGCGCCGCCGCCTGGTGCTGGAAGATGGCAGCGATGCCCGCGACCCCGCCAGCGTGCCCTACCTGCCGGGCAACCCGGTGCTGCGCACCGGCATGCAGCTGCGCAACGTGGAGGGCATCGTGCGCGTGGACGCGCAGGGCCATCCGCGCCTGCAGGTCGAAGGCGCGCTGAAGCTGCCGGAACTGAAGCGCCCGGCAGTACCCACGGTGCCGGGAAGCCTGCACGTGGCCGCCTTCAACCTGGAGAATTTCTTCAATGGTGACGGCCAGGGCGGTGGCTTCCCGACGCTGCGCGGCGCGCGCACGCTGGACGAGCACAAGGCGCAGCTCGCCAAGCTGGTCACCACGGTCAACGCGTTGGGCGCCGATGTCGCTGCGCTGATGGAACTGGAGAACGACGGCTACGGCCCGCAGTCGGCCATCGCCGAACTGGTCGATGCGCTCAACCGCGACCGCGGCGCGCAGGGCGACTGGCGCTTCGTCGACGCCGGCAACGGCCCCGGCGACAACCCGATCCGGGTCGGCATCATCTATCGCAGCACGCGCCTGCAGCCGGTCGGCAAGCCGGCCACGCTGACCGGCGGCCCGTTCGTCGAGCACAGCCGCGTACCGTTGGCGCAGGCCTTCCAGGGCAAGCAGGGCGCGCCGTTTGTGGTGGTTGCCAACCATTTCAAATCGAAGGGTTGCCGTGACGCGGCCGGTGCCGACGCCGATCGCAACGACAATCAGGGCTGCTGGAACGCCACCCGTGTGACGTCGGCGCAGCAGCTGCACGCCTGGCTGCAGACCGATCCGACCGGTACCGGCGCCAGGGACGCGGTGCTGCTGGGTGACTTCAATGCCTACGCGATGGAAGACCCGATCCGCGCCCTGCATGATCTGGGCTGGCAGGACGCGTTCAAGGTGGCCAAGGTCGAGCATCCCTACAGCTACGTCTACAACGGCTACACCGGCCGTCTCGACCACGCGCTGCTGAACCCGGGCATGGCCAGGCGCCTGCGCGGTGCCGCCGAATGGCACAGCAACGCCGACGAGCAGGACGCCAGCGGCTACCAGGGCCGCAACGTGCAGGGCCCGTGGCGCAGCTCCGACCACGACCCGCTGCTGCTGGGCTTCGACAAGTAACGCGCCAGGCCGGGGTCGGATCCCATTCCCACGGAATGGGCTCTGACCCAAGGCATCGCGGGGTCTGAGGCGTAGGGGTCAGAGCCCATTCCGTGGGAATGGGATCCGACCCCGGGTATCGCTCACCCCCAGGCGATCATCCCGATCGCCAGCACCGCCAGCGCCAGTCCCGCGCGGTTCCACTTCGTGGTGGCCTCGCCGAAGACGAACATGCCTACCAGCGCGCCCAGCACCACCACGCCGATGTTCATGCCGGCGAACACGGTGGCCGGGCTCTCTGGCATCGCCTGGTGCGCATGCACATAGAACAGGATGTTGCCGCCATTGAGCAGGCCCAGCAGTGCACCCGCGCCGAGGTTGCGCCAGGCCAGTCGGCTGCGGCCACTGACATGCCGCCACAGCTGCATTGCCAGCATCAGCACGAAGGCGACGCTGAAACTGGCCAGCACCGCCGCCATCGACGGCGTGCCGGACAGCGCCACCTGCTTGAGCAGCACGTCCACCACTGCGAATCCGGCCCATACGCCCAGCAGCCAGCCCCAGCCGCCGGGTGAGGACGCCACCGCCGGGCCGCGCGGGCGCAGGCTGATGGCCACCATCGCCAGCAGGCCCAGGCCCAGGCCGGCCAGTTTCCAGGGCGTTGCGGTCTGGCCGAAGCACAGGAAGGCGGCGGCCAGGGAAAGCAGCAACGACAGCCGCTGCGCCACGTCGCTGCGGACGATGCCGGCCACCGCCACCGCGCGGCCCAGTACCAGGAAGATCGAGGGCAGCACCACCGCCAGCGCCAGCAGTGACAGCCACGGCGCATGCGGCGCGCGCAGCGCATCCAGCGGTGGCTGCAGCACCACGGCGGTGAGCGTTGCCGCCACCAGATAGTTCCAGGTGACCATCTGCGCAACATCCAGCTGGCGGCGTGCGGCCACCTTCAACAACACCGAAACCAGCACACTGCAGATCACGGCCAGTGACAGATAGAGCATGGGGCGGGCACAGGGCAGGGGCGGGGGACGGTATCATGGTGCCATGCACAAGCCCTTGTTCCCCGTTGCCCCCGGCGAAACCGCCTGCCTCGAACTGGACGGCCCGGCCGGCCCGCTGGAAGTGGTCGTCGACCTGCCCAAGGCCGATGTGCCGGTGCAGCCGATCGTGGCCATCGTCTGCCATCCGCTGTCCACCGAAGGTGGCACCCTGCACAACAAGGTGGTCACCATGACCGCCTCCACCCTGCGCGAGCTGGGCATCGCCACGGTGCGCTTCAACTTCCGCAGCGTGGGTGGTTCGGCTGGCACCTTCGATGGCGGCGTGGGCGAGCAGGATGACCTGAAGGCCGTCGCGGCCTGGGTGCGCAGCCAGCGCCCGGACGACCGCCTGTGGCTGGCCGGTTTCAGCTTCGGCGCGTTCGTGTCGCTGAAGGCCGCCGCCACGCTGCAGCCGGAAGCGCTGATCTCGATCGCGCCGCCGGCCGGTCGCTGGGATTTCGACGGCATCGCGCCGCCGGCGCGCTGGCTGGTGATCCAGGGCGAGCAGGACGAGATCGTCGACCCGCAGGTCGTCTACCAGTGGCTGGACACGCTGGACGCCCCGCATGAGCTGGTACGCATGCCCGAGACCAGCCACTTCTTCCACCGCAAGCTGATCGACCTGCGCGGCGCGCTGACCCACGGCGTCAAGCACTGGCTGGGCGCGGCGGCATGAGTGCACCCGAGCTGACCCCGTCGCAGCGGTATGCGGAAGGGGTTGCCCGTGGCGACTGGCAGAACGACCCGGCCCAGCATGCGGCGCTGGCCGAGCTGGACCGCATCCACCTGGGCCTGCTGGACAGTGCCGAGGATGGCTGGCTGGACCGCCTGTCTTCGTTCTGGAAGAAGCCCGAGCCGATCAAGGGCCTGTACTTCTGGGGCGGCGTCGGTCGTGGCAAGACCTTCCTGGTCGACCTGTTCTACGACGGGCTGCCGATCAAGCAGAAGTACCGCACCCATTTCCACCGCTTCATGCGCAGCGTCCATGAGCGCCTGCGCGAGCACCAGGGCCAGAGCGACCCGCTGGCGAAGATCGCCCAGGAATGGCGCAGCAACCTGCGCGTGCTGGTGCTGGACGAGTTCTTCGTCACCGACATCGGCGATGCGATGCTGCTGGCGCGGCTGCTGGAGCGCCTGTTCGCCGAGGGCGTGACCCTGGTCACCACCTCCAACACCGCAGTGGAGAACCTGTACCTCAACGGCCTGCAGCGCGAGAGCTTCCTGCCGGCCATCGGCCTGCTGCAGCGCTTCTGCGTGGAGCTGTACGCCGAAGGTACCGAGGATTACCGGATGCGCGCGCTGACCCGCTCGCCGGTATACCGCGCACCGCTGGCGGCCGACAGCGATGAGTGGCTGGCCACGCGCTGGAACGAGTTGAGTGGCGGCCAGCCGGCCAAGGCCGGCAACATCGAGATCGAGGGCCGCAAGATCCCGGTACGCGGCCGTGGCAAGAGCATTGCCTGGTTCGATTTCGCCGCGCTGTGCGAAGGCCCGCGCGGGCCCTCGGATTACATCGAGATCGCGCACGAGTTCAACACGGTGCTGCTGGGCGGCATTCCCGCCTTCGACCGCTTGAATGAGGATGCCGCGCGCCGCTTCGTCAACCTGATCGACGAGCTGTACGACCGCCACGTCAACCTGGTCTGCACCGCCAGCACCTCGCCGATCGAGCTGTACACCGGCCAGCGCCTGCAGGGCGCGTTCGAACGCACCGCCTCGCGCCTGATCGAGATGCAGAGCGCCGAGTACCTGGGTACCCCGCACCGGGCGTGAGGGCGGTTTACTGTAGAGCCGAGCCCACGCTCGGCTGCTTCTGGATGATGTGCCGAAAGGGAGCCGAGCATGGGCTCGGCTCTACAGCAGCGCCGCGCAGCTATCGGGAAGGCGCCACCGCATTCCCACGCGGCCGCTCATCCGGCCCGGCCGACACCTGCAGGCCCGAGCCATCGCCGTGCTCCACCCGTACGCTCTCGCTGCGCTCCAGCAGCCGCAGCGGTTGGCCTTGGTAGCGCACTTCCAGCGCGTCATGGGTGTCGGCCAGCGACTGCACCAGCGGGCACAGCGACTGTGCTTGGGCCTCGATGCGTTCGGCGCGGCCTTCCAGCTGCTGTTCCATCTGCGCGTCCAGACGGTCGGCGCGTGCCTCCATCGCATCGCTGCGTCCGGTGAAGATCTGCCACAGCATGCTGCGGGCGATGGAGGCGGACAGCGACTCGGCCATGTCCTGCACCTTGGCCTCGAAGCCTGGCCCGAACACAGCCTGTTCCCAGTAGCCCTTGCCCAGCGTGCCGCCGATCCAGTCATCGGCCTGCCGGCGCAGGCGCCGGACCTTGCGGCTGTTGGCGGTACCGGTGAGGCTTTCATAGACCCCGTCGAGCACGTCGAAGCTCAGTCCGCTCACTTCATGGGCCAGCGCCGTGGCGGCCGGCATCAGCTGCCGTGCCCCGGCCTCCATCTGCCGAAGGCGGGCCGCGTCGGCCTCGCTGACCGGCACGACCGTGTCGTCCAGGCTCAGCACGCCATCGTGGAACACCACCTCGTGCGGTGCCTGCGGGCCATGCCGCAGCCAGATGCCACCGCTGTCCACCAGCACGTCATAGTCGGTGTGGATACCGCACTGGTCCGCGCGCAGCTTCGGGGTGTCAGCGGCAATTGCAGGTACGGTGACCACAGCAGCCAGCAGGGCCAAGGCGGGTGCTGACAGGCGCATGGTGGAATCCTTTCCGGTCATTGCAGGACCCCAGCATCCCGCGTTCGGCAGGCGCCGTCACCCGCCGAAAGTCACTGCGCGATGGCGATTCGTCCGGCCATACCGGCTTTCCCACCGGCTGCCCACCACCTATCCACAGGGTTGTCCCTAGCCAGTTTCATCACTGTCATGTGAAGCTGTCATTGTTCCGTTTTCGCGGTGCGTTGTGCCACCGCAATGACGCCTTTCGGACTTGACTGCGCAGCCCGTTCCGGCAGGTCTGAAGCGTCTGATCAGGGCGCCGATGGCACGATCCTTGCGGCGCAAGGGATTGCCGAATTTCACTACATTTGGCGTTGACGGACCCCATTACCCCCACTATCTTGTGGCCGTCGGTCGCAGCAACCCCCATTCCAGGGGTTGCCCCGGGGTACCCATCCGCGATCGTCAACGGCAGTGGCAGGCGCAGGGTCTCATCCCCTGCGACGCCGTCCTGCCATCCTGGGCTGTCATGTCCCGGGCCGCGTCACCCGATGCATCGAGCACCCCCAAATCACGCCAAGAGGACACACGCCGTGAGCACCGAATCCAGCGCCACCATCGAGAAGGAAAGCGAATTCCTGTTGACGTCGCCGCCGACGGCCAACGCGATGAGTGTGACCAAGCGCAATGGGACCACCGAACTGGTGGACCTGAACAAGATCGTGCGTGCGGTGCAGCGTTCCTCCGAAGGCCTGCACGCCGTGGATCCGATGCGCGTGGCCACCCGCACCATTTCCGGCCTGTACAACGGTGCCACCACCCGCGAGCTGGACGAACTGTCCATCCGCACCGCCGCCCTGCTGATCGGTGAAGAGCCCGAGTACGGCCGTCTCGCCGCGCGCCTGCTGGCCAACTACATCGCCAAGGAAGTCTCGGGCCAGGAAATCTACGCCTTCTCGCAGTCGGTCAGCCGTGGCCATGAAGTCGGCCTGATCAACGACCGCCTGCTGAACTTCGTGCAGACCAACGCACGCAAGCTCAACGATGCCATCGACATCTCGCTGGACCTGAACTTCGATTACTTCGGCCTGCGTACCCTGTACGACCGTTACCTGCTGCGCCACCCGCACACCCGCAAGGTGATCGAGACCCCGCAGCAGTTCTTCCTGCGCATCGCCAGCGCGCTGAGCGAGGACGTGTCCGAGACCCTGGCGCTGTACAAGCGCATGGGCAACCTGGACTACCTGCCGTCCAGCCCGACCCTGTTCAATTCCGGCACCACCCACGAGCAGCTGTCCTCGTGCTTCCTGCTGGACTCGCCGCAGGACTCGCTGGAATCGATCTATTCCAAGTACGGCGACATCGCCCAGCTGTCAAAGTTCTCCGGCGGCATCGGCGTCAGCTACACTCGCGTGCGTTCGCGTGGTTCGCTGATCAAGTCGACCAATGGCCATTCCAACGGCATCGTGCCGTGGCTGAAGACCATGGATTCGTCGGTGGCCGCAGTGAACCAGGGCGGCAAGCGCAAGGGCGCGGCCTGCGTGTACCTGGAAACCTGGCACGCCGACATCGAGGACTTCCTCGAGCTGCGCGACAACACCGGTGACGAAGCCCGTCGTGCGCACAACCTGAACCTGGCCAACTGGGTGCCGGACCTGTTCATGAAGCGCGTCGAAGCCGACCAGGAATGGTCGCTGTTCGATCCGCGCGTCGTGCCGGAGTTCACCGACCTGTTCGGCGAAGCCTTCGAGCAGGCCTACCTGCAGGCCGAAGCCCAGGGCAAGGCCAACCGCACCATCTCCGCGCGCAAGCTGTATGCCCGCATGATGCGTACCCTGGCCGAGACCGGCAACGGCTGGATGACCTTCAAGGACAAGTGCAACCGCGCCAGCAACCAGACCCTGCGTCCGGGCAACGTGATCCACCTGTCCAACCTGTGCACGGAAATCCTGGAGGTCACCTCCAACGATGAAACCGCCGTGTGCAACCTGGGTTCGATCAACCTGGGCAACCACTTCGACGAGCACAACGAGTTCGACTTCGAGAAGCTGGCCGAGACCGTTCGCCTGGCCGTGCGCCAGCTCGACCGCGTCATCGACCTGAACTTCTACCCGATCGAGACCGCCCGCCGCGCCAACCTGCGCTGGCGTCCGGTCGGCCTGGGCTGCATGGGCCTGCAGGACGTGTTCTTCCGCAAGCGCCTGCCGTTCGACAGCGCCGAAGCCCGCGCCCTGTCGAAGAAGATTGCCGAAGCGATCTACTTCCACGCGCTGGAAACCTCCTGCGAGCTGGCCCAGGAACGTGGCAAGCACCCGTCGTTCAACGACACCCGTGCCGCCGGTGGCGAACTGCAGTTCGACGCCTGGAACGTGGTGCCGGAAGACACCGCGCGCTGGGATGCCCTGCGCGCCCGCATCAAGGAACACGGCCTGCGCAACTCGCTGATGATCGCGATCGCCCCGACCGCGACCATCGCCTCGATCGCCGGCTGCTACGAGTGCGTCGAGCCGCAGGTGTCCAACCTGTTCAAGCGCGAGACCCTGTCCGGTGACTTCCTGCAGGTCAACCGTTACCTGGTGAACGAGCTGAAGAAGCTGGGCCTGTGGACGCCGGAAATGCGCGATGCCATCAAGCTGGCCGAAGGCTCCATCGCGGGTCTGCCACAGATCCCGGAAACGCTGCGCGAGGTCTATCGCACCGCGTGGGAACTGCCGATGCGTTCGCTGATCGACATGGCCGCCGAACGTGGCGCCTTCATCGACCAGTCGGCCTCGCTCAACCTGTTCATGGAAAGCCCGAACATCGGCGCGATGTCCTCCATGTACATGTACGCCTGGAAGCAGGGCATCAAGACCACCTACTACCTGCGTTCGCGCCCGGCCACCAAGATCGCCAAGACCACGGTCAGCGCTGCGGCCCCGGCCAAGGTGTTCAGCCCGGACGAAGCCATCGCCTGCTCGCTGGAAAACCCGGAAGCCTGCGAGGCCTGCCAGTAAAAAAGAAGGGCCCCGAGTTACAGCTCGGGGCCCTTCTGATGCTTCACAAAACATCCAACGCTTGGTCAGGGTGTTCTTGCTCTGCTACTTCGTCTAGGAAGTGCGCCAACTATACCTTTTCTGCAATTGGAAAAGGTTAGATGCAGATCAAGATTCGAGACCAAGCCCCCTGAACCGTTAAGAGGCTTGATCATGAGTAGAAATACTAAAACTAGCTCCGCTTCGGCTGCCTCGCTGGCGGCACGTACTCTCAACAATGGAAGCTCGTCTGGGCTTGAGCGATCTCTCGCAGGCTCGGTATTGGCTCAGCGTGGGACTGCCAGTCAGACCGGGGCTCGAATGGAAGAGCGTGCGGGCCGCGCACTGAACAACGAGCGATCGTCTGCCACCACGCGTACGTTGGCAGCCAGCTTGGTGTCACAGTCGAATAAGGCTCGATAGCAAGAACTGGCTGGGCTACTTCAGGTAGCCCAGCCCTTCTAGAGAGCTTAGTCATTGATTGTGCAAACAGTCTCAGTACGATTCCAAGGAGTTAGCTAATGCAAGACCCTCGAATCAGTTTGAACAAGCTTGGCGAATACATGACGGCGCCGACCCCCTCGCGACGTAAACGTATTGTTTCAGATCAGCAGACACCGCAGCCTTTTATTGCTGCACGCTACAAGGATGCACGAGAGGCGATTGTTGATTTCATCGTCTCGGGCATGAGTGATCGTACCGGGTTGTTGTCACTGGCTTCTCAGCTTCGCAAGAGTAAAGAGGGATCTGAGTTTGCTATCAATGATCGAATCGCCTCCGCCGATGCTATTGAGAGCTTCATTCAGGCTGTCGATCAAATTGATCTGGGCAATTGCGTTGCCGTGTCGATGCCCGGCACGATCTCCCAAGGCATGACGATCGCAGGTGTGTATGTATCTGTACGGCCTGATATCTATCTGCGGAACTGGTTGACTGGCGAGATTGAAGGAGCTCTCAAACTTCATTTCCCTAAAACTTCGCCTTTGACCTCAGCCGGCGCGGAGTACGTTGCCACCGCCATGCGCGTTTACATGCAGCTCGAGCAAGGCAATTCGCATGTGGATCACCGCAAGTGTTACGTCGTTGACGTGCCGACAGCGTCCGTGACCGTTGCGCCTAAAGCTCATGTCCGGAAGATGAAGGACATTCAGGCGGCGTGCGAGGAAATTGCGATCCGGTGGTTCAGCGGATCAGCTGCAGCGTAGTTTCGACTAGTATTGGACCATTCGCCGGGCCACCTTGGCCCGGCAGAAATTGACGAGATATAGAAATGACATCAACCACCCCCAAGCAGATGCTGCTCGATCCCGGTTTTGAACTGACCCTGCGCCCGATGCGCTACCCGCAGTTCTATGACATGTACCGGAATGCGATCAAGAACACCTGGACGGTGGAAGAGATCAACTTCCAGATCGACATCACCGACCTGCACAGCAAGATGTCGCCGGGTGAGCGCCACCTGATCCACCGCCTGGTCGCGTTCTTCGCCACCGGCGATTCGATCGTGTCCAACAACCTGGTGCTGAACCTGTACCAGCACTTGAATGCGCCCGAAGCGCGCATGTACCTGTCGCGCCAGCTGTATGAGGAAGCACTGCACGTGCAGTTCTACCTGACCCTGCTGGACAACTACCTGCCGGATCCGGAAGAGCGCGCCAAGGCGTTCTCGGCGGTGGAGAACATCGACTCGATCAAGAAGAAGGCCGATTTCTGCTTCAAGTGGATCGACTCGATCCAGGACCTGACCCGCATCGAGACCCGCGAACAGCGCCGCCAGTTCCTGCTCAACCAGATCTGCTTTGCCGCCTGCATCGAAGGCCTGTTCTTCTTCGCTGCGTTCGCCTACGTGTACTACTTCCGTTCGCGCGGCCTGCTGCCGGGCCTGGCCTCGGGCACCAACTGGGTGTTCCGCGACGAGAGCGCGCACATGGAGTTTGCGTTCGAGTCGGTGCGCGTGGTGCGTGAGGAAGAGCCAGACCTGTTCGACGACGAGATGAAGCAGCAGGTCTACGACATGCTGGCCGAAGCCATCGAATGCGAAGTGCAGTTCGCCGAGGACGTGCTGTCCGGCGGCGTGGCCGGCATCTCGACCCGCGACATGCGCCAGTACCTGCAGCACTGCGCCGACCAGCACTTCGCCAAGCTGGGCATGGAAAAGAAGTACAACGTGCGCAACCCGCTGCCGTTCATGGAACTGCAGGACGTGCAGGAGCTGACCAACTTCTTCGAACGCCGCGTCTCGGCCTACCAGGTCGGCGTTCAGGGCGAAGTCGCCTTCGACATGAACTTCTGATCGAACCGGCCAGGCCTGTCGCAACGAAGAACCCCGGCCAATGCCGGGGTTTTTTGTTTCCGTAGCGTCGAGCCACGCTCGACTGCTGCTCGCAAGAAAGTCGAGCATGGCTCGACTCTACAATCAGCGCCGCCCTTCCACCGCCATGCGCACCGCCAGCCCGGCCAGCACCGTGCCCATCAGCCAGCGCTGCACCATCTGCCAGGTGGGGCGCGCGGCCAGGAAGCCGGCGATGCTGCCGGCGGTCAGCGCGATCATGCCGTTCACGCTGACGCTGACCAGGATCTGGGTGGAGCCCAGCACGATCGACTGCATCAGCACGCTGCCTTCGCCGTCCGGGTGCAGGAACTGTGGCAGCAGCGACAGGTACATCACCGCCACCTTCGGGTTCAGCAGATTGGTCAGGAAGCCCATCGTGAACAGCTTGCGCGGGCTGTCCTGCGGCAGGTCACGCACGGCGAACGGCGAACGGCCGCCGGGCCTGAGCGCCTGCCAGGCCAGGTACAGCAGGTACAGCGCGCCGCCGATGCGCAGCGCGTCGTAGGCGAACGGCACGGTCATCAGCAGGGCGGTGATGCCCAGTGCCGCACACAGCATGTAGAACACAAAGCCCAGCGCCACCCCGCCCAGCGAGATCAGGCCAGCCATCGGCCCCTGGCAGATCGAGCGCGAGATGACGTAGATCATGTTCGGCCCGGGCGTGAGCACCATGGCCAGCGAAACCAGCGCGAAGGCCAGCAGGTCGGAAGTGGCGGGCATGGGCAGTCCTGGCAGTGGGCGTGGCGCAGTGTAACGCCTGCCGCAGGCGCGGCCTGCGCAGGCACCGCTGCCGGGTGACCGTTGCACGTGCATGCCGATGGCCATCACGCCGGTCGCTTAGAATCCGCAGCACCCCACACCGAAGCACCCCCATGACCCCGATCCCCGAGACCGTGCCGCCCACCGAAGTGCGCATGGCTGAAATCGTCTTCCCCAACCACACCAACCACCTGGGCACCCTGTTCGGTGGCCAGGCATTGGCATGGATGGACAAGGCCGCGTTCCTGGCCGCCGCCCGCTATTCGCGCCGCACCGTGGTGACCGCGCGCAGCGACCAGGTCGACTTCAAGCTGCCGATCCGCATCGGCCAGATGGTGGAAACCATCGGCCGCATCGTCGAAGTCGGCCGCAGCTCGATGAAGGTCGAGGTGGAACTGGTCGCCGAGGACCTGCACAGCGGCGAGCGCAAGCTGTGCACCCGCGGCCACTTCGTGATGATCGCGCTGGACGAGGAAGGCCACCCGATCGCGGTGCCGCCGCTGCCGGCCGCCTGAGACCAGCGGCTGAACCGGTGCTTGCGGGGGCGCTGCGGCGCCCCCATCTGGCAGCCATGACCCTGCCACTGACCGACTTCATCGACCGCGCCGAGCGCCTGTTCGTGCTGACCGGCGCGGGTTGCAGCACCGCCTCGGGCATACCCGATTACCGGGACGCCGACGGCCAGTGGAAACGCACGCCGCCGGTGACCTACCAGGCCTTCATGGGCGAGGCGACCACCCGCCAGCGTTACTGGGCGCGCAGCCTGCTGGGCTGGCCGCGCTTCGGCCTGGCCCGGCCCAACGGCACCCACCAGGCCCTGGCCGCCCTGGAAAGCCGCGGCAAGCTGCAGGTGCTGCTGACCCAGAACGTGGACGGCCTGCACCAGCGCGCCGGCAGCCGCAACGTGATCGACCTGCATGGCCGCCTGGATCTGGTGCGCTGCATGGGCTGCGAGCGCCGCAGTGGCCGCGAGGATTTCCAGCAGCGGCTGCTGGACGCCAATCCCGGCTGGGACGCGCTGGAGGCCGGCATCGCCCCGGATGGCGACGCCGACCTGGAGACCGATTTCTCCACATTCGTGGTGCCCGATTGCCCGCACTGCGGCGGCGTGCTGAAGCCGGACGTGGTGTTCTTCGGCGAGAACGTGCCGCGCGAGCGGGTGGCGGCGGTGCACGATCATCTGCAGCAGGCCGATGCGGTGCTGGTGGTGGGGTCGTCACTGATGGTCTATTCCGGCTTCCGCTTCGTGCAGGCGGCGGCGAAGGCAGGGTTGCCGGTGGCGGCGTTGAACCGTGGCCGCACCCGTGCCGACGACCTGCTGTTGTTCAAGGATGAGCGGGACTGCGCTGAAGCCTTGTCCGGTTGGGTGGCGGGCTGAGCCGAGCGTCGGCTCGGCTCTACAAGGGGCTGTTCGGCGCTCGGCGGCATGATCGGCTGCGAAACAGCGATCCATCCAGACGGTTGATCCAGGAGCCGCGCAGCGGTGCAATACGCACCCCCTACGTCGTTCATCACCCCCTTGAGCCAGCTGTTTTCGCCGATCTCGTTCGGCCCCCTGACCCTGTCCAACCGCATCGTCATCGCGCCGATGTGCCAGTACTCCGCCGAAGACGGCCGCGCCAGCGACTGGCACGCCATGCACCTGGGCAACCTGGCGCAGTCCGGCGCCGGCCTGTTGATCCTGGAAGCCACCGCGGTCGAGCCGCGCGGCCGCATCAGCTGGGCCGACCTGGGCCTGTGGGATGACGGCACCGAGGCCGCGCTGGCACAGGTGCTGGCCAGCGTCCGCCGCTGGTCGCCGATGCCGCTGGGCATCCAGCTGGGCCATGCCGGCCGCAAGGCATCCACCGCCCGCCCGTGGGACGGGGGTGGCCAGTTGCCGGCCGGCGATGCGCGTGGCTGGGTCACCGTGGCGCCGTCGCCGCTGCCGTTCCATGCCGCCGATCCGGCACCGCAGGAACTGGACGAGGCCGGCATCGCCGAGGTCATCGCCGCCTTCGCTGCCAGTGCGGTGCGCGCCGAGCGCCTGGGTTTCGAGCTGATCGAGCTGCATGCCGCGCACGGTTACCTGCTGCACCAGTTCCTGTCGCCGCTGAGCAACCGCCGCACCGATGGTTACGGTGGGTCGCTGCCGAACCGCCTGCGCCTGCTGGTGGAAGTGTTCGACGCGGTACGCGCGGCGGTGTCCGACAAGGTCGCCGTGGGCGTGCGCATTTCCGCCAGCGATTGGGTCGAGGGTGGCTGGGACCTGGTGCAGAGCGAAGCACTGGCCCAGGTGCTGGACGCGCGCGGCTGCAATTTCCTGCATGTCTCCAGTGGCGGCCTGGACGAGCGCCAGAAGATCACCGTCGGCCCCGGTTACCAGGTGCCGTTCGCGGCGGCGATCAAGGCCAAGGTGCGCATGCCGGTGATCGCCGTGGGCATGATCACCGAACCGGAGCAGGCCGAATCGATCCTGCGCCATCGCCACGCCGATGCCGTGGCCCTGGCGCGCGGCATCCTCTACGACCCGCGCTGGCCGTGGCATGCCGCCGCCGCATTGCGCGACAGCGTTGAACCGGCGCCGCAGTACCTGCGCTGCGAGCCGCGCGATGCGCGCGGCGTGTTCAAGGCGCGCTGAGGCTCACACCCGCCAGGCCGGCGCCATGCCGGCCTGCAGGTGCTCGAACAGCGCGCGGATCTTGGCGGTGAAGTCGCGGCGATCGCTGACGCAGAAATAGACCTCCATCGGCTCCGGACGCCACGTGCTGTCGGCGCCGAACACGGCCTGCAGGCGTCCATCGCGCAGGTAGGGCTGGGCCACGAACGCAGCCAACCGCGTGATGCCGGCACCGGCCGCCGCCAGCGACGCCAGCGCATCGATGTCATCGCAGACCATGCTCGGCGGTAGCACGGCGTCCACACGCTGGCCGTCCTTCAGCAGGCCCCAGCGCAACGGCCGGCCATCGGTGGGGAAGCGGTGCAGCAGCCCGCGATGGCTGCCCAGATCCGATGGTTCCTGCGGGGTGCCATGGGCCTTCAGGTAGGCCGGCGAGGCGCAGAACACGAACGGCACGCGTGCCAGCTGCCGTGCGACCACGCCGTCTTCCAGCTGCGCGCCGATGCGGATGCTGGCATCCACCGCCTCTGGACCATGCTGCACGGCGCGGTCGGTCAGCCGCAGTTCCAGCTGCAGCTGCGGGTAGCGTTGCTGCAGTGACGGCAGCAACGGGGCCAGCACGTGGCGGCCGAACGCGCTGCTGCTGGCGATGCGCAGCGGCCCGGCCGGTTCGATATCACCGGAGGTGACCATCGCCTGCGCGCGCGCCAGGTCGGCCTCGATGTGGCGGACCTGCGCCAGGTACAGCGCGCCGGCCTCGCTGAGCGCCAGCTGGCGCGTACTCCGGTTCAGCAGCCGTACGCCCAGATGCGCTTCCAGCCGGTTGATGTTCTGGCCGACTGCGGTGGCGCTGATGCCAAGGATGCGGGCCGCGGCGGCAATGCTGCCGGTCTCTGCGGTGCGGGTGAAGCTGCGGATCAGTTGCAACAGGTTCATGACCGACCAGCTTGCCACGGTGATGGCCAAGTATCGCTTGGGACTGAACCAAGCGGTTCGGTTGCATCGGTGATCATCCGGCTGCTGGGCAGGAAGCTGCCCTACACTGTGGCGATGCGCCCCGATTCCATCCTCACCCTGTCCTGCCCCGACCGTACCGGCATCGTCTATCGCGTGTCCGGCCTGCTGTTCGACCACGGCTGCAACATCCTCGACGCCCAGCAGTTCGGCGATGAGGAAAGCGGCCGCTTCTTCCTGCGCGTGCATTTCGACCGTGACGCCGGCCTGCCGCTGGAGACCGTGCACGCCGCGATGGCCACGCTTGCCGAAGGCTTCGGCATGGACTGGCAGCTGCATGATGGCCGCCGCCGGGCACGCCTGCTGGTGCTGGTCAGCAAGCAGGGGCACTGCCTCAACGACCTGCTGTTCCGCGCCCACAGCGGCCAGCTGAAGGTCGACATTGCCGCGGTGGCCTCCAACCACGCCGACTTCGCGCCATTGGCCGCGTCCTACCAGGTACCGTTCCACCACCTGCCGGTGACCGCCGATACGCGTGCGGTGCAGGAGCAGCAGATCATCGACCTGGTCGAGCGCGAGCGCATCGACCTGGTGGTGCTGGCGCGCTACATGCAGATCCTGTCACCCACGCTGTGCCGCGCGCTGGCCGGGCGTGCGATCAACATCCATCACAGCTTCCTGCCCAGCTTCAAGGGCGCGCAGCCGTACCACCAGGCGCACGCGCGCGGGGTCAAGATCATCGGCGCCACCGCGCACTACGTCACCGAGGATCTGGACGAAGGACCGATCATCGAACAGGACGTGGCCCGCGTTGACCATGCGATGGCACCGCGCGAACTGGTGCGGCTGGGCAGCGATACCGAATCGCTGGTGCTGGCACGCGCCGTGCGCCGCCATGTGGAGCACCGCATCCTGCTCAACGGGCATCGCACGGTGGTGTTCCGGTAATCGCCCATCCCGCGTCCGCCGGGCATGGCCCGGCGCTACGCACGGATGTGATCCGGTAGTGCCGGCCGCTGGCCGGCAACTGCAGGGATC
>NZ_JBMRGJ010000014.1:0-102362 GCF_049384325.1 Stenotrophomonas sp. CASM114 | reverse complement strand
GGGGCTGGCGGCACGCCGTAACGTGTCCGATGGGGGTGGGTGGGCGGTGCAGGGGCGTTGGCGCCATGTATGGCGCCATCGAGCTTACAGGGACGTACTTGCAGCGTCCCCTGCACGGCCCACCCGCCCCGCCCCGCCCATGAACCGCTCTACACGACCCGCCACGAGGGGCTCAGCCGTTGGCCGAATCCAGTAAAATCGCCGGCATGAACGCCCCCACCTTCCCGTACGACACCGCGCGCCTGAGCGAACTGGCCCAGCTGCTGATCGACAACGTCCGCGAACTGGCGCACGCCGGCTGGACCCCGGCCACCAGCAGCAATTTCTCCCACCGCCTGGATGACCGCCACGCCGCGATCACCGTGTCCGGCAAGGACAAGGGCCGGCTGATCGAGGACGACATCATGGTGGTGGACTTCGACGGCCTGGCCGTCGGTCGCCCGCTGCGCCCGTCCGCCGAGACCCTGCTGCACACCCAGCTGTACCGCCGCTTCCCGGAAATCGGCTGTGTGCTGCATACGCATTCGCCGGTGCAGACCATCGCTTCGCGCCTGTACGCGCCGCAGGGCCATATCCGCCTGGAAGGCTACGAGCTGCTGAAGGCCTTCGCCGGCAACAGCACCCATGAAATGGCCATCGACGTGCCGGTGTTCGCCAACACCCAGGACATGAACGTGCTCTCGGCGCAGGTCGACGACCTGCTCGACCGGCAGAACCTGTGGGGTTACCTGATCGACGGCCACGGCCTGTATGCCTGGGGCCGTGACATGGCCGAGGCGCGCCGGCACCTGGAAGCCTTCGAATTCCTGTTCCACTGCGAGCTCGAGCTGCGCAAGCTGCGCGGCTGAGCCCGCGCGCAGGTGCAGATGCCGATCCGGAATCTGCGCCTCGCCCCCACCCTGCTACCCTGTCTTCCCCCCGAGACGTTCAAGCTGCCGCCATGAGCCGACTGCGCATCTACGACGACACCCGCCCCGAATCGCCGCTGCTGGACACCCAGGACGGCGCGGTCATCGCTGCCGAGCTGCAGAAGATCGGCGTCACCTTCGAGCGCTGGCAGGCCACCGCGCCAGTCGCGCCGGGCGCCAGCCAGGAGGAAGTGTTCGCCGCCTACCGTGCGGACATCGACCGCCTGGTCGCCGAGCGCGGCTTCAAGAGCGTGGACGTGGCCTCGATCGCCCCGGACAACCCGAACCGCGCCGAGCTGCGCAAGAAGTTCCTCGACGAGCACTTCCACAAGGAAGACGAGGTGCGCTTCTTCGTCGCAGGCTCGGGCCTGTTCACCCTGCACGTGGGTGACAAGGTCTATGAGATCGAGTGCGTGAAGGACGACCTGATCGCCGTGCCCGATGGCACCACCCACTGGTTCGACATGGGCGATGAACCGAGCTTCGTGGCGATCCGCTTCTTCACCGAGCCGGACGGCTGGGTGGGTCATTTCACCGGCACCGACATCGCGCAGAAGTTCCCCCGTTACGTACCTACCCAGGCGTCCTGATCCATGCAGCCCCGCGTCATCCTGACCGACATCGAAGGCACCACCAGCAGCATCTCGTTCGTCAAGAACGTGCTGTTCCCCTATGCCCGCAAGGCCTTGCCCGCGTTCGTCGCCGAACATGGCCAGCAGCCGGAGGTCCGCCGCTGGCTGGACGCGGTGGCTACCGAGATCGGCGGCGCCTGCCAGGACAGCCTGGTGGCCGAGACGCTGCAGGGCTGGATTGACCAGGACCGCAAGCACACCGCACTGAAGGCGCTGCAGGGGCTGATCTGGGATGAGGGCTACCGTCGCGGCGACTACACCGCGCACTTCTACCCGGAAGTGGCACCGGTGCTGAAGGGCTGGCATGCCTCCGGCCTGCCGCTGTACGTGTACTCCTCCGGCTCGGTGCCGGCACAGAAGCTGTTCTTCGGCTTCAGCGATGCCGGTGACCTCAGCCCGCTGGTGTCGGGCTGGTTCGATACCGAGATGGGTGGCAAGCGTGAGGCCGACAGCTACCGCCGCATCGTGCAGGCCATCGGCGTGCCGGCCGGCGAGATCCTGTTCCTGTCCGATGTGGTCGAAGAACTGGATGCTGCCCGCGAAGCCGGCCTGCAGACCCGGCTGATCGACCGCCTGGATGACTACCCGATGCCGCGTACCGGCCAGGCCGCCAACGGCCACGAGCGGGTCGAGAATTTCCAGCAGATCCAGCTGTAAGCAAAATGGTAGAGGCCAACCTTGGTTGGCAAGCTCCTGGTGTGCCAACCAAGGTTGGCACCTACCAAAGCGGGATATCCCTCAACGCTCGTTGAGTGTCTTCACCTTCAGCGCCTCGCGCAGGGTAACCAGATCCACCGGGCCGCGCACCGCGATATCGCGGGTTTCGCCCGGCAGCAGATCCAGCAGGTTGTCTTCGACCTGCACGTCCAGCGCACCGAAATCGATCCACGTCGCGCGCACGTAAGCCGCGCTTTCCAGCCGCAGTCGATAGTGGTCGCCTTCGATGGACAACGTGGCCTTGAGCTTCTGCCGCGGCAACACCTGGTCCTTGGCTTCGACGAATCCGACCACC
Source organism: Stenotrophomonas sp. CASM114 (assembly GCF_049384325.1). NCBI lineage: Bacteria > Pseudomonadati > Pseudomonadota > Gammaproteobacteria > Lysobacterales > Lysobacteraceae > Stenotrophomonas > Stenotrophomonas sp. CASM114. Next base: position 99,810 of record NZ_JBMRGJ010000014.1, on the reverse strand, counting down.
TGCCGCGCGCTCACCGCCCCGTTCTGCAGCAGCTCGAACACGGCCACCGTGCGCTTCGGGTCGGCACCGGACAACAATTCGGCATCGCGGAAATCACCGATCGAGGTCACACCCGACGCCGCCAGCGTCACCGCATCCTCGCGACGGCGCAGCACCTTCCCTTCCACGTCCATCACCCGCAGCCGCCAACGTGCATCCAGCGCCGCACCGTCATTGATCAGGCGCACCCGCGTGCTGCCCTCATCGCGCAGCGCGGCTACCGTGACCGGCGCGAAGAAACGCCGCGCGGCGAAGTGCAGCGCCTTCCAGCGGCCGAAATAATCCACGCTGGACCACGAGGCGCCCGGCCAGACATCGTTGAGCTGCCAGTACAGCGAACCCATCGTGTATGGCCGGGAGGCGCGATGATGCAGCGCCGCCAGTGCGATGCCATCGGCCTGCATGACCTGGCTGAGGTAGACGAAGTCCTCGAAGTCCTTCGGCGTGCCGTAACCCAGTTCGATGTAGTGCAGCAGGCGGCTGTTGCCCTCGCCGGCCATGAATTTCTGGTGCGCGCGGATCACCGGGCTGTCGATGCGCTGTTCGGCGCGGGTGGCGATCTGGTCCACCGTCGCCACCGACGGCCACGCCTGCAGCCCGTACTCGGACATGAAGCGCGGCGTCTCACGCAGGTAGGCCTGCACCGGCAGCGCCGGATTGCCCCAGACCTGCCAGTAGTGCTTGTCGCCGCGGGTGGAATCGTTGGCCTTCTCGTCCAGATCGTTGCTGGGCGAACTGGACCAGTACGGTACGCCCAGTCCTTCCTCGCCCACTACCTGGCGCAGGTCGTTGCCGAACAGGTCGACATAGCCCTGCCAGACCTTCACCGCAAATGCCGGGTCGGCCGCCTTCAGGTCGCGGCCGTGACCCCAGTCCTTCCAGGCGGTTTCTTCCTCGTTGTTGCCACACCACAGCACGATGCTGGGGTGATGGCGCAGCCGACGCACGTTGTCGCGCGCCTCGGCCACCACGCTGGCACGGAAGGCCGGATCGTAGCCCGGCTGCATGCCGCCGCCGAACATGAAGTCCTGCCAGACCAGCAGGCCCAGTTCGTCGGCGATGTCGAAGAACGCGTCGTCCTCGTAGTAGCCACCGCCCCAGTTGCGCAGCATGTTCATGTTGGCGTCGCGCGCGGCGGTCAGCACCTGGCGCAGACGTGCTGCGTCGACGCGTGCGGGGAAGGCATCGAACGGAATAACGTTGGCGCCCTTGGCGAAGATCGGCACGCCATTGATGACGAAGGCGAAGCCCTGCCCGCCCTTGCCGTCCTCTTCGCGGCGCAGTTCGACCGTGCGCAGGCCGATGCGCTGCTCGCGCACCAGCGTTGCGTCGGCACCGCCATCCAGGCGCGCCTGCACGGTATAGCGATCCTGCGCACCATGGCCGACCGGCCACCACCGCTTCGGTTCCGCCAGTTCAATCGGTAGTTCAACACTGTTCTGCCCGGGCTTCAGCAGTACGGTGCGCTGCTGCTGGGCCACGCTGCGACCCTGCGGATCGCGGACTTCCACATTGACGACCGCAGAACCGGTGGCGCTGCCCTGCTCCACCTGCAGCAGCACCGCCAGCTTCGCCTGCTCCGCGCTCAATGCATCGGTGCGCACGGCAAGACTGGTCAGGCGGTGCGTATCCCAGGCCTGCAGGTCGACCCCGCGCCAGACCCCGGCGGTGACATAACGCGGGCCCCAGTCCCAGCCGAAGTGGTAGGCCGGCTTGCGCGCGAAGTTGCCGACCATCGCGTCCTTCGGCTCGTCCCCATAGGGCGAAGGATAGTTGCCAGCGATCTTGTGTGGCATTGCCTCCACGCCCGGCAACAGGGTGCGGATTGGCGAACGGAACACGATCTGCAGTTCATTGCCCCTGGCGCGCAGGTGCCCTTCCACGCGCGCGCGCCAGGTCCGGTGCGCGTTGTCCGCGCGCAGCAGCGGCTTGCCGTTGAGGCTGACTTCGGCATAAGTGTCCAGCCCGTCGAAGCGCAGTTCGGCATTGGGCTTGGCCAGCATCGCCGCGTCCACGTCGAAGCGCGCGCGGTACTCCCAGGCCGCCAGGCCGATCCATTGCAGCTCCGCTTCGGGCGCACCCACGTACGGGTCGCGGATCAGCGCATGCGCCAGCAGGTCGGTGTGCACGCTGCCCGGCACCGTCGCCGCACGCCATTGCTGCAGGCCTGGATGAGCTGCGCCCTGCGCGTCGCCGGGCAGCATGCGGAACTCCCACTGTGCCTGCAGCGGCGCTGCAGTTGCCGGGAAGGCCGACGTTGCGACCAGCAGCAGGAGCAGACGGACAACGAGGGAAAGACGATGCACGCGGAGCTCCTGTTCTTCCGCCGGGCGTGGCCCGGCGCTACTGATTCCGATTCATCATGCGTATGGCGACACGCGCCTCAACGCACCACGTTCAACACTTCGTAGCACGCGCCCATGGTGTGGTAATCCACCTTGCCGGCCGGGCTCTTCTCGTCGCTGTACTTGCGGTTGTCGGCATCGAGGATGCGGAACCAGGCGCCGTACTGGTGATCGACGAAGTGTTCCCACGAATACGCCCAGATGCGCTCGTACCACTGCCAGTAGCGGTCATCACCGGTGCGCTTGGCCATCAGCGCGGCAGTAGCCAGCGTTTCGGCCTGCACCCAGAAGTACTTGTCGTCGTCGCAGACGAAGCTGTCGCCGCCAATCGGCGCGCCATCCATGCCCGGCTGCCGGCGCGATTCCGGTGCGAAGCCGTAGTACAGGCCGCCTCGCGCTTCGTCCCAGCTGCGCGCCACGGCCACGTCGAACAGGTGCTGCGCGGTCGGCACCAGCCAGTCGGCCTGCACGTGGCGATCGAGGATCAGCAGCAGCTTGGCCCACTCGGTCTGGTGCCCCGGTTGGAAGCCCCACGGGCGGAACAAGTGCTTGGGGTCGTCCAGGTTGTAGTCCCAGTCGATCTCCCAGTTCTCATCGTAGTGCTCCCAGACCAGCCCGCCGGCCTTGGCCGCCTGGCGGCGGGTCATGTTGTCGGCCAGCTGCAGCGCGCGCTCCACATAGCGCTGCTCGCCACTGGCCTCGAACGCGGCCAGCATCGCCTCGCACATGTGCATGTTGGCGTTCTGTCCACGGTAGCCGGTGAAGTTCCACTGGCCGTCCGCTTCATCCTTGTAGAGCCCGTGCTGCGGTTCCCAGAAGCGCGCTTCCAGCAGCTGCCAGGTCTCGTCCATCCACGCGCGCGCCTGTTCGATGCCTGCCTTCAGCGCACAGCTGTAGGCCAGCAGCACGAAGGCTACGCCGTAGCAGTGGTTCATGTCGTCCTCGACCTTGCCATCACGCAGGGTCCAGGCATAGCCGCCGGTGGCCGGGTTGCGGTGCACCTCGCGCAGGTAGCGCACGCCGTGCTCGACCGCGTCGCGGTACTCGGCATTGCCGAACTCGCGGTAGGCCATCGCGTAGTTGAAGACGAAACGGGTGCTGCTCACCAGGTGGCGATGGCTGGCATCGTAGATGCTGCCGTCATCACGGAAGTAGTGGAAAAAGCCACCATTGGGATCGATGCAGCGCGGGTGGTAGAACGCCATGGTGTCGGCGATGTGCGCGCGCAGGAACGCGGGCGAACGGAAATCGGGCGAGGTGCTCATGCGGTAATGTCCTGTGCCTGCAGCAGCTGCTGCACTTCATCGAGCGAGGGCATCGCGGCGAACGCGCCCTTGCGGGTAACAGCCAGCGCGCCGACCGCAGCGCCGAAGCGCAGCGTGGCGGTGATCGCCTCGGGGTCCTGGCAGAAGGCGGTAAAACCGGCACCGGCCCCGCCGCGCTCCAGCAGGCCGACCAGCACGCCACCGACGAAGGCATCACCGGCCGCCGTGGTGTCGACCGTGGCCACGCGGAAGCTGGTGACGGTGCCGTGGTTGTCGCGGGTGTACCAGTGCAGCGTGGCTGCACCATCGGTGACGATCACCCAGCGCGCCCGCGCGGCCAGCAGGCGCCGCAGCACCGCCGCCTCGCCATCGGCGCCCAGCGGCGCGGCCAGGTAGTCCAGCTCCTCGCGCGACAGCTTGACCAGGTCGGCGCGTTCCAGCGCCTGCCACAGGCGCGGCGCCGGGTCCTCGTTCGCCGGCCACAGGGCAGGACGCAGGTTGAGGTCCAGACTGACCACCGCACCAGCAGCGCGGGCACGGTCCATGCCGGCAAAGGTCGCCTCGGCGATGGCCGGCTCGGTCAGGCTGTTGGAACAGACGTGGAAGCATTGCGCGCTGTCGAGGCACGCCGCCTGGAAGTCGCTGTCACGGAACAGCAGGTCAGCCGCCGGCGGGCGGTAGAAACTGAAGCTGCGCTCGCCATTGGCATCCAGGGCCACGAAGGCCAGTGCAGTCTTGGCCGCGTCGGTACGCACGATGTAGTCGGTACCCACGCCATGCTCGACCAGGCTGTCGGCCAGGAAGTCACCGAACATGTCGCGGCCGAGCATGCCGACGAACTGGGTCTTCGCACCCAGCCGCGCAGCCGCCACCGCGACGTTGGCCGGCGCCCCACCGGCGTACTGCAGGAACGCACGCGGGGTATCGGCCGAGGCCGGCGGCTGTGCTAGTAGATCGATCAAAATTTCGCCGAAGCAAACGATGGCACCCATTCCGGACTCAGCCTCCCTGCGTTGCGGAGGCCGGCGTACGCGCGCCGACCAGTCCGTAGAAAATGATGTAGCCGTAGCACAGCAGCGGCAGGATGAAGCTGGCCTGCACACCGATGTGGTCGGCCAGCACGCCCTGCAGGTACGGCACCACGGCACCGCCGACGATGGCCATGATCAGCAGGCTGGACCCCTTGTTGGTCAGCGGGCCGAGGCGCTCGATGCTCAGCGCGAAGATGGTCGGGAACATGATCGAGTTGAACAGGCCGATGGCCACCACCGAGTACAGCGCGACGTTGCCGGAGCTCAGCATGGTGGTGACCAGCAGCGCCACGTTGACCAGCGCGAAGATCGCCAGCAGACGGCTGGGCGAGAAGCGCGCCAGCAGCGCCGAACCGGCGAAGCGGCCGATCATCGCCATCGTCCAGTAGGCCGACACGTAATGCGTGGCCTGCTGCTCGCTGAAGCCACCGATGTTCGGCATCGACAGGTAGTTGACCAGGAAGCTGCCAATCGACACTTCGGCGCCGACGTAGAAGAAGATGCCCAGCACGCCCAGCAGCAGGTGGCGCTTGCGCAGCGCATCCAGGTAGCTGTGGTGGTGGCCCTGGTCGGCCTGCTCGGTGGCGTCGCTCAGCGCCGGCAGGCGGAACAGGAATACGAACAGCGCCAGCAGCACCAACGCCACCGCCAGGCCCACGTACGGACCCTGCACAGCCTGCGCCTCGGCGGCACGGTAGGCCAGCTGCTCGGCGGCCGGCAGCGCCGCGATGTCGTCAGCGCTCTTGACCGTGTTGGACAGGATCAGCATGCCGCCGAAGATCGGGGCGATGGCCGTGCCCAGCGAGTTCAGCGCCTGCGCCAGGGTCAGGCGGCTGGAGCTGGTCTGCTCCGGGCCCAGCAGCGCGACATAGGGGTTGGCGGCCACCTGCAGCACGGTAATGCCGGTGGCCAGCACGAACAGTGCGCCGAGGAAGGCGCCATAGACGCGCAGTTCGGCCGCCGGCCAGAAGCCCAGCGCGCCGATGCCGGCGATCACCAGGCCGGCGACGATGCCCTTCTTGTAGCCCAGCGCCGCCACCAACCGCCCCGCCGGCAGCGACATCAGGAAATAGGTGCCGAAGAAGGTGAACTGCACCAGCATCGCCTTGGCGTAGTTCAGTTCGAACACCGCCTTCAGGTGCGGGATCAGGATGTCATTGAGGCAGGTCAGGAAGCCCCACATGAAGAAGATCGTGGTGACGACAGCCAACGCCTTGCCGTTGGTGACGGCGGGTGCGTTGCCCGAGGAACCCGATGGACGGGGCGTTGCGGAGATCGGCATGCGGTACGCGCCTCGATGCGCGGAAGGTCGTTGTTGCGTGGAAGGGGTGTATGAAAGGAATCAGTTCGGTCGCGCAGCACTGCTTTCGCGGATGCGCAGCTGCACCGGCGCGACCGTGCGCCGTGGCGGCGCATCCGGTTCGTCCAGCCGTTGCAGCAGCAGCGCGGCCGCTTGCCGGCCACGCTCGCGCGGGTCGGCAGTGAGCGTGGTCAACGGTGGCACCGCCACCGCAGCCTCGGAAATGTCGTCGAAACCAGTAACGGCAAAGTCGCCACCGGGACGGATGCCACGCGAGTTCAAGCCCAGCATCAGGCCCAGCGCGACGGTGTCGTTGTAGCAGACCGCCGCACTCGGACGATGGCCATCGGCAAACAGTTCATCGGTGCGCGCTGCTGCTTCCAGGCGGTTCGGCGCCGACTCGATCATCCAACCCGGCGGCAGCGACAGCCCGGCCTCGGCCAGCGCCTGCTGGAAACCGGCGCGGCGCTGGTGGCAGGAACTGGAAGCGGCGTGGCCGCCGAAGAAGGCGATCTGGCGATGGCCGCGCTCGATCAGGTGGCGCGTGGCCAGATAGGCGCCGTGCTGGTTGTCCAGGGTCAGGAAGTCCCAGTCAGCCCCGGCCAGTTCACGGTTGAACAGCAGCACGTTGGCATTGGCGCCCAGCGCCTGCCGCAACTGCGCGGTGTCGCTGCCCTCGGCCGGCGACAGGATCAGGCCGGCCGGGGTGTGCTCCATCAGCGTGGACAGCACGGCCTGCTGGCGCTCCGGCGATTCCCCGGTGCTGCCCAGCAACGTCACGTAACCGCGCCCGCCCAGTGCCTCGTCCACGCCGGACGCGAATTCGGCGAAGAACGGGTTGGACAGGTCGTTGATCACCAGCGCGATGCTCGACGAGGTGCGCCGGCGCAGGTTGGCCGCCGCGCGGTTGTAGACATAGCGCTGGCGGCGCAGCTCGGCCTCGACCTTGGCGCGGGTATCGACATTGACCAGCGGGCTGCCGCGCAGCACCAGCGACACGGTTGCCCGTGACACGCCGATCGCACGCGCGATGTCGGTCACCGTCACCGCCTTGCCGGCGCGCTTGCTGGGACTGCTGCCGTTGTCGTTCATCGTCTTCCCGGACTCCGCTGGAGGCTCAAGCCTAATGGATCAGGGCCGTGTCGTGCCGTGCCGTTCGCTGGGTCACCGCGAACGGCACAGTCCGGCTCAGCGCAGCTGGCTGCCCGGTGCCGCGCACCAGGATACCGGCAGGTCCTTCACCGCCGTGCCCCAGCCCTGCTCCGGCACCTTCGCATCCAGCGCAAAGCGCACGCGCGGGCCCTGCTGCAGGCGGTTCCAGTCCAGCCACACCGGTGCATGCGCCTGGCCATCGACCTGCACGCCCTGCACATACTGCAGGCGGCGGCCATCGGCGCCCGGCGCGTCGATGCGCAGGGTGCGGCCATTGCCCATGTCCACTTCCACCTTGCTGAAGCGCGGGGTGTGCAGCAGGAACTGGCCGCTGCCCGGCACCGCCGGGTACACGCCGATGGCACTGAACAGGTACCAGGCCGACATCGTGCCGAGGTCATCGTTGCCGGTCACACCGTTGGGGGCATTGGTGAACAGCTGCTGCGCCGCACGCACCACGGCCGCGGTCTTCCACGGCTGGCCGATCAGCGTGTACAGCCACGGCGAGTGCAGGTCCGGCTCGTTGTTCGGGTTGTAGCGGAACTGGTTGTAGTAGCTGTACGGCCCGACCACCCACGCCTTGCGGGCGGCATTGAGCGGATCGGCCTGCAGCGCGTCCATCGCGAAGAACGCATCGAGGCGGCGGCCCGCCTGCTCGCGGCCGTCCATCGCTTCGACCAGGCCCGGCACGTCCTGCTGCGCCAGCCACTGGTACTGCCACGCCGTGCCCTCGTGGAAACCGTGGTGCGAACGCGGGCTGTAATGGCCGTCGGACGGGGTGTACCACTGGCCGTCCTCGGTACGCGGGCGCGGGAACCCGGTGAAGCCGGTCTCGGCGTCGCGCACCTGCGGGTCCCACACCTTGCGCCAGTTGCGGCCGCGCTCGCGCAGCGTCGCCGCATCCTGGGCATGGCCCAGGCCGTCGGCCATCTGCGAGAGCGCGCAGTCGGCCAGCGCGTACTCCAGCGTGGCCGAACCACCGTGGTGCGGATCGACGTCCATGCCCTTGGACGGGAATGCACGGTCATAGGCCACGTAGCCCTTGTCCAGGTAAGTCGGGTTGCCGGAGCGGCCGGCCATGCGCGAGTTCAGCGGCGGCGTGCCGAAGGCATTGCGGCGCAGCGCATCCCACGCCTGCGATTCACGGCCCTTGAGTGCACCGAAGCGCCACAGGTCGACCATGAACGGGGTGACCGGATCGCCGGTCATGATGTTGGTTTCGAAGTTGGCATAGCCCCAGCGCGGCAGCCAACCGCCCTGCTCATCGATCGCCAGCAGGGTACGGCCGATGTCACGCGCCACGTCCGGGCGGGTAAGTGCCAGCCACTGGTTCTGCGCGCGGTAGGTATCCCACAGCGAGAAGTACTCGTAATAGGTCCAGCCATCGGCACGGTGGATGCCATCGTCATAGCCGCGGTAGCGGCCATCGGCATCGTTGCCGGTCATCGGCTGCAGCAGCGCGTGGTAGACCGCGCTGTAGAACACGGTGCGGTCATCGGCGGTGCCGCCCTGCACGCGTACACGGCCCAGCTGCTCACGCCAGTCCTGCTGCGACAGCGCGCGCATGCGGTCGAAACCGAGCAGCGACCCACCCTGCATGCCCTCGGCACGCAGGTTGGTGCGCGCGCCTTCGGCATCCACGTGCGAGATCGCGCTGACCGCCGTCACCGACTGGCCCTTGGCCAGGTCGAAGCTGAGCCAGGCACCGTTCGGCTTCTGTTCGCCTTCCATGCTGTGGCGCGCGCCCGGCAGGCCGCCGCCCTCACCCCAGGTGCCATGCGCCTTGAACGGACGGTCGAACTCGATGCGGAACCAAGTGGTGTACTGATGGCCGCCGCAGAAACTCTTGGTGACCAGCTTGCCCTCGACCACGCGGTCGCCGACCACATCGACCACGCTGCCGATCACCGAATGGCGCTCGTTGGCCTGGCCGACATTGACCAGCACGTGGCCATCGCCACTGCGCTGGCTGAAGGTGTAGCGCTCGGCCGCGGCACGGGTACGCGCGGTCGCCTCGGCATCGATGCCGCCGTAGCTGGTCAGCCGCACCTTGTAGTAGCCGGCCTGGCCGACCTCGCCATCGTGGGTGTAGGACGCGGCGTAGGCCTTGTGGTCGAACTGCTTGGCGTTGCCGGTATCGAAATCGCCGCCCGGACCGATCGAGCCCGTCACCGGCAGCACCGATACCTGGCCGCCCTGCTCCCAGCAGCCGGCACCGGAGATGAAGGAGTGGCCGAAGCCACGGATCTTCTCGTCGTCATAGCGCCAACCCGAATAGTGGCTGCCGATCGGGCTGACCTGGATCAGGCCGAACGGTGCCGACGCACCCGGGAACGTGTTGCCGTCGTCCTTGCTGCCGATGAAGGTATTGACCTCCCGCTCCAGCGCTGCCGGTGCGGCCTGCAGCAGCATCGGCACCGCCGACAGCGCGATCAGGCAGGCCAGGCGCACCAGCGGGCGCGAGGATGATGGGACGGCGGGAGCGGACGGCACTGGACGCATGTCGGGTTCCTGTAGTCGATGACGCAGAGACAGACGGCCCGGGCCTTCCGGCACCGTTCCGCTGAGCTCTGCCTGGACCGGCAGAAGGCTCCCCCTGGAATGACGCCCGGCCCACGTGACCGTGGATTTAGATCGATTCAAGTAGAGCATGCAGGTTCAGCCGAATGCATTCTGCGGCGCAGCCCTGCCGCCCCCCCTCCCTGCGCACGAAAACGATTTCACTGATTTCAGCAAACCGTCATCCCTACGCCACGCCAGTACCATATTGCGGAGCAGCATGCGCCCAAGGGCGACCCATGCTAAAAATCGCCCGCCCATCGCTTAGATCGATCCAAGACGACGCTGCGATGGCCGGGAGTTGGGGGAGCAGCAACAGGACGTACACCAGGCCACGCGTGCGGTGCTACTGCCACTGCATGGCGACAGCGACAAATTCACTTCAAATTAGATCGATTCAAGTTGTCCGTGCCACGTCACCGGATCAATCCAGGAGAGAGGGAGAGATGGGAATGAAGCATTCAACACGTACGCACGGCCAGGACGCATTGTCGCTGGCCATCGCGCTGGCCCTGGCTGCCGCCGTCATTCCGGCAGGCGCCGCCGCGCAGCAGGCCACGTCCACCGGCTCGCAGGACGCCACGACTCTGGACAGCGTCCAGGTCACCGGCTACCGCTACGCCATCGAAAAGAGCCTTGAGCAGAAGCGCGACGCCAACGCCGTTGTCGAAGTGATCACCGCCGAGGACGTTGGCAAGTTCCCCGACAAGAACGTGGCCGACGCACTGCAGCGCGTGCCCGGCGTGGTCATCACCCGCAGCGGTGGTGAAGGCAAGAGTGTCAGCGTGCGCGGCCTTGCGCCGGACCTGACGCTGACCCAGTTGAATGGCAACTACGTGGCCACGTCGGAAACCAACGACGAAGCCACCCGTTCGTTCAACTACACCCTGCTGCCGTCGAACATGCTGTCCAGCGCCGAGCTGTTCAAGTCGCCGGAAGCCCGCATCGACGAAGGCGGCATCGGCGGCACGGTCATCCTGCACACGCGCCGTCCGCTGGACATGGAGTCCAACTCGGGCTTCGTCACGCTCGAGGGCACCTCCTCCGATACCCACCACGATATCGACCCGCAGGCCTCGGCCCTGTATTCGTGGCACAGCAAGGATGAGCGCTTCGGCGTGCTGGTCGGCGTGACCCAGCAGAAGCGCACCACCCGCACCATGGAGGCCAGCACCGAGGACTACCAGTGGTACGGCGCCGGCAAGGCACGCGACGCCTATGGCAACGTGCAGCAGCAGGATGGCATCCACTACTGGTGGGGCAAGTCCGGTTTCAACAACCAGACCGGCGGCAACTACAGCGACTTCTTCATGCCGACCTCGGTCAACTTCGCGGTGAAGGAAGAAAAGCGCGAGCGCAAGGGCGGCCAGCTGACCTTCCAGTTCAAGCCGGTCGACAACGTCACGATGACCGCCAACTACTTCCGCTTCGAGCTGCAGGGTGACTACACCCAGAACATGCTGAAGATTCCGGAATGGAGCATGGCGCGCTACAACCAGGACGGCAACTGGGCCGGAGGCCGCCTTCTCAATGGCCTGGACTTCGATGCCAGCGGCAACACCGTCACGGGTGCCCAATTCGAAAAGCTGGCTGGAAAGACCTACTACTGCAGCGAAGACCAGGCCAAGGCCGCCGGCCTCAAGCCCGGCGGCTGGGGCCCGGACGACTGCACGATTCCGACACCGCAGCTGACCGGTGGCTACAGCAAGGAAAAGGCGCTGTCGCAGACCGCCGACCTGACCATCGACTGGGACATCAGCCCGCTGTGGAAGGCCTCGTTCACCGGTGGCCGCACCTGGTCCGAAGGTGGTCCGTCGATGAACTTCCGCATGTCGGCCAAGCCGCGCCGCAAGGTCGGCAACGACTACCTGTCCGGTAACCAGTACAGCGCATGGGACCTGACCGGCACGCCGTCTGCCACCTTCTCGCCCGACCTGCAGCAGCAATTGATGAACGGCATCGCCGAAGTCGACACCGGCTCGACCGATTCGTCGTGGAAGCGCACCGAGGTCAAGCAGAACTACTTCCAGGCCGACGTGAGCAAGCTGTTCGAGTCCGGTTGGCTGGATTCGATCCAGTTCGGTGCCAAATACCGTGATGGCAAGGTCCACCGCAACACCGGCAACACCTACTGGGTATGCCCGGGCCGTGACCCGGCCGACTATGACAACAGCCGCTACCAGAGTGGCTGCGATCCGACTGCCGGCGATGCGCAGCCCGGCTTCTTCCTGTCGAACCCGATCAGCAACATTGCCGGTGGCTTCAATGCCAACGTGTTCCCGGGCATCAACTACCCGGCGTACATCGACTATCTGAACAAGACCTACGGTGGTTCGCACAACCGTACCGAGGAAGACTTCGTCTACAACGTCAACGAGAAGATCTACTCCGGCTACTTCCAGGCCAACTTCCGCACCGAGCGCCTGCGCGGCAATGTCGGCGTGCGTGTGGTGCGCACCAAGCAGTTCGCGCAGTCTTCCGACTCGATCGAGAAGTTCAACGACTACTTCCTGGACAACGCGTCCGGCGCGCCGATGGCGTGCACCGACCCCGCCGCTGCGGCCTACCCGACCTACAGCTGCGAGAGCGGCTTCGTGCGCCTGCCGCATGACCTGGCGCAGAGCAAGACCTACAGCCTGATCGGCGTGGACCGCACCTACACCGACGTGCTGCCGAGTTTCAACATTGCATGGGACATCACCGACACGCTGGTGCTGCGTGGTGCCGCATCGAAGGTGATCGCCCGCCCTGGCTACACCGACATCGCAGCACCGGGCGCACTGAGCTACTACAGCGAGGAGTACGTCAATGATCGCCGCGTTGCCGGTGGCGCATCGACCGCAGGCTGGGTCGGCCAGGGCAGCAACAAGCAGCTGGAGCCGTTCAAGGCCACCCAGTTCGATCTGGGCCTGGAGTGGTACTTCCAGCCGGGCGCGGTCGCCGGCGTCAGCCTGTTCCGCAAGAACGTGGACAACTTCACCCTGCCGGTGGTGCGCGACACGCCCATGGTCATCAACGGTGAAGCGGTGAACGTGCAGCGCTACGAGACCCAGGCCAATGGCCGCGATGGTGTGTCGCAGGGCGTCGAGCTGTATGGCCAGTACACCTTCGATTTCGGCTTCGGCGTGCAGGCCAACTACACCTACAACGACACCAACCTGGCTTCCATTGTTCTGGACGGGCAGGAAATCGGCTCCTCGCCGCTGGTCGGCAGCGCCAAGAACCAAGCCAACGTGACGGTCTTCTACGAGAACGAGAAGTTCCTCGCGCGCGCCTCGTTCAACCGTCGCGGCCAGGTGGTCGGTGGGCTCAACAATGGCCTCACCGTCTACACCGAGCCGTATGACCAGCTGGACCTGAACGTGGCCTACAACCTGACCCCGGACTGGACCCTGACCGCCTCGGTGATCAATGCCACCAAGTCGGAGCAGCGCGTGCACCTGGGAAGCGACACCAAGGCACGCCTGATCTCCAATACCTATGCAGGCCGCCAGCTGTACTTCGGCGCTACCTGGAAGTTCTAAGGCAACACCGGGTTGCCCGGGCGCGCCCCGGTGCACCCCACGCCCCGCCCTGGCGGGGACGTTCCTCCACGGCAGCCGCGCTGGTACAGGTGGCTGCCGTTTTTTGTCGGCGCCTTGCCTGTCGTTCAGCCCGGCGCTTGACCCTGCCATCGTTGGAAGGTGCACACTGGTCGCATCCCAAGAGCAGCGAAGGAGCTACAGATGGAATTCCATGTCGACGGCATGACCTGCGGCGGCTGTGCGCGCAGCGTGACCCGTGCGATCCAGCAGATCGATCCGAACGCCAGCGTGGTGGCCGATCCGCCGACCGGGCTGGTCAAGGTGCAGACCACCGCGTCGCAGGAACAGGTGTTCGCCGCGGTGAACGATGCCGGCTTCCCGCCTCGCACTGCCTGATTCCCTGCCCCCGTCTCACACAGAAAAGCCCGCCCGGTGCTGCTGCACCCGGCGGGCTTTTTCATGCATGCGATATCGAGTCAATGCTTGTGCGTACGCCGCCGCACCGCACCGGTCTTCGCGGTATCGACCGGCACCGGCGTCTGATCATCCTCACCCAGCCGCTGCAGGATCGGGCACTCCGGTCGCTCGTCGCCCGCGCAGCAGCTGATCAGCGATTTCAGCGTGTCGGCCATCTGCCGCATGTGCTCGATGCGTTGCTCCAGGTCGGCAATGTGCTGTTCGGCCAGGTGCTTGACGTCGGCGCTGTGCCGCGAGGTGTCGTTCCACAGGCCCAGCAGATCGGTGATCTCGGCAACCTGGAAGCCGAGATCGCGCGCGCGGCGGATGAAGCGCAGGCGGTGGATGTCCGCCTGCGAGTACGCCCGGTAGCCCGACTCGGTGCGATCAGCCGCAGGAATCAGGCCGATCTGTTCGTAGTAGCGGATCATTTTCGCCGACACGCTGGAGGCCTTGGCGGCTTCACCGATATTCATGCGGTTCTCCCTCAATGGATCGCGGCGGGGGCGTCCGCCATCGGCGGCTGGAAGCGGCGCAGGCGCAGCGCGTTGCCCAGCACGAACACGCTGGACAGTGCCATCGCACCGGCCGCGAACACCGGCGACAGCAGCACGCCCCAGACCGGATACAGCACGCCGGCCGCCACCGGAATCAATGCGGTGTTGTAAGCGAAGGCCCAGAACAGGTTCTGGCGGATGTTGCCCAGCGTTGCCTTCGATAGTGCAATGGCATTCGGCACGCCCTGCAGGTTGCCCGACATCAGCACCACATCGGCCGACTCGACCGCGATATCGGTGCCGGTGCCGATGGCCAGGCCGACATCGGCCTCGGCCAGCGCCGGCGCATCGTTGATGCCGTCGCCGACGAAGGCGACATGGCCATGTGTGGCCTTCAAGCGGCGCACCGCCTCGACCTTGCCTTCCGGCAGCACCTCGGCCACCACTTCGTCGATGCCGAGCTGGCGCGCGATCGCCTGCGCGGTACCAGCATTGTCACCGGTGATCATCGCCACCTTAAGGCCAAGCTGATGCAGTGCCGCGATTGCGGCCGGCGTGCTCGGCTTGATCGGATCGGATACCGCGATGATTGCGGCCAGGCGGCCGTCGATGGCGGCATACAGCGGCGACTTGCCCTGGGTGCCCAGTTCTGCCGCCAGCGTCGCAAACAAAGTGATGTCCACGCCCAGGTCGCGCATGAAGCGATCGGCACCGACCTCCACCCGCGCACCATCAACGTTGGCACGCACGCCCATGCCGGTGACCGATTCGAAATCGACCATCGACGGCAGCGCGATGCCCTGCTCGGTGGCTGCATCGACGATGGCGCGGGCAATCGGATGCTCCGAGCGCGACTCCACCGCCGCCACCGCCGCCAGCACCGTGCCGTGATCAAAACCGCTGGCGATCTCCAGATCGGTCAAGCGCGGGCGGCCCTCGGTCAGCGTACCGGTCTTGTCCACCGCCACCACCTGCGCGTCCTTCAGCAGCTGCAGCGCCTCGCCCTTGCGGAACAGCACGCCCATTTCAGCGCCACGGCCGGTCCCGACCATGATCGAGGTCGGCGTCGCCAACCCCATCGCGCACGGGCAGGCAATGATCAGCACCGCCACCGCATTGACCAGCGCGAAGCTCAGCGCTGGCGAGGGCCCGAAGATCAGCCAGACTGCGAAGGTCGCCAGCGCGGCCAGCATCACCGCCGGCACGAACCACAGGGTGACCTTGTCGACCACCGCCTGGATCGGCAGCTTCGAGCCCTGCGCCTGTTCGACCATGCGGATGATCTGCGCCAGCATGGTCTGCGCGCCCACCGCCGTGGCACGTACCGTCAGTGCGCCCTTCTGGTTGACCGTACCGCCCACCACGCTGCTGCCCGGCTGCTTCTCGACCGGGATCGGCTCGCCGCTGATCATTGACTCGTCGATGTAGCTGCGGCCCTCGACCACCTCGCCGTCGACCGGCACGCGCTCGCCCGGGCGCACTTCCACCACGTCGCCGCTCAGCACTTCATTGACCGGGACATCCACCGTCCGGCCGTCACGGACCACGTGGGCAACCTTCGCCTGCAGATTGACCAGTCGCTTGATCGCCTCGGAGGTGCGGCCCTTGGCCCGGGCCTCAAGGAAGCGGCCGAGCAGGATCAGCGCGACGATCACCGCCGCTGCTTCGTAGTAGACGTTCACCGTGCCCGCCGGCAACAGCGTCGGCAGGAACGTCGCCACCACCGAGTAGCCAAACGCTGCAGCAGTGCCCACCGCCACCAGCGAATTCATGTCCGGCGCCAGCCGCAGCAGCGCGGGGATGCCCTTCTGGTAGAAGCGGCGGCCCGGGATGGCGAGCACCAGCGCGGTCAGCACGAACTGCAGGTACCAGCTGGCCTGCATGCCGATGGTGGACATCACCCATTCGTGTATGCCGGGGATCAGGTGCGACCCCATCTCCAGCACGAACACCGGCAGCGCCAGCGCGGAGGCCACGATCAGGTCGCGCTTCAGTTCGGCGCGCTCGGCATCCTTCTTTTCCGCGGCCTCGCCATCGGACTGCACGCCGGCTTCAATCACGCGTGCGTCATAGCCGGCCTTGTCGATCGCGGCGACCAGCGCTGCAACTTCCGCCACGCCACGCACGGTGGCGCGTTCCGTGGCCAGGTTCACGCTGGCCTGGCTGACGCCGGGCACGGCCAACAGCGCACGTTCGACTCGGCCCACGCAGGACGCACAGGTCATGCCCTCGACCGACAGCTCGGTGGTGGCAGCGGGCACGTCGTAGCCCACCCGCTCCACCGCCTGGATCAACGCGGCCCGATCGACCGGACCGGACGGGCGGATATCCGCGCGCTCGGTGGCCAGATTGACCGAAACACTGCCCACACCTTCGACCCTGGACAGCGCCGCCTCGACCCGGCCGACACAGCTGGCACAGGTCATGCCCTCGATGGGCAGGCTGATGGTGGCAGGGCTTGCGGGGGCTGCAGTGGCGCGGGGCGTGCTCATGATCCGATTCCCGGGGTTCCTTCTGGATGCGGACAGGCTAAACCTTGCCATCGTGGGAAGGTCAAATCCAGCCTGTCCGCAGTTCCTGAATGGGCGCCCGGGCGTCCATATCCACGCATGACGTGGACCTACCGGCGGAGGCAGGTCACCTCAGAAGGTGAACACATACTCCAACGCGAACTCGCGGCCGACCGCGCCAAGCAGGCGGGTCGGAGCGAAGTCGTAATCCAGCTTGTACGGGTCCTTGTGGTTCCAGCTGGCGGCGTTGAAGGCGTTGTTGACGTACACGTTTACCTTCGCGTGTTCGGTCACCTGGTAGCCCACGTTGAAGTTCCAGGTGATGAACGGCCCCACTCGACCGTAGTAGCGCGCCGTCTGCTGCCCGGCGTTGGGGTTCGGGTTCACCGAACCATCCGGCAGCCGTGCCGGCTCCAGGCAGTTCAGCGACGGGCTGTCACTGGGCACGTAGCCATCGGCGAACGGCAGGCAGCCACCGGGGTTGTCCAGGCGGTCGGTACCCCAGTGGTAGCGCACGCCCGGCACCGAACCGATGCGGTCGGCATAGACGTTGGCGTTCCAGTTGCCGCGCTGCCAGGCCAGGCTCGCGCGCAGCTTGCTGCGCAGGTCGCGATCGCGGCGTTCCGGATTCGGGTCGGCGGCGTAGCGTTGCTCCTTGGTCGAGATCTGGTTGGTGTAGTTCACGCCCAGCTGGAAGCTGCCCCACTGTGTGGTTTCCAGGCGATAGCGCGCGGTCAGGTCGATGCCGCGCACCTCGCGGCTGGCCAGGTTGAACGGGCCGCGCTCGATCGATACCAGGCGACCGTTGCTGTCACGGTTCACGCGGGCCAGGATGCCGGCGCAGTACTCGCCACCGGCCGGGTTGGCCCATGGCGTACCGTCCATGTTCTTGCCGGTCAGGCAGCCGGCCTCGCTGGCCAGCACCTCATCGGCGCCGACGTCGACGATCATGTCTTCCAGCTTGATCGCCCAGTAGTCGGCACTGACCGACAGGTTCGGCAGCACGTCCCAGACGAAGCCGACCGTCCACGAATCACCGGTCTCCGAGCGCAGCAGCGGCGTCCCACGCCGGTTCACGTCGAACGTGTACCAGACGTCGGTGTTGCCCACGCCACAGTTGTTGACCAGGTACGCGCCGCTCTGGATGCAGCGCAGGCGGTCATAGGTCTGCACTTCCGAACTGCTCGGCTGGCCCAGCAGGTAATGCATGTCCGGCGCATGGAAGCTGGTGGCGTATGAGCCACGCACCAGCAGCGATTCGACCGGGCGCCATTCCAGGCCGACGTTCCAGGTGGTTTCCTTCTGGCTGCCGATGTCCAGCGCTTCGCTGCTGTCATCGGCCTTGTAGTTGCCATAGCGGTCGTAGCGCGCGGCCGCAGTGGCGGTCACGCTGTCCAACAGCGGGATCTTGAACTCGACGCCGGCCGAGTAGCGGGTACGCTCACCGCCGCCGCGATCGACATTCTGCAGGTCGAAGTCGATGCCAGCGCGCGGGTCCGGACTGAGGTGATAGCCCTGCTGCGCGACTTCAGCCACCGCCGCAAACGAAATCGGGCCGGCCCAGCCCTGGAACAGCTCGCCGGTGATATCCGCCGACGCCTGGTTGACCCATGACGCCGCGCGGTTCTTCGCCACGGTCCCCATCTGCCAGTACTGGTCCGGCGTCAGCGGGTTCCACCAGCGCGATTCGTTCAACGCATAGATCGCCTCGCCATCGGCGGTGGTGCCCAGGCGCGGGCCAAGGAAGTAGTCATACGACTTCTGCTTGTCGACCACGTTCTGCCGTTCTTCCACGCGGTAATAGGAACGCCCCACCGTGGCACTCCAGTCAAAACGGTCGGCCAGGCGCCCGCGCAGGCCCGCGCTCCAGTCCCAGGACAGTTCGCGGTTGGTGTTGCGCAGCGTATCCAGGCCCCCGACTTCGTTCGGGGTGAACTGGCGCACGCCCAGGATCGGCCGGTTGCGGTTGGCATCCCAGTAATAGCCGTTGTCATCGTCGATCAGCGACACGCCGGGCGGATTGGTGCCCCAGATCGCTTCGGAGCGATACACCGCCAGGTTGGTCCAGGCCTGCAGGTCATTGCTGAAATCGAAGGTGGCGTACAGGTTTCCGGACACGTTCTCGGCGCCGCCGGTAAGCAGCCAGTTGGCGTAGTCGGCGCTCATGCCGCACAGGCGGCCGGTGTTGGTGATGCGGTTGGCGGCGTAGTTGTAGACCAATCGATCGGCGGTGTAATACTCGCCGTCGAATTTTTCGCAGGTGCCGGTGGGCGGCGCCAGGCGCTGGCCCGTGGTCGGATCGATCAGCGCCAGACCGGCGGTGGGACGGAAGCCGACCTTGCGTTGTTCCATGTTCCAGGACGGGTACGGCGCATCGTCGGCATCGTCCATCTGCGGGCGATCACGCCCGAACAGCGGGTCGCGCTTGGTGTACTGCAGCGCGTAGGTCACGCTCCAGTTGTCGCCGGTCTTGCCACCGGCCCAGGACAGATCCCAGGTATCACGTCCGCCTTCGCTGGAAGTGCCGCCGCGCACGCGCACTTCGTCGCCGTCGTAGTTGGTCTTGAGGATGACGTTGACCACGCCGGCGATCGCATCCGAACCGTAGATGGCCGAGGCGCCACCGGTCAGCACTTCAATGCGCTCCACCGCCGCGGCCGGAATGTTGCCGTAGTTGGAGAAGTTGGTTTCGCCACCGTAGGGCAGCGGGTAATCCGCTACACGACGGCCATTGACCAGCAGCAGCGAGCGGTTCGGGCCCATCCCGCGCAGGTTCAGGCCGCTGGCATTGGGCGTATGCGAGCCCCATTGCGATGCGGCTTCAACGGTGCCTGTGGCCTCGGTGAGGGTCTTCAGCGCGTCGTACACGCTGACAAAGCCTTCCTTCTGGATCTGCGCGGCGGTGATCACGTTGACCGGCGCCGGGCCCTCGACGCTGGCGCGCTTGATGCGCGATCCGGTGACGGTGACCGCGTCCAGATCCTTGGTGGACGAACTGGCAGCTTCCTGCGCGCTGGCTGCCAGCGGCAACAGGGCCAGGATCAGGGCCTGGGACAGCAGGTGGCGACGCTTGTGGACGATCTGAGCCATGGGTGGTTGCTCTTCGAAGATGTGGACGCACGGGCGGACGGTGGCGCGGCACTACGACGGATCCAGGCGCTTGGATCGGTTCACGACCGATATGGCACCTCCCCTGTGGATCGATCCAAACTAAAGCACAGCTGAACCACGCCCGGCATGCGGCAACGCAGCAACAGCCGGCGGATTGCCGCTATCGGCTGCCGGTGTCCAGAACAATCAAAGAGTTGCGAAACATCGCTGAGAGAACGGCGCACGAAGTAGTGACACGATCACGACAACCGCGCGCGGAACGGTTTTGTCCGTCGCGTGCCTGCGGCCGGGGTTGCGACAGGGGTCAGATCCCTTCGCAGAAGGGATCTGACCCCGGGCCATGACCCCGGGCCATGCCCGACGGATTCGATCAGCCGTCCAGCGCCTGCCGCAGCGCGGCCACGGTAGCGGTGGCGGTCTGGCTCCAGTCCGGGTCCAGACCGCGCAGCGCCGGGTTCTGGAACTGCATCGCCGAGCGGCGCAGGCCTTTTGCGGAGGCGTGCAGTTCGGTACAGCCGGTCTGCCGCGCGACGGTTGCGATGTTGCCCGGGGCCAATCCGGCGCCAGCCATCACCGTGATGCGCCCCGCCGCCTGGGTGACCAGGCCCGCCAGCACATCGGCACCGGCCTCGGCGCTGGCCTGCCCGCCCGAGGTCAGCACGCGCTGGCAGCCCAGCCCGATCACCTGCTCCAGCGCCGCCGGCAGATCGCGGGCGGCGTCGAAGGCGCGATGGAAGGTCACCTGCAACGGCCCGGCGGCCTGCACCAGTTCCCGGCACAGCGCCAGGTCGATGCCGCCCTGCACGTCCAGCGCGCCGATCACCACGCCATCGCAACCCAGCGCGCGGCACTGCGCGATGTCACGCAGCATCAGTTCGGTTTCCAGCGCGTCGTAGTGGAAGTCGCCCGGGCGTGGCCGCACCAGCACGAACAGCGGAATCGACAGGCGCTCGCGGGCCATCGCGATGCTGGCGAACGACGGCGTGGTGCCGCCCTCGGCCAGGTTGTCGAACAGTTCGATGCGGTCGGCGCCGCCAGCCTGCGCAGCCAGCGCCGAGGCCAGCGAGTTGCTGGCGATCTCCAGGGTCAGCCGCGTACTCACGCCTGGGTGCTCGTGTAGATCGACGGCGAGTCACGCAGGTCATCCTGGCGCTGCGCATCGCACACCGCATAGACGAAGCCACGATGCAGCGCATAGGCGCCGACCTCGCCCTGCTTGTTCATGGCCAGGAAGCACACCTGCAACGTTCTGCTCGCTTCCGGGCGCTTGCGCACCACGCGGTCGATGGCTTCACGGCAGGCCTGCGCCGGTGAACGCCCCTGGCGCATCAGCTCGACCACCAGGAACGAAGCCGCGTTGCGGATCATCTCTTCACCCACCCCCGAAGCAGTTGCCGCGCCGACGTCGTTGTCGACGTACAGGCCGGCGCCGATGATCGGACTGTCGCCAACGCGACCGTGCAGTTTCCACGCCATGCCGCTGGTGGTGCAGGCACCGGCCAGCTGGCCCTTGGCATCCAGTGCCAGCATGCCGATGGTGTCGTGGTTGTCGCTGTTGCCGGGAATGCCACGGCGCTCGGCATTGATCTGCGGCTGGTACTTCTCGGTCTTCAGCCACTCGCGCCAGGCCGCTTCGGCCTGCGGCGTCAGCAGATGCTTGCGCTCGAACCCCTGCTGCACCGCGAACTGCTGCGCGCCCTCGCCGACCAGCAGCACATGCGGGCTGTTCTCCATCACTTTGCGGGCCACCGACACCGGATGCAGGATGTCCACCAGCGCGGCCACTGCACCACAACGGCCATCGCCGTCCATGATGCTCGCATCCAGGCTCAGCACGCCGTCGCGATCCGGATTGCCGCAATGGCCAACGGTAGGGTTGCACAGCTCGCTCTCGGCCCAGCGTGCGCCCGCCTCCACCGCATCCAGCGCGCTGCCACCCTGCGCCAGCACCTTCCACGCGGCCTGGTTGGCCGGTACGCCGAAGTCCCAGGTGGAGACCACCCGGGCCCCACCCTGCGTGCGCGCCTGCACGCCCGGCAATGCCGCCATGCCTGCGGCCAGTGCACCGGCCTGCAGGAACTGCCTGCGATCCACCATTTTCCCCTCCCAGTCTGCAATGCACGGCCGGCCCGATGCCAACCCTGCCGATCAGTCGTGCGTGGGCTGCCGTGCGGCGTGCCAGACCGCTGCGCCGAGCACGCCCAGCTGGCCATGCTCCACGCGCCACACCGGCACCTGGCGCAGCACCTCGGTCAGCACGCCCTTGTTGAGGAAGCGCTCACGGAAGCGGCCATCGGCCAGGAAATCCTGCACATGCGCGGAAATGCCACCGGCCAGGTACACCGAGCGCGCGCCGACGGCGATCGCCGCGTCGCCGGCCAGGCTGCCCAGCCACGCACAGAAGACCTGCAACGTTTCCACCGCCAGTGCATCCTCACCGCCACGCGCGGCGCCGATCAGCGCCTCCGTACTGTTCCACACCGGGGTGACGCCGCGCAGTTCGCACAGGCACGGATACAGGTTCATCAGGCCGCTGCCGGACAGCACGCGCTCGTTGTCCACGTGCGGCCAACGCTGAAGCAGACGGCCCAGCACCTGCAGTTCCAGCGCGTTGCCGGCGCCCAGCGCGGCATGACCGATCTCGCTGGCCAGCACCGGACGCTCGCCATCAGCGAAACGCAGCGCGGCGCCCAGCCCGGTACCCGCGCCCAGTACCAGCGCCGGGAAGGCCTGCGCCGGATCGGCGTCGCCGTTCAGTGGCACCAGGGTTTCCGGCTGCAGGTAGGGGATGGCCAGCGCCACCGCTTCGAAATCATTGATCAGCTGCAGTTCGTGTAGCCCGGACTGCGCGCGGGTGGCCGACAGCGAGACCGTCCACGGCAGGTTCGAGTTGATCAGCACATCGCCATCCAGCAGGCCAGCGATGGCGACCACCGCGGTCTGCACCGGTTGGCCGAGGCCGGCGGTGAAATCGGCCAGGATCGCGGCCAGGCTGGAATGCTCGGCACAGGCATAGGTACGGTGGCTGCCCAGCAGCGGCGTCTGGCCGGGTCGGGTTTCTGCCAGCGCGAGCCGGGCAAAGGTGCCGCCGACATCGGCGACGACCAGACGGCGCGGAAGACCGCCGCGGGCGGAGTCGGAGGAAACCGTTGACGCTGCTGCGATGGTCACGCTGGCCTGCTTGGATCGATTGAATCGCCCCGATTCTCAGGCATCGGGACGGCTTTGCCTAGCGCGCCGGTGGTTCAGGTGAACCTACATGCCTTCCTGTTCGGCCACCTGCACCCCATCCACCAGCACGCGCAGGCGCTGTGGGCGGAAGCCGGCGAACAACAGCGGCCGGGTGCGCTCGACCAGCACTTCGTGGCCGGCGATGTGGCGCAGCCACGACTGTACCAGCGAGAACGAGAAGTGGGTGCCCGGATGCAGCGGGTGCTGCACCCAGACCTTCTCGGTGGCGCTCTGCAGCAGCATCGCGCCGGTGAACCAGTGGCGGCTGAGGGTCACCGGCGTGGTGCCGGCCATGAAGCGGATATCCATGCGGGGTCCTTTCGCTGGAGCGCTGGTGCGCGGGGGTCAGGGCTGGGCAGTCTGCAGGCTGTAGCTGGTGGTGGCGGTGAACACTGCGCCATCAGGCTGGGTGGAGCGTACCTCGACCTTATGGCTGCCCACTGCAAGATCGGTCGGCAGCGCGCCACGCCACAGGTGCGGCGACGCAGTGGCCTCCGGCGAACGGTCGTAGCCGCGCAGGCTGCTGGCCAGATCATCGGCCACGTTCTCCACCATCAGGCGCGGGTCGGGCTGGCTGACCTGCTTCATCGGCTGCCAGGCGCCGCCATCGACACGGTACTCGACCACGCTCCGATCCTCGCCCATGTAGACGTTGGCGTAGACACCCCACGCCGGGTAGGCCCCCTGGCGCAGCACCTTCGGCGCGTGCAGGCCGATCTGCTCGCTGGCCGGCCTGCCGGCCACGCGGTACTGCAGGCGATAGCTGCCGTTGCCGGCCACGTCGAGCAATGCATAGCCCTTCGGCGTGCCGTCGCTCATGGTGCTGTCCGGCACGCCAGCGGCATTCTTCACGCCCGACCAGAACGCACCGCAGTTGGCACCGACGTTGTATTCGTGCAGTGGCTTGTCGCCGTTCCAGCCCTCGGCCTTGCCGTGGTAGACGTGCTGCTGGGTGTGGCTGTGGCCGCTGAGCACCAGTACGTTGCGGAAGTCCTTCAGCAGGTCGAACAGGCGCTGGCGGTCAGCATGGCGGAAGGTCTCGCGCCCCGGCGCCGCGTCGAACAGCGGGATGTGCATGCCCAGCACCAGCAGGCGGTCCTTGTGCAGGCCCTTCAGGTAGCTGGCGAGGAAGGCGAACTGGTCTTCGCGCAGGCCGCCGATGTACTTCGGCCTGGCCTTGGGGTCGTACACCACGTCGTCCAGGAACACGAAACTGGCGCCGCCCTCTTCCACCGCGTAGGTGTCCGGGCCGTAGATGTTGCGCCAGCTGTCCAGCGAGTGTTCGTCGCTGGCCGCATCGAAGTCGAGGTCATGGTTGCCCGGCACGTGGAACCACGGCACGCCGAGTTCGGTGGTGACCTTGTTGATCGCCGGGTACAGGGTCAGGTCGTCGTTGACGATGTCGCCCAGGGTGGTGCCCATGCGTGCCCTGGTCTGGCCGACCAGTGGCGCCACGATCGACTGCTGGTAGTAGCCGATGTCCTTCAGGCTGGCGGTCTGCGAATCGGTGAATACCAGCATCTGGAAACCACGACGGCTGTCATGCCGATCCGACTGCAGGGCGAAGTCCCAGTTGCGGGTGACGTCGCTGGTCGCGGCGATGCCGCCGTACTTCAGCGCCGGCGAGCCGTTCGGGCGGTAGTGGCGCCAGAACGAAGGCAGGCCGTCCGCCGCCTTCGGGAAGGCGTAGGCATCGGGCTTGATCACGAATACGGTCTGGCCGTCGCGCACCGGCAGGCTGTAGCTGCCGTCAGCGGCAGTCTTGACGATGGTCTCGCCGTTGGAAACCTGCACCCCGGCCAGGCCCGGATCGGTCGCACCGCGGCCGGGCTTGCCGTCACGCTCCAGATAGACCTTGCCGCTGACCACGGTGTCCGCGGCCCAGGCCGGCGAGGTCAGCAACAGGCAGCACAGCCAGGCGGCAGGCAGTTTCATGGGCGGTCCGGGAAAGAAGAAGACCACCTATTGTAGAGCCGAGCCATGCTCGGCTGCATTGCAGAGGTGGGTGCGGACCGTTGGTCCGTACGCCTTCCTCAACGATGGCGTTTTTCCAGCACCGCGCGCGCATCATCCAGCGACAGCCCGCGCGCGCGCAGCAGCACCAGCAGGTGGTACAGCAGGTCCGACGCCTCGCCCAGCAATGCCTCATCATCCTGCGCCACGGCGGCCAATGCGGTCTCCACGCCCTCCTCACCCACCTTCTGCGCGATGCGGCGGATGCCGCCTTCAAACAGGCTGGTGGTGTAGCTGCCGGGAGGGCGCT
Source organism: Stenotrophomonas sp. CASM114 (assembly GCF_049384325.1). Taxonomy (NCBI): domain Bacteria; kingdom Pseudomonadati; phylum Pseudomonadota; class Gammaproteobacteria; order Lysobacterales; family Lysobacteraceae; genus Stenotrophomonas; species Stenotrophomonas sp. CASM114. Next base: position 74,527 of record NZ_JBMRGJ010000014.1, on the reverse strand, counting down.
GCGCGTCACGCATGGCCACCAGCTGGCCCAGCCCACCCAGGAAATCCTTCGGCGCCTGGTCGAAACAGCTCTCGGCACCGGTGTGGCAGGTCGGCCCGGCCGGGCGCGCCATCACCAGCAGCGTATCGGCGTCGCAGTCGACACGGATCGACTGCACCACCAGCACGTTGCCGGACTGCTCGCCCTTGGTCCACAACCGCTGCTTGCTGCGACTGAAAAAGGTCATGTGGCCGATGGCCAGCGTAGCCGCCAGCGATTCGGCGCTGACATAGCCCAGCATCAGCACCTGCAGGGTATCGGCATCCTGCACCACGGCCGGCAGCAGGCCGTCGCCCTTGCCCCAGTCCAGCGCCTGCAGCGCATCCAGCGATGGCCTCACTTCAATAGACATCCCGCACCTCGATCTGCTGTCCGCGCAGGTAGCGCTTCAATTCTGGAATGGCGATGGCGCCGCTGTGGAACACACTGGCCGCCAACGCACCGTCGACGTCGGCCTGGTCGAAGGCGTCGGCGAAGTGCTCCATCGCTCCGGCACCACCGGAGGCAATCAGCGGCACCTGGCACAGCGCCCGCGCCTGCTGCAGCTGCACGACATCGTAGCCACGGCGCACACCGTCGCTGTCCATGCAGTTCAGCACGATCTCACCGGCTCCACGCCGTTGCGCTTCGACGATCCAGTCGAGCGTGCGCAGCGGCACCGCCTGGGTCTTGTCCGGATCGCCGCTGAAACGACGCACCCGCCATTGCCCGTCGGCCTCGCGCACCGAATCGACCCCCACCACAACGCACTGCACGCCGAACTCGTCCGCCAGCTCGGTGATCAGCTCCGGCCGGCCCAGCGCCGGCGAATTGATCGACACCTTGTCGGCACCGGCGAACAGCACGCGGCGCGCGGTTTCCACGCTGTCGATGCCACCGGCCACACAGAACGGAATGTCGATCAGGCGCGCGATGCGCTCGATCCAGGCGACGTCAACCGACCGTGCCTCGGGACTGGCGCCGATGTCATAGAACACCAGCTCGTCCGCGCCCTGGTCGCGATAGCGCTGTGCCAACTCGGCGATGTCGCCCATGTCGACGTGATCGCGGAAGCGCACGCCCTTGACCACGCGGCCATCGCGCACGTCCAGGCACGGAATGATGCGGCGGCTCAACATGCCAACGCCTCGCTCAGGTCCATGCGCTGCTCCAGCAGTGCCTTGCCGAGGATGGCACCGCCGCAGCCGGCGGCACGCGCCTCGGCCACATCGGCCACGTCACGGATGCCACCGGACGCCTGCACCGCCACACCCGGCAACAGCGCCGACAGGTGCTGGTAGAGGCTGATGTTGGGCCCGGCCAGCATGCCGTCGCGGGCGATGTCGGTGCACAGCAGATGGCGCATGCCGGCGCGCGCGTAGCGCCGGGCCAGGTCATCCAGGGTCACCCCGGCGTTCTCGGTCCATCCGTGCACCGGCAGCTGCCATTGCCCCTGGGCGTCTTGTCGCGCGTCCAGCGCAATCGTGATGCGATCGGCGCCGAATTCCTCCAGCCAGCCGACCACTTCATCGGGACGACGCACCGCCAGCGAACCCACCACCACGCGGCCGGCGCCAGCGTCGAGGATGCGCGCCACATCGTCGCGGCCGCGCACGCCACCGCCGGTCTGCACCTGCAGCGGGGTCTGCGCACGAATGGATGCCAACAGCGGCGCCAGCGTGTAGCCACCGGCCCGTGCGGCATCCAGGTCTACCAGATGCATCCACTGCGCGCCCTGCGCGGCGAAGGCCTGCGCGCGCGGCAGAGGGTCATCCCCATAGGAGGTTTCCTGCGCGTAGTCGCCCTGGCGCAGCCGCACCACGCGGCCGTCGCGGATATCCAGCGCGGGGTAGACGATGAAACTCATGCAGCAGTGCCCTCGAGGAAGTTGCGCAGCATCAGCGAGCCGGTCTCGCCGGAGCGCTCGGGATGGAACTGTGCGCCGTAGTAGCGCCCCTGCTCCACCACGGCGGTGAACAGGCCACCGTGGTCGCAGGCAGCGACGGTGTGGGTATTGAGCGGCGCCGCATAGCTGTGCACGAAGTAGGCGCTGGCGCGTTCCGGCACGCCCTGCAGCAACAGCGATTCGCGCAGCGGCAGCAGGCGGTTCCAGCCCATGTGCGGCACGCGGATGCCACAGGCCGGCACCAGCTTGCGTACCACGCCCGGAATCAGCCCCAGTGTCTCTATGCCCGCTTCCTCGGAGCGTTCGAACAGCAGTTGCATGCCAAGGCAGATGCCCATCAACGGCACCTCCAGTCGCTGCAGCGGTTCCACCAGGCCCTGAGCGTGCAGGCGCTGCATGCCGGGACCGGCGGCGCCGACGCCGGGCAGGATCACCCGCCGCGCACCAACCAGGCCGTCCGCATCGCGCACCAGCCGCACCGTCGCGCCCAGGCGCTCCAGTGCGTAGCGCACCGAGCCCAGGTTGGCGCCACCGGCATCGATCAGCGCAACATCGCTCACAACGCCCCCTTGGTACTCGGCAGTGCCGTGCCCTGCCGGGCCAGCGCCGGACGCAGCGCGCGCGCCAGCGCCTTGAAGCAGGCCTCCACCTTGTGGTGATCATTGTCGCCGCGCACCTGCAGGTTGAGGTTCAAACCGCTGGCATCGCACAGCGAACGGAAGAAGTGCGGCACCAGCTCGGTCGGCATATCGCCCACGCGCTCGCGCTTGAACTCGCCCTCGAACACGAAATAGGGACGGCCGCTGAAGTCCAGCGCAGCGCTGGCCAGGGTCTCGTCCATGGGCAGGGTGAAGCCGTAACGGCCAATGCCGCGCTTGTCGCCCAACGCCTCGCGCAGGGCCTGGCCCAGGGCCAGCCCGGTGTCCTCGATGGTGTGGTGCTCGTCGATGTGCAGGTCACCCTCGGCCTGGATGTCCAGCGCGAAGCCGCCGTGCTTGCCGATCTGCTCCAGCATGTGGTCGAAGAACGGCAGGCCGGTGGCAATGCGTGCATCGCCCGCGCGGTCCAGGTCCAGCTCAACGCGGATCTTCGTTTCTTTGGTGCTGCGCTGGACAACGGCGGTGCGCGGCGCGTCGGCCAGCGCATGGGCGATTCCCGGCCAGTCCCACTGCCCACCAAACTGCGCGGTGCGCAGCTGGAAACCACGGATGTTGAGGTTGGCGGCAAACTGCAGGTCGGTGATCCGGTCACCGACCATGCCCGAGCGTGCCCAGTCGATGCTGCGGTCCTGCAGGTAGGCGGTCATCAGGCCGATGCCCGGCTTGCGGGTCGGCGCATTGTCCTGCGGCCAGCTGGAATCGATCAGCACGTCACGGAAGGTGATGCCCTGGCTCTCGAAGATCTGCAGCATCAGGTCGTTGGGGCCATCGAAGCTGGCGCGCGGGTAGCTGTCGCTGCCGAGGCCGTCCTGGTTGGTGACGATCACGAACTGGTAGCCGGCATCACGCAGCTTCAGCAGCGCCGGGATCACCTGCGGCACGAAGCGCAGCTTTTCGTAGGCGTCGATCTGGAAGTCGGACGGCTCCTCGATGAGAGTGCCGTCGCGGTCAATGAACAGGATCGGGGTCATGCTGCGGCCCTCCGCGCCGACAGGGCCGCAAGCACGCGGTCATTCTCTTCGGGGCTGCCGATGCTGATGCGCAGCGCATCACCCAGCTGCGGCGCAGCGCGCTGGTCGCGCACCACCACGCCCGCAGCCAGCAGCGTATCGAACGCGGACTGGGGATCGGCGAAGCGGACCAGCAGGTAGTTGCCGGCCGAGGCATACACCCGGCACACGCCGGGCAGGCCGACCAGGGCTGCACGCAGGCGCTCGCGCTCGGCGATCACCGTGGTCACGCGCTCGGCGGTGCGCGCCAGCGCGGCCGGCTGCAGTGCCTGCACGGCCAGTTCCGCGCACGGCGTCGGCACCGGGTACGGCGCCTGGCAGCGACGCAGCAGGGCAATCAGCTCCGGGGCAGCGATCAGCGTGCCAACGCGGGCGGCCGCGAGCGCGTGCGCCTTCGACAGCGTGCGCAGCACCGCCAGATTGGCGTGCGCGGCCAGCAACGTGGTCGCCGACGGCCGTTGTGCATACTCGACATAGGCCTCGTCCACCACGACCAGCGCCTGCCCGCGCAGCGCAACCGCCACGCGCTCGACCTCATCCAGGGCGATGTCACTGCCGGCCGGGTTCGACGGCGCACACAGGAACACCAGCTTGGCACCCTGCGCCTTGGCCGCGTCGATCACCGCATCCAGATCGGTGCGCAGTCCATCCTCGCTGTCCACCAGCGGCACTTCAATCAAGGCGGCACCCTGCAGGCGTGCGCAGACGGCGTACATGCCAAACACCGGCGGCGTGACCAGCACGCCATCGCGACCCGGCACGCACAGCGCGCGCACCAGCAGATCAATGGCTTCGTCGCTGCCGCGACCGATCAGCAGCTGCTGTGGCGTCACGCCGTACAGCGCCGCCAGTCCCTCGCGCAGCGCGAGCGGCTGCGGCTCCGGATAGCGCCGGCTGCTGCCTGCGGGATCGGCCGCATTGGCCCAGGCCGACTCATTGGCATTCAACCAGACCTCGCCCTGCACCGCCGCGCTGCGTGCCGAGCTGTAGCCGGCGAAGGCCTGCAGGTCCGGGCGCACCAGTGCCAGCACCTCATCGATCGCCGCGCTCATGCCGCCACCTCCATGCGCAACGCAACGGCACGCTCGTGCGCATCCAGGCCTTCGGCACGGGCGATGATGCGCGCGCAGCCGCCGATCGCGGCCAGGCCGGCGGCGCTGGCGCTCTGCACGCTGATCAGGTTCTGGAAGCTGGCAACGCTCACGCCGCTGTAGGCACGCGCGGCACCGGCGGTGGGCAATACGTGGTTGGTGCCGCTGCAGTAGTCACCCAGTGCTTCGGGGGTGTAATCGCCCAGGAACACCGAGCCGGCCGCCTGCACCTTGTCCAGCCATGCGCGCGGATCACGCAGGGCCAGGATCAGGTGCTCTGGTGCATAGCGGTTGCTGATCGCGAACGCCTCGTCCAACGCATCGACCTGCACCAGCCGCGATGCCGACAGTGCCTGGCGCGCGATCTGCTGGCGCGGCAGCAGGGCCACCTGGCGCTCAACCTCGGCTTCGACCGCCGCCAGCATCACGGCGTCGTCGGTCAGCAGCAGCACCTGCGAATCCGGACCGTGCTCGGCCTGCGACAGCAGGTCGGCGGCGACGAACGCCGGATTGGCGCCAGCATCGGCAATCACCAGCACCTCCGAAGGACCGGCAGGCATGTCGATGGCGGCGGCGCCGTCCTGTGCGACCTGCTGCTTGGCTTCGGTAACGAAGCTGTTGCCCGGCCCGAACAGCTTGTCGCAGGCCGGAATGCTGGCCGTGCCATAGGCCATCGCCGCGATCGCCTGCGCGCCGCCCAGCTTGAACACGCGCTGCACGCCGGTCAGGCGGGCGGCTACCAGCACTGCCGGATCGGCACTGCCGTCGGCGCGCGGCGGGGTGCACAGCACCACCTGCGGGCAACCGGCCAGCTGCGCCGGAACGCCCAGCATCAACGCGGTGGACGGCAACGGCGCGCTGCCAGCCGGTACGTACAGGCCCACCCGGCCGATCGGGCGCAGCATGCGTTCGCAGACCACGCCCGGCGCGGTTTCAACTGCATAGCCTTTGCCCATGCCAGCGGCGTGGAAGCGCGCAATGCGTTCGGCGGCGTCCACCATCGCCTGTCGCAGTTCGGCGGGCACGGCGGCTTCGGCAGCGGCGAATTCGGCTTCGGAAACTTCAAACGAGGCCAGCTCGACGCCATCGAAACGCGCCGTAATCGCACGCAGCGCATCGTCGCCCTGTGCACGCACCTGCGCGATCAGGGCCGCTACGGCATCGCGGGTCTGCTGCGCCACGGCCTGCACCGGGCGGGTCAATGCCGCGCTGCGCGCGGCCTCATCAAGCCGGGACCAGATCAGACGGTTCATGCCAGCGATCGCTCCACGCTCAGTACCATCAGGCCCTGCGCGCCCGCGCGCTCGAGTTCTTCCATGCGCTGCCAGCTCAGCGGGCCGGGGCACATGGTCTGCAGGCGCAGCGCGCCACCATCGGCCGGCAGCCGCACCAGCGGCTCGGCATCGGCCAGCAGCTGCGCCAGCGCGTCGACGCGATCTTCGCTGGCACGGAACATCAGCAGCTTGCGGTCCTGGCGCTGCACCACGCCGTCGAGGCGGCGCAGCAGCATCGCGCGCAGCGATGCACGTGCGTCATCCGGCACGCGCATCGCACCAGCCAGCACCGCCTCGCTGTCGAGCAGGTTGTGTACCGGGGTCAACTGGTTGGCACGCAGCGTGGCGCCGCTGGAGACCAGATCGCAGATCAGGTCGGCGGTACCCAGGCGCGGGGCGATTTCCACCGACCCGGACAGCTCGACCACCTGCGCGTCCACGCCCTGCTCCGCCAGCCACTGCTTGAGGATGGCCGGGTAGCTGGTGGCGATGCGGGTGCCGGCCAGCTGCGCCGGACCCTGCCACTGCCATTCCTCGGGCACCGCCAGCATCAGCCGGCACTGGCCGAAGCCCAGCCCGCGCAGCGCCTGGTAGGCGTCCGGCAGGCCGATCTGGCGACGCGCTGCGGCCTGCTCGTCCAGTTCATTGCGACCGACGATGCCGAGGTCGCAGACGCCATCGGCGATCAGGCCGGGGATGTCGTCGTCGCGCACCAACAGCAGGTCCACCGGCAGCGATTCGCCGTAGCAGAACAGCTTGTCGCGGCTTTCGCGCCAGCTCAGACCACAGGCGCTGAGCAGGTTGCGGGCGGGCTCGGCCAGCCGGCCACTCTTCTGGATGGCGATACGCAGCCGGTCTCGTGCCGGCGCTGCCTGGGTTGCACTCATGGGGGAGGTCTCGAAGTTCGGAACGGGGCGCGGATCAGCGCGAAGCAAGGCGGTCGATGGCGGCGGCATAGCCTCGATGGCCATGCTCGAGCGTGCGTGCCACCCGTCCGGTGGTGGTCACGCTGACGCCGGTGCGCTCGTGGATCTCGCGGTACGGCACGCCCTGCTGCAGCAGCGGCACCACCTTCCAGCGGTCGGCCATGGCCTCCAGCTCGGCCGGGGTGCACAGGTCGCGCAGGAAGGCCTCGACCTGCTCCGGCTCGCGCAGCGCGGCAAAGGCCCGGGCCAGGGCTTCCAGGTCGGCCTTCGGGTCTTTGGCGGCAATCTCGAGGCGGGCTTTCACGGGGTCGGGTCCATGCATCAATGTAATAGCGCGTTAGTACATTAGCGCATTCTTGCGCAGTGCGTCAAATCGGAGCCTCCAGGGGTCAGATCCGTTTTCCAAAGGAAAACGGATCTGACCCCTGGACCGGATGCCGGAAATGCAGAACGCCCACCAAAGGGCGGGCGTTCTGCTTTCAAATCAACAACCTGGCTCGACTCAGGGCAGGCAACGCACCTCCGCCTGCAGCGTCCCGCGCCGCGGGCACTCCCCGAACAGGCTGCCCTGCCGGCTCGGCAGGGACTGGATGTTCTGCAACGCCCCTGCACCCGCCGGGCACGTCCGCGAGGCCAGGGCCCGCAGGTCGCCCTCAAGCTGCGCGCGGTCGATCACGTGACAGCGATCAACCTGCAGCCGGTACTGCGCCGGGCCCAGCCGATCACTGCGCAGCACCGGGTCACTCTGGCAGCCCGCCAACAGGAGCACGGTGAGTACCCCTGCGACGGCCGGCTTCACACCATCGCCCTGGACTGCTCCAGCTCCACCAGCAGGGTGCTGGCCAGCTCGTCGCGCGACACTTCGAACTGCTGTTCACGCAGCAGGTCCTTCACCGCCACCACGCCGCGCGCGAGCTCGTCTTCACCGGCCAGCACCACGAAGCGGATGCCGGCCTTGGCCGCGTACTGGAACTGCTTGCCGATCTTCTTCGGCTCCATCTGCACTTCGGTATTGATGCCACCGGCGCGCAGGCGGCGCGCGATGTCCAGCGACTGCGGCATGCCCTGCTCGTCCATCAGCGCCACCAGCGCCTGCACGCTGCTGGCTTCGATGCCGTCGATCAGGCCCGCCTCGCGCAGCTGCCAGAACAGGCGCGACAGGCCGATGGAGATACCCACGCCCGGCAGCTTCGACTTGCTGTAGTGGCTGGCCAGGTCTTCGTAACGGCCGCCCGAACAGATCGAGCCGATCTGCGGGTGGTCGGTCAGCGTGGTCTCGTAGACGGTGCCGGTGTAATAGTCCAGGCCGCGCGCAATGGAGAAGTTCAGGCAGTATGCGGTTTCCGGCACGCCCAGCGCCTGCACCAGCTGCAGCACTTCGCGCAGTTCGGCGACGCCGGTACGCAGGATCTCCGAAGAACCGGCGCCGGCTTCCAGCGTGGCCAGCTGCGCCAGCGCATCGGCATGGCCCTGCGAACGCACAGCGACGAAGGCCAGGATCTTCTCGACCTGTTCTGCCGGGATGTTGAAGCCCTCGCCCACCAGCGTCTCGCGAACGTAATCGGCGCCACGCTTGTCCAGCTTGTCCACTTCGCGCAGCACCGCCAGCTGGCGCTCGCCTTCCGCCACGCCCAGGCTCTCGAAGAAGCCGCGCATCAGCTTGCGGTTGTTCAGCTGGATGCTGAAGTCACCGATGCGCAGTTCCGAGAACACCGCATGGATGACCGCCAGCACTTCAGCGTCGTACCGCACGCTCAGGCTGTCCTTGCCGATCACGTCGATGTCGCACTGGTAGAACTCGCGGAAACGACCGCGCTGGGCACGCTCGCCGCGGTACACGCGCTGCATCTGGTAACGGCGGAACGGGAAGGTCAGTTCGTGTTCGTGCTCGGCCACGTAGCGTGCCAGCGGCACGGTCAGGTCGAAGCGCAGCGCCATTTCCGGCAGCGAACGGTCGCCCGACTCGGCCGCGTTGGCCAGCGCGCCGGTGGACTGCACGAAATACACCTGGCGCTCGGTCTCACCACCGGACTTGGTCAGCAGCACGTCGGACAGCTCGAACACCGGCGTCTCCACCGGCAGGAACCCGAAGCGCTCGTAGTTGCGGCGGATGACGTCCAGCATGCGCTGGAACGCAATCTGCTCGCGCGGCAGCAGCTCAAGGGTGCCGGGCGGGGTACGGGGCTTGATCACGGGCGGAACTCCTGCTGGAACGGGACGTGGGAGGGGGCAACATTCTAGCGCCCCCGCCTCCGGCAGGGTCGAACGGCCGCTTGAAGTATCATAAGGCCCTCCCCGCCCGCGATACGCCCCCCGCAACATGTCACGGCCTTCCGGCGCTCCGCCCGCCACCAACGATCCCGCCTCGCCGTCCTGCACCACGCTGGACTGCCTGCACTGCTCGGTTCGGCACCTTGCGGTGTGCTCGGCGCTGTCGCCAGACGAAGTGCAGGCGCTGGAACAGGTCACCGTCTCGCAGCAGGTCAGCATGGGCAGCACGCTGGCCCGCACCGGCGAAGAGCGCGACCATGTCTATACATTGACCGCCGGCGCACTGCGCCTGGTGCGCACCCTGGCCGACGGCCGGCGCCAGATCAACGGTTTCGTGCTGCCCGGCGACTACCTGGGCCTGAGCGGCAGCGACCACCATCGCTACGACATCGAGGCCATCGCCGACAGCCGCGTGTGCCGTGTCGCGCTGCCACAGATGAAGGCCCTGCGCAGCCGCTTCCCGCACCTGGAGCGCAAGCTGCTGCAGCGCGCCTGCCAGGAACTGGATGCCGCACAGGATGCTGCGCTGGCGCTGGCACGCCTGCAGCCGGCCGAGAAGCTGGCCGATTTCCTGCTGCGCCTGGCCGCGCGCGAGGCCAAGCTGGGGGGCGACGGCCTGCGCGTGTCGCTGCCGATGGGCCGCGGCGATATCGCCGACCATCTGGGCCTGACCATGGAAACGGTCAGCCGCACCTTCACCAAGCTGCGCCAGCAGGGGCTGATCGCCCTGCCCCACCTGAACGTGGTGGAGATCCTCGACGAGGATGGTCTGCGCACGCTGGCCGGTGAAGGGTTGATCTGACCGCATCGCGGTTGGTTGGGTTGCCGGCCAGCGGCCGGCACTACCGGACGGATGCAACACGGGTAGTGCCGGCCGCTGGCCGGCAACCGCCTCCATCTGCGATCAACGCAGCAACACCTCGCGCAAGGCCGCGTAATCTGCCGCCAATGGTTCGGCGTGCGCTGGTCGCTGCAGCAAGGCATCCAGCGCAGGTGGCACCGCCACCGTTTCGCCGATCAGCGGCTCGACCACAGCCTCGAACTTGGCTGGATGCGCCGTAGCCACCACCGCCCAGTCGCCCTTGGCACCGCGCGCGCGCAGATCCTGCAGCACCTTCACCGCCGTCGCCGTGTGCGGGCAGAACAGCTCGCCGCGGCTGGCATGCGCTGCGGCAATCGTCGCGCGGATGGTCACGTCATCCACCGCGAACGCGCGGAAAGCTGCACGCAGCTCCGCGTCGTCGCCGTGGTAGAGCCAGCGCAGTCGCTCGAAGTTGCTCGGCGCACCCACGTCCATTGCATTGGCCACCGTCGCCACACTGGCCTGCGGCTGGTAGTCGCCACCATTGAAGTACGCCGGCAGCACGGCATTGGCATTGGTGGCCAGCACGATCTGGCCGATCGGCACGCCCAGCGCGCGCGCCAGCACGGCCGCCATCGCGTTGCCCAGATTGCCGGTCGGCACCACCAGGTTGAGCCGGCGACGATGCGCGGCGTAGTGGGTCAACGCTGCATGCGCGTAGTAGCTCATCTGCGGCAGCAGTCGGCCCAGGCTGATGCTGTTGGCCGAGCTCACCGGCACCTGCGCCTGCAGTTCGCGGTCGGCCAGCGCCTGCTTGACCATCGCCTGGCAATCGTCGAATGCGCCCGTCACGCGCAGGGTCTGGATGTTGTCGCCGAAACAACCGAGCTGATGCGCCTGGCGCGGAGACACGCGACCCTCCGGATACAGCACCACCACGCGCACGCCCGGCTGGCGATGGAAGGCCGCCGCAACGGCGGCACCCGTATCGCCGGACGTGGCGACGACGATCGTCAGATCGCGATCCTTGCCGCCCTGCAGCCGCGACAGCGTACCGGCCAGGAAGCGCGCGCCGATATCCTTGAATGCCGCCGTCGGCCCATGGAACAGCTCCAGCACATGGTCACTCTCGCCGAGCGCACGCAGCGGCACCGGGAAGTCGAACGCTTCGCGGCAGATCCCCGGAAGCGCAGTCTCAAGTGCATCGCCCGCAAAGAACGGTGCCAGCAGATCGGCGGCGGTATCGGCCAGGGTCGCCCCGGCCTGCAGCTCGCGCGCGGCCGGCAGACGCGCGGGAACATACAGCCCGCCATCGGGCGCCAATCCGGCGGCGATCGCGGCGCTGAGGCCAACGGCGGGAGACTGGCCGCGGGTCGAAACAAATTGCATGGGATCGTTATCCAGAGAAGGGGAAGGATTCAGCACAGCCGGGCTCCCGGCGCATCCAGCGGCGATACCCAGGCGTCACTGTCGAAGCCGGCCGCAGCGAACGCTGCCTGCACCGGCGCCACGGCGGCACGGGCCTGGTCGGCATCCTCGAACCAGGCGAACACACTGGGTCCGGCACCGGAGATGCCCGCGCCCATTGCATGGGCCGACAGCGCTGCATCACGGGCGGCCTCGAAGCCGGCAATCAATCCGGCCCGTCGCGGTTCGACCAGCACGTCGCGCAGTCCCGCGCGTACCAGCGTCGCATCACTGCGATGGCAACCACTGAGCACCAGCGCGAGGTTCGCGCTCTGGGCCACGAACTCGCCCAGCGCATAGCTGCCCTGCAGGGCCTGGCGGGCACGGCGCGTTTCCAGCACCGCGTGCGGATGCACCAGCAGGCTGTGCCAGCTGGCAGGCACCGGGACCGGCAACAGGCGATCGGCCGTACACAGCGCCAGGCCACCCAGCAGCAGCGGGCCGACGTTGTCACCGTGACGGCCACCACTGGCCACCGCCTCACCATCCAGCGCGTAGGGGTACAGCGCCTCGCGCGGCAACGGGGCCTGCAGCAGCGCATTGGCGGCGACCAGCGCCGCGACACTCGACGCTGCCGAACCGCCCATGCCGGAACCGAACGGAATGCCCTTGTCGATCTCCACCGCGAATCCGAAATCCAGGCCCAGCCCTTCGCGCAGCGACATCAGCGCAGCCCCGGCGGTGTTGCCGGCGGCGTCCAGTGGCAGCGCGACAGCACTGCCACGGATCGCATCGATCCGCACCGCCGGCTCGTCGATGCGGCGCACGCTCACGGTATCGCCGATACCGGCAATGGCATGGCCGAGAATGTCGAAGCCCACTGCCACGTTGGCCACCGAGGCAGGCGCGAACGCACGTGCGATCACAGCCGCGCTCCTTCACCGGCGGCGACCCGCAGCAGGTCCGCGAACACACCCGCTGCCGTCACCTCCGGACCCGCACCCGGCCCCTGCACCACCAACGGGTTGTCGCAGTAGCGACGGGTGCGGAACTGCACCACGTTGTCGGTCAGCCGCAGGTTGGCGAAGGCATGATCGGCCGGCAGTTCCTGCAGCCCCACCGAGGCGCCGTCGGCACCCAGCCGTGCCACATAGCGCAGCACCGCACCACGCGCCCGCGCATCCTGCAGGCGTTGCAGCAGGATGGCGTCGGACTCGCCCAGCCGCGCCATGAAGTCATCCACGCTGCCCTCGCGCAGCAGCGCCGGCACCAGGCTTTCCACTTCCACCTGCTCAAGACTGAGCGGGTGGCCGGCTTCGCGGGCCAGGATCACCAGCTTGCGCGCCACGTCCACGCCCGAAAGATCGTCACGCGGGTCCGGCTCGGTGTAGCCCATCGACCGCGCCTGCGCGACCAGCTGCGAGAACGGCTGGCTGCCATCGAAGCGGTTGAACAGCCAGGCCAGCGTGCCGGAGAAGATGCCTTCGATGGCCAGCACCTCGTCACCGGTATCGACCAGGTCACGCAGCGTGGTGATCACCGGCAGGCCCGCGCCCACCGTGGCCTCGTAGCGGAAACGCGCACCACTGGCCGCCGCCGCGGCGCGGATGCGCTGGTAGCGCGGCAGCGGCCCGGCGCCGGCCTGTTTGTTCGGGGTGACCACGTGGATGCCGGCTGCCAGCCAGCCCTCATAGCGCTCGGCCACCTCGGCACTGCCACTGCAGTCGATCACCACCGCATGCGGCAGGTGCGCGGCCAGCAGGTGTTCGGTGAAGCGATCCAGATCGCTGGGCTCACCCGCCTGCTGAAGGGCTTCGCGCCAGTCGGCATGCAGCCCATCCGCATCCAGCCGCATGCGCGAACGCGAGGCCAGTGCGCGCAGGCGCAGGTCGACATTGGCCTTGGCCAGCAACTGCGGGCGCGCGGCCAGCAGCTGGTCCAGCAGCGCGGCACCGACGTTGCCAGGCCCGATCACACCCACCGCGAAGGTCTGCGGCGACAGCCAGAAGCCAGCATGCGCGGCGCGCAGGGCGCGGGTGGCATCAGCACTGTCCACCGCCACCGAAATGTTGCGCTCGGACGAGCCCTGCGCGATTGCCAGGATGTTCACCTGTGCGCGGCCCAGCGCCTCGAACAGGCGTGCCGCCACGCCGGGTTGACCGGCCATGCCGTCGCCCACCGCCGCCAGAACGCTGACGCCCTCGCTGACCTGCACGCGCTGCACCTGGCCCACCGACAGCTCATGCGCAAACGCATGCATCAGCGCCTCGCGGCCACGTGCAGCTTCGGCGGCGCGCACCACGCAGCAGATCGAATGTTCCGACGAACCCTGCGAGATCATCACCACCGACACCTGCGCCTGGCGCAGGGCAGCGAATACGCGCTCTGCAGTGCCTGGCACGCCGATCAGGCCGGTGCCTTCCAGGTTCAACAGGGCCAGGCCCGGGCTCAGGGTCAGGCCCTTTACCGGCCCACGCGGCGAGCGCTCGGCACTGATGCGCGTACCCGGATGCGCCGGTTGGAACGTATTGCGGATGAAGATCGGCAGGCCCAGGCGGATCGCCGGCGACATCGTCTGCGGGTGCACCACTTTGGCGCCGAAGTAGGCCAGTTCGCAGGCCTCGTCGTAGCTGAGCGATTCGAGCTGCACGGCTTCGGGTACCAGCCGCGGGTCGGCTGACAGCACGCCGTCGACGTCGGTCCAGATGTGCAGTTCATCGGCATTGAACAGCGCGGCGAAGATCGCGCCGGAGTAGTCACTGCCGTTGCGGCCCAGGGTGGTGATGCGGTCATCACGGTCACGCGCGACGAAACCGGTGGCGACCAGGCGCGGCTGCGGATGCTGCAGGCGCCATTGCGCGAGGCGGTCGGCGCTGGCTTCCCAGTCGACATCGACGCCCAGCTCGCCATGCCCGACCACCAGCACGTCGCGCGCATCGAGCACCGCACAGTCTTCGCCCAAGGCACGCAGGTGGGTGCCAAGCAGCTGCGCGGAGAACACTTCGCCCAGGCCCTGCACGCGGTCCAGCACCTCGCGCGGCAGCTCGCCGATCACCGCCAGCGCCGCCAGCACTTCGGCCAGCTGATCGAAGCGGGCGTCGATCCATTCGACCGTCTCGCCGACCTGCTCGCCCAGCAGCGCCACGGCGGCGCCACGGTGGCGCGCGCGCAGGGCATGCCAGGCCTCGCGCCAACCCTGGTCACCCTTTGCCGCCAGCTGCGCCAGATCGATCAGCGCGTCGGTGACCCCCTTCATCGCCGAGACGACAGTGACCTGCAGCGACTCAGGACGGGCCAGCAGCAGGCCGGCAACATGGCGATAGCGTTCGGCATCGGCCACCGAGGTGCCGCCGAACTTGTGCACGACAGTGGACGGTGCAGCCAGATCGGCCGGGGCAACGGGATGGGCGGGGGCGTGGGAAGACATGCAGACCTCGTTAGGAGGCCCCGTCGCATGCAGGTGTCGAGTTTCCCCGCCACCTGGATGGTGCGGGGCCGTGGTTTTCGGGAGTTACACGAAGACGACGGGCCGCACCAGGGCAGTGGTGACGGTGGTGGTGGTGGTAATGGTGGTGGTGGCGACCGGCGCAGTCGGACGGCCCGCAATGGCGGGGGCGATCAGGCTGGCGTGGGCGGCATCAAGGACCATGACGCACAGAAAACACTGTGCGCCGGTCCGCTGTCAAGTGCTGCGATGCAAAAAATCATTGCGGCGATCATCGGCCAACGTGCCGGCATTTGGTTGCATCTGAGACCAAGCCGGTATCAGCACGCTTGACGCCCACATTCAGCCTGCATGTTCGGCGATCGCCCGTGGCGAGCGATGGGCATGCGCGCACAGCATCACGCCGGCCACCAGGAACACGATCGCCAGCGCCTCCAGCAGCGAGGGCCAGCGCTGCTGCCAGGCGAAGGCATACGCCAGCGCGAACAGCGTCTCGAACACGATCATCTGCCCGGTCAGGGTCAATGGCAGCAGGCGGCTGGCACGGTTCCAGAACGCGTTGCCGAGGATCGAGGCCACCACTGCCACGCCGGCGCTGATCGCCCAGAAGCCACTCCACTGCGCCGCGGTGTGGGTACCGCTGTGGCCGATGAAGGCCATCGGCACCAGCAGCAGGGCCAGGCCGCCAGTGGTGACGCCGGTCAGCAACGACCAGTCGTGGCTGGACAGGTCCGGCCGGCGTGCCAGCCAACGACTGTTGCCGATCGAGTACAGCGCCCACGAGAACAGCGCGCCGAACGCACAGAGCAGGCCGATCAGGCGCTGCCGCCACGGTGTTGCGAGGTGTTCGGACATCAATGCTTCCCAGCCCACCAGCGCCACGCCGAGCACGCACAGGCCCAGCGCCGGCAGCAGCTGCTTCAACGGCACCGCGCCCTGCTCGCGCACGCCAACCACAGTGACCACCACCGGAATCAGGCCGACAATCAATGACGCCGCCGCGCCACCGGCCCACTGCACCGCCGTGGCCAGCAGCAGGAAGTACACCAGGTTGCCGGCCAGGCTCAGCCACAGCAGCCCGAACCATTCGGCGCGGCCCAGCCGCGGTGCCAGCCGCTTCCAGCGCGGCAGCAGCAGAGCGATGGCAATCAGGCCATAGACCAGGTAGCGACCGGCGGACAGTTGCAGGGCATTGAACGACTGCAGCACGGCGGGCGCGAGAAAGACCACGCCCCACAGCGCGCCAGCGGCAACGCCATTGGCGATGCCCAGGGCCATCGGGTTGTTGCGCATTCGGGTTCTTCGGGGGAAGAGAACGGGCCGCGCAGTGTAAGCGCTGGCCAGCGGGCGCTCTTGACCGAGGCTATTGCCTTGTCATCTCTGTAGAGCCGAGCCAATGCTCGGCTGCGATTGGCCGCTGTGCAGATAAGGGCAGCCGAGCGTGGGCTCGGCTCTACAGGTCAGATGGCGCCCCTGCGCCAGGCGGCCGGCGTCTGCCCGCACTCACGACGCAGCGCACGGGTCAGTGCACTCTGCTCGGAATAGCCTGCCGCCAGCGCGATATCGCTGATCGGCGCCGCACTGGTACGCAGCTGGTGCTTGGCCCAACGCAACCGGCTTGCACTGAGCCAGGCCTGCGGGCTCAGCCCGAACTCCCGCTGGAACAGCGCATGCAACCGGCTTTCGCTGACACCGACGAAGGCGGCCATGCGTGCTACCGGCCACGCCTGGCCCGGATCAACCTGCACCGCCGCGCACAGGCCCTGCAGGCGCGCACCACTGCCCGCCGGTGCGAACACCTGGAGCAGCTGCGGCAACAGGGCCGGCAGTGCCTGGCCCTCACACACCTGCGCCAGGCGCTGTCGCAGCGCCAGTGGCAGATGCAGCCAGCGCTGGCGGCACAGGTGTTCCTGGGTACCGTCATCGAGCACACCCCGGGGGCAGTCGACGATCACGAAAGCATTCGGGCCATCGGCCATCTGGTCGTGTGCTTCGCCAGCCGCGACGAAGGCCCCCTGCAGCAGGTCCAGGCGACCACCGCGGCCTTGCATCTCGAACTGCAGTTCGCCCTGCAGCGGCAGCACCCACTGCGCGTAGTCATGACGGTCCAGGCCGGTGGCCTGGCCGTAGTGCCGCAGGTGGAAGATCGCGCCCATATGACGAGTGTGCGCGTGCTGGCATTTCCCTGCAACGCGGCCCCGGCACCGGCCATGCTATGTTCCAGCCAGTTACAGACGCAGGGATGGCAGGATGAACAGCATGATCCGATTGCTTCCACTGGCACTGGCCAGCGCCTTACCCCTGGCCGCCCTGGCCCAGGCGCCATCCGCACCATCGGCCGCCGAGCGCATCGCACCTGCACCGCACTGCCTGGACGCACGTGACGTACGCCAGGTCGAGCAGGAGACACCGACCGCCATCGCGGTCCGTGATGGCAGGGGCCAGGCCTTCCGCATCGACTTCAGCGCAGCCTGCCCGGGTGTCAACGAAGCCAGCGCACTGCGGCTGGAGGCGCCTTCGGGCTGGGCCTGCGGCCGCCCCAGTGAACAGGTGATGGTGGATGGCCGCCGCTGCGGCGTCGGCAGTGTCACCCCCATCGACAACCGGCAGTTCGCCAGCACCGCTCGCCAGAGCAGCCGCCTGTACGCGGCCACCCTGCCGCCGGTGAACGTGACCGCCACAGGCAAGCCCAGCCGTGGCGGCAACAGCCCGCGCCATACCTTCCAGGCCTCGCCAGCGTTCTGCTTCGCCACCCGCCATGTGCGCAGCTGGAACGAGGATCCGCAAGGCGTAGTGGTGGAGACCAATCCGCGCCGCAATGGCGGCAATCGCTATTACCGCGTCGAACTGGCCGGCAGCTGCTCGATCCTGGCCGGGGCGACCTCGGTGGAATTCCAGTCCGGTTTCCAGAACGGCCTGATCTGTGGCAATCCGGGAGATCGCATCGTGGAGACGCCGTCCGGAATCCCCGGCGACATGCGCGCCAGCACGCCGCGCTTCGCCCGCCCGGGCTGCAGCGTGCTGGCGGTCTATCCGAAGGACGCGCCGGACCAGGCCTCGCGCTAGCCGTCCACGCCAAGGAAGGCGAACGGTGCACTGGGTACGAAGTGACCCAATGCATCGCCGGCGAACGTGTTGCGCTGGTCCTTGCCAAGGTCGAGCTTGAGCACCTGGCCGCCGAAATCGACCTTGTTCAGATCGATCCAGAAGGTGTTGGGGGTCAGCGCCGATTCGAAGAAGTACAACCGCCGCTTGTGGTCGGCCACCGTGCGCCAGCGCGTCGATGAGATGTTCGGCTCGCCCGGCGTGGTGATGCCGTACGGCACCGACGCATTGCGGATCACGCTGAACACGCTGGCCAGCGCTTCCACCGGGTCCTCGGCCTTGGGAATGGCGTTGATGTAGAACGACGCACGCGCGAAGCGGTCGGACGAGCGGTTGGTACCCGGCAGCATCACCGTGCCACCGATCTGCTGCCAGTAGCTGTTGAGTGCCAGCTGCTGCTCGAAGATCGGCGAGTTGGTCATCACCTGGTAGCGCCGGTCATGGTGGATCACCTGGCGCCCCCCGATGTACTCGACGATGGCACTGTCGCCGCTCGCGTCGGACAGCGACAGATGCAGCGTCGCCTGGCGGTCCTCGCCCGGCACCTTGTCGGTGACGATCGAGTACGGCTCACGCTTCAGCGCCGCCACCGCCTCGTCCACGGTCGCGAAATTGTCCAGCACATACTGCGCCCACAGCGAAATCGCCAGTCCCGGCTTGTTGCCGCGCTGCTGCGGATACTCCGATTCGACCAGCCACAGCAGGTTGGCCACCAGGCCCTTCTCGTTCATGCCATCGGTGGTCGACACGTCGTAGCCGGTGGCCACCACCGAACCATAGCGCGCTGTCCAGGCCAGCGACTTCGGTCCGGCCTGGCCGGTGCGCGCGATGCCGCGCGGCAGCACATAGAGGTTGGTCGCCACGTCGACCTTCCAGTCCATCGAGCGTGCGGTGATCACATCACCGTTGTCACCCAGGTACACCGCGCGCGTGCAGGCCAGCGCCGGTGCCACCGCAGCGGCCAGTGCGACCGCCAGCATTGCCCTGCCCGTCCACTTCATCCGTACCATGTCGTTGTGCTCCTTTCCCCGTGAACCCCGGATCTGACCGCACGCAGGGTGACACAGGGGTGAAGCCTCAGCGTACGACCCGATCGTGCAGCCAGAAACCTGCAAGCATTGCAGGCACGAACCACAGCGCTTCACGCGATGCGACTGCCAGCCCGGCGATGGCCGGTCCCGGGCAATAGCCAGCCCATCCCCAGCCGATACCGAACAGTGCGGCGCCCAGCAGCAGGCGCGCATCGACATCACGCGCACTGGGCAGCTGGAAGCGCACCGCGAACCACGGCTGCGCGCGGCGCAGCACCCAGCGCTGGCCGACCGCACTGACGAGCAGCGCCGAGCCCAGCACCCACACCAGGGCGGGATCGAAATCACCTGCAATGTCGAGGAAGCCGAGCACACGGCGCGCGTCGGTCATCCCCGAAAGCGCCAGCCCCGCACCGAACAGCGCACCCGCCGCTGCCGCGGCCCCTGTCGCGCGGCTCATGCCAGGCCTCCGCCGTGGCGGATCAGGAACGTCGTCAGCATCGCGCAGGCCATGAACACCAGCACCGCCAGCAGCGAGCGCTTCGAGCCGCGAGCCATGCCACAGACGCCGTGACCACTGGTACAGCCACTGCCCAAGCGGGTGCCGAAGCCCACCAGCAGGCCGGCGCCGATCAACTGCCAGGCAGGCAAGGCATCGCGCAACTGTACCCGCGGCAACCCGTCGGGCAGCGACTGCCACCACAGCACCAGCCCGGCCGCCGCGAGCAGGCCAGACAGGAAGGCCCAGCGCCATCCGCGCTCGCCTTCCGCTGCGCGCAGGCTGCCTGCGGCGATCCCGCTGATACCGGCCACACGCCCGAGGGTGGCGAGCAGCAGCACTGCGGCGGCGCCGATCAACCCACCGCCGGCTACCGCAGTCCACGGCAGGTTCATGCCCTGCCCTCATTCACGCCCTTCATGGGATTGCCCTTTTAATTAGATTTATCTAAATTAGACACGTCTAAACAAAAAGGTCAACCATGCCCAGCACCCCGCTCGACAGTGCCGCGATGGCCAAGCACGCCGCGCAGGCCGCTGCCCTGCTCAAGCGCCTGGCCCATCCTGCCCGCCTGCGCGTGCTGTGCCGCCTGGTCGAAGGCGAAGCGCCGGTGCCGGAGCTGCAGGCGCTGACCGGATTAAGTGCGTCCGCGCTGTCGCAGCACCTGGCTGTGCTGCGCGATATGGACATCGTGGCGACCCGGCGCGAAGCGCAGGCCATCCACTACCGCATGCAGGAAGGGCCCGCATTGGGCGTGCTGCAGGCGCTGCATGCCGCCTATTGCGGCGGCGGCACCTCGGGCTGACGCTCAGCCGGCGTGCAGTGCTGGCTGCACAACGTTGTCGAGCAGGTCCACCGGCGTCGGCGCGGAGCGATCACCCTGCAGCGTACGGGTAAAGCCCGACCAGTCGCTGGATGACAGCTGGCGCAACAGCGCCTGCTCCACCGGCAGCGCACGCATCGACCAGTACGGAAACTGGCGCTGGCCCAGGCGGCCGCGCGCCAGTTCAATGATGTCGATATGGCTGCCGGCCTGCAGGATGCGTTCGTAGACCGAACCGATGCCATCCGGCGGCCCTTCGATGTACTGCAGGAAACGCCCGCCGTCGTGCAGCAGCACGCCGGTCACGCCGGCCATCTTGTTGAAGCGGGCCGCATCGTCGACCAGCGCCTGCAGCCGTCGAGCGGAGAGATCCGGCAGCGCCCGGCTGACATAGGCGATCGCACGCAGTGGCATGGTGCTTCCTTGGCAATATCTGCCGCCACGGTAGCAGTTGCGGACGAGCCCGTCTCAGATCCACGCGTCGCTTGCTGAAGGATTCAGCTGGCCGCCGTTGCCGGGCTTTCAGAGCGCCGTGGCAGCGTCGCCTCGAACACCACCTGCCCCGCCTCGTTGCGCGCGCCGATGTGGCCGCCGTGCGCGCGGACGAACTGATCAACGATGTACAGGCCCAGCCCCAGGCCATTGCTGGGGTGGAAACTGGCCTTGAACGGCTCGAACAATCGCGGCAGCAGCGCGTCGTCGATCCGCCCGGCGTTGCTTACCCGCAGCAGCACGCTGCGCGGATCGCGGCCGTCCACCTCCACCCTCGCCTCGCTGCCATGGGTAAGCGCGTTGCCGACCAGGTTCGCGGCGACCTGGCCAAGCCGATCCAGATCACCCTGCAGACGGGTATCGCCCTGCATGTCGAGATGCACCCGTGCGTGGCCGTGGGCGCTGCCCGCTTCGGCCACCACGGCACGCGTCACTTCCGCAAGATCGCAGGCACTTGCCTGCAGGCGCAGGCCGCCGCTGCGGATCCGCGAAAAGTCCAGCAGCTGCTCGACCATCCGCGCCATGCGCAGGGTGCTGGCTTCCAGGTGCTTCAGGGTCTGCTGCGCACCGGCATTGTCCTCTGGAAGCTCCAGCGCCAGCTTGTCGGCACACAGCAGGATCGCCGACAGCGGCGTGCGCAGGTCATGGGTGAGCACGGCCGCCATCGTCTCGTTGAGCTTGAGCGAACGTTCCAGCGCCTCGTTGCGCGCCTTCAGCAGCTGGCGCTGCTGGTAGAGCTCGATGAAGACGTTGACCTTGCTCAGGATCACCTGCGGTGCGACCGGCTTGTGCAGGAAATCGACCGCACCTGTTTCGTAGCCCTTGAAGGCACGCACCGGGTCATCCGGCGAGGCGGTCAGGAAGATGATCGGCACATCGCGGCTGCGGTGCGAACCGCGCATCAGCTCGGCCAGGGTGAAGCCATCGATCTCCGGCATGTGCACATCCAGCAATGCCAGCGCCACCTCGTGCTCCAGCAGCAGCTCCAGCGCCTGCGCACCCGAGCCCGCAAGCAGCAGGTTCACGCCCTCGCGCTGCAGCAGCGCCTGCATGGCTACCAGGTTCTGCGGCACGTCATCGACGATCAGCAGGTTGACCGGGGTCTGCGACTGCGCAGGGTCCGGTGGCAACAGGTTCATGCAAACAACTCCTTCAGGCGACGGCACATCAGTTCAAGGGGCAGCACGGCATCGGCGCCAGCGTGCTGCAGGGCGGAGGCCGGCATCATCGATGCCTCGGCCTCCTCGGGACATTGCAGCCAGGCGCGGCCACCAGCGGCGCGCACGGCGGCCACGCCTTCGCTGCCATCACTGCTGGCACCGGTCAGCAGCAAGGCCAGCACCTGCGCGCCGAACACCGCTGCCGCCGACTCGAACAGCGGATCGATGGCCGGGCGAGAAAACAGCACCGGGGCGTCCACCGACAGCGCCAGCGAACCGGCGTCTTCCACCAGCAGGTGATAGTCCGGTGGCGCAAAGGTCACCGTGCCAGGCTGCAGCGGCTGCTTGTCTTCGGCCTCGCGCACCGGCAGCGCGCAGTACGGCGCCAGCACTTCGGCGATGCGGCTGCTGCGATCGCGTGGCAGGTGCAGCACTGCCAGCACCGGCGCCGGCAGTGCCGCAGGCAGCGCGCCAAGCACCGTCTGCAGCGCTGCGACCCCACCCGCAGAGGCCCCGATCACCAGCACGGCCGGTCGTATCGGCAGGCTCATCAGGCGACTTTCCGGTACAGGCGATGCTCGCGCGAGCAGACCTCGAACGCACCGTGGTGGCGCCCGAACTGCAGCGACTCCTTGCTGCCCAGGCCAAGGAAGCCGCGATGCACCAGCGCATCACGGAACAGGCCCACCGCGCGATCCTGCAGGTCGCGGTTGAAATAGATCAGCACGTTGCGGCACGACACCAGGTGCACTTCGGAGAACACGGTGTCGGTGGCCAGGCTGTGGTCGGCGAACACCACGTTGCGGCGCAGCTGGCGGTTGAACACCGCGCCATCGTAGGCCGTGGCGTAGTAGTCGGAGAGCGAAGCGGTGCCGCCGGCCGCCAGGTAGTTGCGGCTGAACTGGGCCATGCGGTCGATGCCATAGGCGCCGGCTTCGGCGGTGGCCAGCGCTGCCGGATTGATGTCGGTGGCGTAAACGATGCTGCGCTCGAGCAGGTCTTCCTCGTGCAGCAGGATCGCCAGTGACCACACTTCCTCGCCCGTACTGCAGCCAGCCACCCACAGCTTCACCGAGGGATAGGTGCGCAGCACCGGCACCACCTGCTCGCGCAGCTCACGGAAATAGGCCGGGTCACGGAACATCTCCGAGACCTGCACGGTGAAGAACTGCATCGCCTGCGCGAACAGGTCCGGCTCGTGCAGCAGGCGGTGCTGCAGGTCGGCCAGCCGCTCGCACTCGTAGCGCTGCATGGCCTGGCGGATGCGCCGCCGCAGCGACGATACCGCGTAGCTGCGGAAGTCGTAGTGGTAGCGCTGGTACAGCGCTTCCAGCAGCACCTTCAGTTCCAGGTCGAACAGCGCCTGCTCGTTCATTGCCGCGAGCACCAGACACGGCACAACGAGACCAGCTTGTCGACATCGATGGGCTTGGCGATGTAATCGTTGGCACCGGCCTGCAGGCATCGCTCACGGTCGTCCGGCATGGCCTTGGCGGTCAGCGCGATGATCGGCAGGTCCTGCAGGTGGCGCTGCGCGCGGATCTCGCGCATCGCGGCCAGCCCATCCTTCTCCGGCATCATGATGTCCATCAGCACCAGATCGACCTCACGCTCGGCCAGGCGATCCACCGCTTCCTGGCCATTGCGCGCGATCTCCAGCGTGACGCCGAGCGGTTCGAGCACGCTGGACAGCGCGAAGATGTTGCGGACATCGTCTTCGGCCAGCAGCACGGTACGGCCATCGAGCACGGTGTCGCGACGGCGCGCTTCGCGCAGCAGGCGCTGCTGGTCGGTCGGCAGGCTGGCCTCGACGCTGTGCAGGAACAGGGTCACTTCATCCAGCAGGCGTTCCGGCGAACGCGCACCCTTGATGATGATGCTCTTGGAATAGCGGCGCAGGCGCTGCTCTTCCTCGCGGCTGAGCGCGCGGCCGGTATAGACGATCACCGGCGGGAAACCGACCTCATCGTTGCCGGCCATGTGTTCAAGCAGGTCGTAGCCGCTGCCGTCGGGCAGCGACAGGTCCATCACCATGCAGTCGAACGTGACCGTGCTGAGCTGTTCCAGTGCACCGGCCAGGGTGCCCACCGCGACGATCTGCAGCTGGTCGCGGCCCAGCAGCAGTTCCAGGTTGCTGCGCAGCTCGCTGTCGTCCTCGACGATCAGCAGGCGCCGCACGTCGCGCTGGCTGGTCTGTTCCAGCTGCTCGATGGCCGTCACCAGCCGCTCGCGCGTGGTCGGCTTGATCGCGAAGCCGATCGCGCCCAGCTCGCGCGCCACCTGGCTGCGGTCCGTTGCCGAGACCACATGCACCGGGATGTGGCGGGTTTCGGGGTTGCGCTTCAGGCGCTCCAGCACGCTCAGGCCCGACACGTCCGGCAGGCCGATATCAAGCAGGATGCCGTTTGGACGCAGCTCACTGGCAAGTGTCAGCGCTTCTTCCGCCGTACCCGCCACCACGCAGTCGAAGTCCAGTTCATGGGCCAGGGCCACCAGTGCTTCGGCGAACGTGGCATCGTCCTCGACCGCCAGGATCAGGCGCCCGGCGCGCTGGCGGCGGCCGCGGTCGTCGGCCACGCCGGCCGACACAGTGGCCGGCGCCGACGCAGTGGCAGCGCGCACCGGCGCGGGCGGCAGCACGGCCGGTGTCCGTGCCGGCGCCGGCACTGCCACGGGGGCCTCGGCAGCCTCGGCTGCGCTCGCCGCGGGGGCGCCCTGCAATGGCAGCTCCAGGATGAAGCAGCTGCCGCGCCCGGGCTCGCTGTCGACCTGGATCTGGCCGCCCATGCGCTCGGCCAGGTCGCGCGAGATCGACAGGCCCAGGCCGGTACCGCCGTAGCGACGGCGGGTGCTGCCGTCGGCCTGGCGGAAGGCTTCAAAGATGACGTCCAGCTGCTCGCGGGCGATGCCGATGCCGGTGTCGCAGACCTCGAACCGGATGCGGCCATTGCCGGCCGCACGCACGTGCAGGCTGACCTTTCCGTGCTCGGTGAACTTCACCGCATTGGCCAGCAGGTTCTTCAGGATCTGCTGCAGCCGCTGGCTGTCGACCACCAGCTGGCTCGGTGCCAGCGCATCGGCTTCGATCTGCAGGGCCAGGCCCTTCTGCCGCGCCATCGGCTCGAAGGTCTCGCGCAGGCGCTGCAGCGCGCTGTCGACCACCACCACTTCATCGGACAGTTCGACATGGCCGGCCTCGATGCGCGACAGGTCGAGGATGTCGTTGATCAGTGCCAACAGATCGTTGTTGGACGAGAGGATCGCACGGGCGTACTTCACCTGTTCCTCGGTGAGCGTGCCGTCCTTGTTGTCGGCCAGCAGCTTGGCCAGGATCAGCGAGCTGTTCAGCGGCGTGCGCAGTTCGTGCGACATGTTGGCCAGGAACTCGGACTTGTAGCGCGATGTCGCGGCCAGTTCGTTGCTGTTGCGCACCAGCTGGCTCTGCGCGACCAGCAGCGCCTGCTTCTGCGCCTCCAGCTCGTGGGTGCGCTCTTCCAGCTGCACGTTGCTCTGTTCCAGCTCGGCCTGCTGTTCTTCCAGGTGGCTCTGCGACTGCAGCAGGCTGCGGCTCTGCTCTTCCAGTTCCTCGTTGGCCACGCGCAGCTCTTCCTGCTGGGCCTGCAGCTCCTCGCCCTGGCGCTGCGACTCTTCCAGCAGCACCACCAGTTGCGCACGCAACAGCGATGCGCGCAGCGCCATGCCGATGGTCTCGGCACAGCGCTCCAGCAGCTCGCGATCCAGATCACGCTGTTCACCGACCCGGGCGCGGCCCAGTTCGATGATGCCGACCACGGCGCCGTCGCTGCTGAGCGGCGCCAGGATGCGCTCGCGCACCGGCAGCCGGCCCAGGCTGGTCTGCAGTTCAAGCACGGCGGCATCGTCGCCATGCAGGTGGCGGATCCGTTCATCACGAGCGACCTGCCCGGCCAGCCCTTCGTGCAGGGCCAGCGAGGCCGGCGCGCCCGAAGGCAGCGCCATGCCACCGGTCAGCTGCAGCCGTCCGCCTTCCAGCCGATAGACCGCACCGACCTCCGCGTCCAGCTGCCCGGCCAGGCTCGTCGCAGCCGCCTCGGCGATCTGCTCCGGCCCCAGGTCACCGCGCAGGCTCGACGCCACCGCGTTCTCGGCCTCCTGCAGCCAGAGCGCGCGCATGGCCTGGCGGCGGGCCTGGATGGCGCGCGAGACGATCAGCGCGATCATCAGGAAGGCGCAGCCACCGATGGTGCGGTTGACGAACGAGAACGACGAGTTGTTGCTGGCGGGCGCCACGTTGAAGCCGATCACCAGCAGGACACAGGCGATCATCGCGACCACGAACGGCGCGCGCGCACTGCGCTGGAACACCGTGACGCCCACGGCCAGGAAATAGGCCAGCCAGACCGCGTATCCCAGCGGCACCACCAGTTCCAGCGCGATGGTCGCCGCCAGCAATACGGCAGAGGTCATCCAGATCCAGCGGTCACGCGTAGTCGCACCAGGACGCATGCAGGTCGGTTCCAGAAGGCAAAGGGTGGAAGATGGTACTCCGTGTCGCATTCAGCCGCACAGGACAAATGGCACGTGTCAGGTGTGCACGCATCCTTCACACTTGAATGCCTAGCTTCACGTCCCTCACAGGGGTAACACTTATCTACACGTGGACGCAGCCGCCTCTACGATGTCCGTGCTGACGGACCCTTCCCGACAACTGCGATTGCTGATCGACAGCGTGCGCGACCATGCGCTGTACCTGCTTGATCCTGAAGGCATCGTCTGCAGCTGGAACCCGGGCGCCGAGCGCATCAAGGGCTATTCAGCCGATGAAGTGGTGGGTACGCACTTCGGTCGTTTCTACCTGGCCACCGAGCGCGAGGCCGGCGAACCGCAGCGCCTGCTCCGCCTCGCGGCGCAGCAGGGCCATGTTGCCAGCGAGGGCTGGCGGGTACGCCGCGATGGCTCCTCGTTCCGCGCCAGCGTGGTCATCGAGCCGGTCGTCGAAGCGGGCGAACTGCTTGGCTTCGTCAAGATCACCCGCGACATCACCGAGCAATGGCAGGCACAGCGACTGCTGCGCGATGCCCAGCGTGCGCTGCGCAACACCCAGCAGTTCGAGACGGTCGGCCGGCTCAGCCGCGGCCTGTCGCACGAGTTCAACAACCTGCTGACCACCATCGGCAACGCACTGGACCTGCTGTCGCTACGCGTCCGCGGTGACGATGCACGCGCCGCCGAGCTGCTGGACGCTGCGCAGGCGGCCACCGACCGCGGCGCCCTGCTGACCCGCCAGCTGCTGGCCTTCAGCACGGGCCAGACCCTGATCCGCGAACCGCTGGACATCAACACGCTGGTACAGCAATGGCTGCCGGGCCTGCAGCGCGCCTGCCCGCCCACGGTGACGCTGGACGCCTGCCTCACGCCGGGCCTGCCGCAGGTGTGCACCGACGCGATGCAGCTGCAGGCTGCCCTGGCCAACCTGGTGGCAAATGCCGTGGAGGCCACCATCGATGGCGGGCGCATCCTGATCGGCACCGCGCTGGAACATCGGCTCGACCCGGATGCGGACACTACGCTGCAACGCGGCTATGTCACCCTCAGCGTCTGTGACGAAGGCCATGGCATGGCGGCCGACATCGCCGAGCGCGCCAGCGAGCCCTTCTTCACCACCAAGGACATCGGCAAGGGCAGCGGCCTGGGCCTGAGCCAGGTGTTCGGATTCACTACCCAGAGCGGCGGCTTCGTCGATGTGTCCACCACGCCCGGTGTCGGCACGACGGTAAGCCTGCTGTTACCCGCATCAGAGGAAGCAACCCATGACCGATGAACCGATCCGCGTACTGATGGTGGAGGACCAGAACGATCTGCGCGAGATGATCGGCCTGGCCCTGCGCGATTTCGGCATCGAGGTCGCCACCACCGCCGATGGTCACGAGGCGGCGGAGCTGCTCAAGGGCGAGGCGCGTTTTGACGTGGTGTTCAGCGATGTCAGCATGCCCAACGGCATGTCCGGCATCGAACTGAGCGAGCACGTCGCCCGCGAACAGCCGCAGGCACGCATGATCCTGTCCTCCGGCTATGCGCGCTCGCAGCTGCCGCCGCTGCCGGAGCAGGTGGAGTTCCTGCCCAAGCCCTATCGCCTGCGCCAGCTGGTCGAGCTGTTGAAGCAGGATTGACCTTTCGCCAGGCCTGGCGAAGCCGATCTGCGGGTGCCGGGGCCCTACCGCCGCGACTGCGTGGTCGAACGCGTGCTCGGCGGGGTTACCGAGGATCTGCTGCCCGAAGTGCCGGCACCGCTGTTCGCATCCCACTAGCGCCGCCCTGCCCCGCACGGCGGTAGCCGGTCAGCGACTGCCCGGTGTGCCGCCGGAAGTAGCGGCACAGGTAGGACGCATCCTCGAAGCACAATCGCTCGGCGATGCGCCCGATCGGCAGCTCGCTGTAGCTCAGCAGCGCCTTGATCTCCAGCACCACCTGGCGGTCGATCAACGCCTTGGGTGTTTCATCGAAGCACTCGCGGGTCAGCTGTGAAAGATAGAACGGCGTGATGCACAACGCATCGGCATAAGACTGCACGTCGCGCTGGCGGGTACTGCGCTGGCCGACCAGTTCCCAGAAATTCCAGGCCAGGCGCTCGCGCCGGCTGACCGGCGCTGCGGCCCCCTTCTGTGCCGGCAACAGCGTGGCGAATTTCAGGAAAAAGGTCTGCAGTAGATTGCGCAGCATCACGTGCCGATAGCGGCCCCCAGTATGTTGCGCGTCCATCAGCTGCTGCAGCCAGCCCTGCAGGAGCGGCACCTCCAGCGGCGACGGCACGCAATGGGGATGCTCATGCAGGAACTTGAACAGCGCGTTGGGCAGTACGTAGGCCACCTCCGACGCCAGCGCCTTCGGCATCAGGCAGACCACCGCCAGGAAGCCACGCGATCGCTTCCGCAGCAGCGCCAGCGTGTCCTCGGCCAGCACCAGCACGTCGTGCCGCTGCACCGCCACCTCACGGAAGTTCAGTGCGAAGCGCGCACGCCCGGACACGCACACCAGTACCGCCAGATACGCGTGCCCGAACGACAGCGGAACCCCCTGCCCCTCGGCCAGCGTACTGACCTCCAGGCGCATCGATTCGTCCTGATCCAGAAGCTGGGGTATGCGGTCCATTGGCTGATCCGGCTGGAATCCGGGGCACAGCATACCTGCGCCAACGAGGCAGTTGTGAAAAGTACCGAAAACATCAAGGTCCCGCCCTGTGCCGGTAACGCGGCACGGCCTAGCCTGTGCGCTCTCTTCCTGCCCCTGGAACGGCAATGCCGCTGCATACCGAACGCTTGATCCTGCGCCCCTGGCGCGACACCGACGCCGTCGACCTGTACGAATACGCCCGCGACCTGCGCGTCGGGTCCATCGCCGGATGGCCAGCCCACACCAGCGTCGAGGAAAGTGGCGAGATCATCCGCACCGTGTTCAACCGGCCGGAGGTCTATGCCCTGCAGAGCCGCGAAGATGGCCGCGCCATCGGCTGCGTCGGCATCCTGATCGGTGCCGACAGCAACTTCGAGATCGGCGAACGCGAAGGCGAGATCGCCTACTGGATCGGCGTACCGTACTGGGGGCGCGGCCTGGTGCCCGAAGCAGTGCGCGAAGTGATGCGGCACGCCTTCCTCGGCCTGCGCCTGGACGCACTGTGGTGCGGCTACTTCGCCGACAACCTGCAGTCCCTGAGCGTACAGAGCAAATGCGGTTTCCAGCATCACCATACCGAAGTGAACAAGTTCAACAGCTTCCTCGGCGACTACCGCACCGAACACATCAGCCGCATCACCCGCGAGCAATGGCAGGCGCAACAGGCTTCCGTGCTGCGCGCGTGATCACCACTCAGCCGGCACGGTGCTGCATGAACAGCAGTTCCGGCGTCGAAGCGTCTTCCATCGGCTGGAAGCCCAGGTCGCGGTACAGGGTCACCGCCGCGACGTTGTCACGATAGACACGCAGGGTCAGCCGCTCCGCCCCGGGCGACTGCAACGCCTGCGCCATCAGCGCCTGCATCAGTACACGTCCCAGTCCACGCCCGCGTGCCCGCGGCGAAACGATGATGCGGCCCAGGTGCAGCGTGCCGGAGGTCGTTGGCCAGTATTGGCCGAAACCAAGGCAGTGGCCATGCGCATCCAGCAGCACCCAACCCGGGCGCTGCTGCAGTTGCAGTGCGTGCGCGAATGCGTCCGGCACGAGCGGATACGCCACGCCGGGACCGGCCCAGCGCCGGGTTGCGCTGGCCGAATCCAGCCACGCGCCGATGGCGGCGAAGTGCGGAGGCTGCACGGGGCGAAGGTACTCACTCATGGCGTGCGCGCAAGGAAGGATGGCCACCATGGTGCGCGATCCCGGTGGCCGGATCACGTTGCACGGCAGCGCTTGAATTTTGTCCCAGGGCAGTAAGCAATGCCGATCGTCCACCGCCGCCACACCTGACAACCACTCTTTTCCTTCTGCCCTCGGGATCCGGCATGATCCACGGCCTCAGCGCCTTGCCTCTTACGCCGGTGACCGAATCGGGCATCGACCTGCACGCCTTCGCTGGGATGGTCGAGCGACTCGCAGCCGCTGGCGTGGACTCGATGGGCGTGCTCGACTCAGCTCCTTCGCACGGCGCCGCTCAAGCACCACGGTCGTGCTGCATCCTAGCGTGCGGCAGCGAGGTTGATCTGTGTCATTCGATACGAATCACGCTTTAGAGGCATCGACTTCGAGATGCTACCATCCAAGCGTCACTTCATAGGGATATAAAGCATGGGTGGTTTCAGCATCTGGCATTGGATCATCCTACTGGCGGTTATCCTGATCCCAGTAGCGATTATTGCGATAGTCCTTGCGCTCAGTCGCCGCAAGAAATAAGAAGCCAATTGAGAGTTCAAACAAAATGGGGCCGCTAAAACGGCCCCATTTGCCTATTGCAAGTCGCCCAACACGCCATCAGCGGATCATATATTCGACGTTGCAAACCTTAGCGACCCCGGCGCCACTACAGGTAATTGCCTTGACACTACCCGTCGACGACGGGCCAGATGCCGACATCGTTGCACCGAGACCTTGAAGATGGGTGACCATCCTTGCAAGATTCTCTCCGCCGTAGTCAGTCCAAGTACCATTCACCTGCTGAATATCGGTCGGAATCAACTGCCCTGCGGCGGTACGCTCACTACCGACTTCGGACTGTCCATTCTGATGCTCGAGGTTGACGACGACAACAACCGAGGAACCGTCCTTAAACACGACCTTCATTATGATCCTCGCTTGATCGCGCAGGCCTGTGTAGTTCGTAACGTGCTGGAGTAGGTCGGCCATTGCCGTGAAAACGTCGGTTCCGACCACCTTGGAAATGACATCCGTGCTACCCGTCGCAGTTTCGACCATTGCACGGAGGTTGTAGTCCGATACGTACTCGTAAGCCGTCATAGCACTCGCGCTCGGATTGAGGCCGAGCGTCGCGATTGGCACGATGAACGTGGGACGAAGTGTGCCACCACCAACGACTTGTACGCGATGAGCTCGGTTCACCTCTTCAACGGCACCCGCCGGTGGAGTCTCCCGCACAACCAGAGGTCCTGCGGCTCTCGGCTCAATGCCACCACCGCCGCCACCGGAGCTTGTACCAACGTAGTACTGCTGAATCTGGTTGTCAGTAACATTAAAAATCAGGTGAGTCCCGGGCCCTTGACGAACGGCCTCAGCGCGATAGTCACCATCAATTCGACAGGTGTCGCATCGGACAGCGGCAGCATTCACGTCTGCGACAAGAGCGCCTAAGCCAACAAATCCAAGCATCCCAGCAAGAGCGTATTTCAAAAGCACTGTCCATCTCCATGTTAGACCGATCGGCGATCGAGGCTTCTTTCCCTCGAAAGCCAAGTCCATGCTATCCCAATCGCTTGGTAAGAAAAAAGGTCGGCAATTCCATCGCGATCGCGATAACCACAGCCAATGCCAGGTACTGAGATCACCTGTGCTGCCGCGCCGCCCGGATGGCCCGCGTTCTGCGAGGAGATGCGGCAGCGCTCGGCAGAGAAAGCACGAACACCGCTGCCCGCCGACGACACGCACCGAGCAACCGCCCGGCCGGCGCAGTCGGCGAGATTTCCACAAGCCGGCAACCACTTCAGCGTCCAGGACTAGCAGCATGTTCTCCAATGGCTTCGGCTGCCATATCCGAGTAGTTTCTTGCGACCTCATTTGCACGCTTCGGTTGTCGTCGCCGTAGTAGCGGTGTCTGCGACCATCTTTCTTGGCACCGTGAGAAAGCAGTTGCTTTGGCCTATTGCAACGTGGAACTTAAGGAGTTGCAGCTGCGGACGATGGTGATACATGGGTTTATGGGGCTGGGAGCGGATTTCTGCGAAGACGCTTTCGTCGGAAGCATCAGTTCACGCGAGCTTCTCAGTAAGAACGCGAAGAATCTCAAGACTGATCGACTTCGGTCTCTTCCGGGTAGGTTGCACGCTCTGCCCGAGGTGGAAGGCGTGGACCTGGCTTGCTTGCTTGGAGACTGTGGGGAAGGAAGTTCGCAGGCTGCAGGCCGCGCTCCGCCGTGGCGTGCAGTGGAAGGAATGGATGCGAACCCGTTTGAGGGGATCCAGGCACCAAGAGGGGTGCGAAGCATTGCCGTCCGGTTCTATACAGCTGATGCCATGCAGCAGCTCTACGCGGCCAATGCCTCCCGGGCCAACCTATGGCGGTTCATGGCACACACCGGAATCCGGCGCGGCGATCTGATGCACCTGAGGCACGAGAACGTGGTTACTGGTCGCCTGCTGGTCGAGAGCGATCCGGACGAGGACGGCGACGGACGCACGAAGTCAGGGAATTGGCGAGAGGTGCCGTTGAACGCCCATGCCGCTGCACCTCTAGCCACCCTTCTCGATCCGCTGGTAAGCGTTCACAAGGACACCGTGAGCGACTGGTCCAAGGATGATGCGACCGCGGCAGGCGTTGGCGGGAGTCTTCACCGCCTGAGGCACACGTTCTGCGCCCATATGGTTATGGCTGGCGTGCCATTGCGGTGCGTGCAGCTCCTGGCCGGTCATGCTGATTACGCCACTACAGAGAAGTACTACGCACACCTCACCCCTGAGGGCGATGATGGCGCGGTGGCGAAGCTAACCTATTGATTCGCTACTGTGACCACTGTGACCAATTAGTACCTTTTGATGGCCCGATATGGCCCATGGCAGCGCAGCAGCTGCCGCAAGTTATTGATTCTGGTGACCCCGGCCCGATTCGAACGGGCGACCTTCCCCTTAGGAGGGGGACGCTCTATCCAGCTGAGCTACGGGGCCATGCAGCCGGGAAGTTTACAGGCAACGTGCCCTGCCCTCCAAGCATTCATGTTCGGCCAGGCCTGGCTGGCGCGTTGCACCATGGTCGGCCGGGGCGCTCTGCTACCATCGGCGATTCAGTTCATCGCGTCCCCCACCTGCCCGCGATGGCGCCAAACAACGTAACGAAATACAGGAGTCTGCATGTCTTCCGAGCTGCTCAAGTCCCTTGGCCTGGACGCGATCAACGCTGGCACGTACCTGGGCAACGGGGAGTGGTCGAGCGCGACCAGCGGTGAGCTGATCACCCCGGTCAACCCGACCACCGGCGAGCCTATCGCGCAGGTCCGCGCGACCACCGAGGCCGAGTACGAGACCGTCGTTGCCCGCGCCCAGGAAGCCTTCAAGGTCTGGCGCACCACGCCGGCCCCGCGCCGCGGTGAAGCCGTGCGCCTGTGCGGTGAAGCACTGCGCAGGCACAAAGACGCCCTGGGTTCGCTGGTTGCGCTGGAAATGGGCAAGAGCAAGCCGGAAGGCGATGGCGAAGTGCAGGAGATGATCGACATCGCCGATTTCGCCGTCGGCCAGAGCCGCATGCTGTACGGCTACACCATGCATTCCGAGCGCCCCGGCCACCGCATGTACGAGCAGTACCACCCGCTGGGCCTGGTCGGCATCATCTCGGCCTTCAACTTCCCGGTCGCGGTGTGGAGCTGGAACTCGTTCCTGGCCGCCATCTGTGGCGACGTATGCATCTGGAAGCCGTCCAACAAGACGCCGCTGACCGCCATCGCCTCGCTGAAGATCTGCAACGACGCCCTGCGCGAAGCCGGCTTCCCGGACATTTTCTTCCTGATCAACGATGCCGGCACCGCGCTGTCGGAAAAGATGGTCGATGACCGACGCGTGCCGCTGATAAGCTTCACCGGCTCGACCCAGGTGGGCCGCACCGTCAACGAGAAGGTCGCGCGCCGCCTCGGCCGCTGCCTGCTGGAACTCGGCGGCAACAACGCCATCATCCTGGACGAAACCGCCGACCTGAAGCTGGCCGTGCCGGGCATCGTGTTCGGCGCCGTCGGCACCGCCGGCCAGCGCTGCACCACCACCCGCCGCCTGATCGTGCACCGCTCGATCTACGCCGACGTGCTGGCCACCCTGGTCAAGGCCTACAAGCAGGTGGAAGGCAAGATCGGCGACCCGACCGATGCGGCCAACCTGATGGGCCCGCTGAACAGCGAAGGCGCCGTGCAGCAGTTCCTCGATGCGATCGCCCAGGCCAAGGCGGCCGGCGGCACCATCGAAACCGGTGGCAGCCGCATCGACCGCCCGGGCAACTTCGTGTTGCCGGCCATCGTCTCCGGCCTGAAGAACAGCGACGCCGTGGTCCAGCACGAGACCTTCGCGCCGATCCTGTACGTGATGCCGTACGACACCCTCGATGAAGCCATCGACATGCAGAACGGCGTGCCGCAGGGCCTGTCGTCCTCGATCTTCACCCAGAACCTGAAGACTGCCGAGAAGTTCCTGTCGGCCGCCGGCAGCGACTGCGGCATCGCCAACATCAACATCGGCACGTCCGGTGCGGAGATCGGCGGCGCCTTCGGTGGCGAGAAGGACACCGGCGGTGGCCGCGAGTCCGGTTCGGATGCGTGGAAGGTCTACATGCGCCGCCAGACCAACACCATCAACTATTCGGATTCGCTGCCGCTGGCCCAGGGCATCAAGTTCGACCTGTGATGGCGAACGACGAGGACACGTCCGTGGGCCAGAGCCCCTCCGGGGACCTGGCCCCAGCGAGGGGTCGGATCCCCGCAGGGGCTCCGACCCTCGATTTCAGCGGCCGCCGCGTGCTCATCGCCGGCGGCAGCAAGGGCATTGGCCGTGAAATGGCGCTGGCCTTTGCCGGCGCCGGCGCACAGGTCTCGGCCTGCGCCCGCGGCCAGGCCGGCCTGGATGCCCTGCGTGCCGATGCACGAGCGCAGGGCTTCGAACTGCACGCGTTTTCCACCGATCTGGCCGACACCGGCCAGATCCAGGCCTGGCTACAGGCCGCCGCCGACGCCCTCGGTGGCATCGATGTGTTGGTCAACAATGCCACCGGCTACGGCATGGCCGACGACGAGGACGGCTGGGCCGCCAGCCTGCAGATCGACCTGATGGCGGCCGTGCGTGCCTCGCGCCTGGCATTGCCATGGCTGCGTGCCTCCAGCGACGCCTGCATCCTCAATCTGTCGTCGATTGCCGCGCAGCAGCCGCGCCCCGGTGGCGCGCCGTACGCCGCGGCCAAAGCGGCGCTTTCGCACTACACCACGTCACAGGCGCTGGCGCTGGCCAAGGACCGGATCCGGGTCAATGCCATCGCCCCGGGCTCGATCGAGTTCGATGACGGCCTCTGGGACCGTCGTCGCGTCGAGGACCCCGCGCTGTACCACGGCACCCTGGCGAAGATTCCGTTCGGCCGCTTCGGCCACCCGCGCGAGATCGCCGACGCCGCACTGTTCCTGTGCTCGCCACTGGCGCGCTGGGTCACCGGTAGCGTGCTCAATGTGGATGGCGGCCAGGTGTTGATGGGCTGATACCGGCACTTCGGTAGCCGCCAACCTTGGTTGGCATGCCTTTCGTCGACCAAGGTCGACGCCTACCAGGGCCGAAATCCCTTCGTCGACCAAGGTCGACGCCTACCAGGGCCGAAATCCCTTCGTCGACCAAGGTCGACGCCTACCAAGGCCGATATCCCTTTCGTCGACCAAGGTCGACGCCGACCAGGGCCGAAATCCCTTTCGCCGGCCAGGGGCGACGCCTGCCATCGCATCCGCCGGGCATGGGATTGCCGGGGCAGAGGCACTATCATGTGCACACTGCCAAGGAGGACCCCGATGAGCGTGGCACCCCGACAGACAAGCGCCCTGGCCGTGGTCAGCCTGGTCATGGGCATCGCCAGCTGGACCGTCCTGCCCTTCGTGGCCAGCATCGTCGCCATCATCACCGGCCACATGGCCCGCGCCGAAATCCGCCGCCGCCCGCACGAACTGGAAGGCGATGGCCTGGCCGTCACCGGCCTGGTGCTGGGCTGGGTCATGGTCGGCGCGGCACTTGCCGCCATCGTGGTCTTCATCCTGTTCTTCGGCGGCCTGGCGTGGCTGGCGGCGGTGTCGAACTGACGCCATGACCGCCTCCGACAGCACTGAACGCTTCAGCAGCCGCGTCGCCGACTACGTCCGCTACCGGCCCGACTACCCACCCGCGCTGCTGGAGTGGCTGCACGGCCCGATGGGTGTCAGCCAGCAGGTGCGTGTGGCTGACATCGGCGCCGGCACCGGCATTTCCAGCCGCCTGTTCCTGGCCAGCGGCCATCCCGTTGTCGCGGTTGAGCCCAATGCGGCCATGCGGGGCGCGGCCGAAGAATGGCTGGCACCGCAGTACCCGCAGTTCCGTGCGGTGGACGGCCGCGCCGAGGCCACCGCACTGGACGATGCCAGCATCGACCTGGTCAGCGTCGCGCAGGCCTTCCATTGGTTCGACACCGTGGCGGTACGCGCCGAGTGGCAGCGCATCCTGCGCCCCGGCGGCCAGGCCCTCATCTACTGGAATTCTCGCCTGCTCGATGCCAGCCCGTTCCTGGTCGGCTACGAACAGCTGCTGCTGGACTACGGCACCGACTACACCGCCGTGGCCGAGCGCTACCAGGACGACGCCACCATGCAGGCCTGGTTCGGCGCTGGCCTGCGCGGCAGGGTGGAGCTGCCGAACGTGCAGCACCTGGACTTCGACGCCCTGCGCGGGCGCCTGCTGTCCTCCTCCTACGCCCCTCAATCCGGTCATCCGCGCCACGCACCGATGATCGACGCTCTGCAGCACCTGTTCGCCGCCCACGCGGTCGACGGCCAGGTCGCTTTTGAATATCGAACCCGAGCCTTCCTCGGCACGCTGGACTGAACCGACGCATGTATTCGCTTGCCCGCCCCTTCCTGTTCTCGCTCGACGCCGAGCGCGCCCACGGCCTTGGCCTGTCCGCACTGGACCTGGCCTATCGCACCGGCACCACGCCGCTGCTGGCCGCACGCATCGCGCCGATGCCCAGCACGGTGTTCGGGCTGACGTTCCCCAACCCGGTCGGCCTGGCCGCCGGCCTGGACAAGAACGGGGAGCACATCGATGCGCTGTTCGCGCTCGGCTTCGGCTTCGTCGAAATCGGCACGATCACCCCGCGCCCGCAGGCCGGCAATCCGCAGCCGCGCCTGTTCCGCCTGCCGGAACACAACGCGATCATCAACCGCATGGGCTTCAACAATGCGGGCGTGGACGCGCTGGTGCGCAACGTCGAGCGCGCGCGCAACCGCCGCGGCCTGCTCGGCATCAACATCGGCAAGAACAAGGACACCCCCAACGAACAGGCCGTGGACGATTACATCGCCTGCCTGGACAAGGTGTACCCGCTGGCCGACTACATCACTGTCAACATTTCCTCGCCCAACACCGCCGGCCTGCGTGAACTGCAGGAAGAAACCGCGCTGCGCCAGCTGGTCAGCCAACTGCGTGACCGCCAGGAAGAACTCGCGGCCCGCCACGGCCGACGCGTGCCGATGCTGGTGAAGGTGGCACCGGACCTCAGCGAGCGTGACATCGATGCCGCCGCCCGCGTGCTGGGCGAGCTGCAGGTGGACGGCGTGATCGCCACCAACACCACCATCGACCACAGCAAGGTGGCCGGCGATCCGCTGGCCAACGAGGCCGGTGGCCTGTCCGGCGCGCCGGTGCTGGAGCAGTCCACGCTGGTGCTGCGCCGCCTGCGCTCTCGCCTGCCCGAGTCGGTGCCCTTGGTCGGCGTCGGCGG
Organism: Stenotrophomonas sp. CASM114; assembly: GCF_049384325.1. Taxonomy (NCBI): domain Bacteria; kingdom Pseudomonadati; phylum Pseudomonadota; class Gammaproteobacteria; order Lysobacterales; family Lysobacteraceae; genus Stenotrophomonas; species Stenotrophomonas sp. CASM114. Next base: position 36,498 of record NZ_JBMRGJ010000014.1, on the reverse strand, counting down.
CATCCTGTCCGGTGCCGATGCCGTGGCCAAGATGGCGGCCGGTGCCGCGCTGGTGCAGTGCTACAGCGGCCTGATCTTCCGTGGACCGGCGCTGGTTTCCGAATGCGTGGAAGCGATCCGTCGCCGCCGCGAAGCACCCAGCCGCGGCGCGGTGGCCCCACTGTGAGCGCGCCCATGGACACCATCGACGGCAACGCCCCGCTGCGCTGGACGCTCACCCAAAATGCGCCGCTGCAGGCACTGAACACCTTCCACGTGCAGGCCAATGCGGAACAGCTGCTGGAACTGCACGATGCCGCGCTGCTGCCGGAGGTGCTGGCACTGCCCGAGGTGGCCAACGGCCCACTACTGGTGCTGGGTGCCGGCAGCAACGTCCTGATCGCCGAGGACCTGCCCGGTACCGTGCTGGTGTTCGGCAACCGCGACATCAGTTTCCTTGAACACCGCGCCGACCATGCCGTGATCCGCGCCGGCGCCGGCGTGCCCTGGCATGGCCTGGTGATGTGGTCGCTGCAGGAAGGCCTGTCCGGCCTGGAAAACCTGGCGCTGATTCCCGGCACCGCCGGTGCCGCACCGATCCAGAACATCGGCGCCTATGGCGCGCAGGTCGGCGAGTTCATCCAGGCGGTCGAAGCCTGGGACTGCCAGGAGCAGGCCTGGGTGCGCCTGGATAACGAACAGTGTGGTTTCGCCTACCGCGACAGCGTGTTCAAGCAACAGCCCGATCGCTACCTGATCACCGCCATCGAACTGAAACTGCCACTGCTGCACGATCTGCGCATGGACTACGCCGGCATCCGCGAAGAGCTGCAGGCGCAGGGCGTGGTGCTGCCGGGCGCGGTGGACGTGGCCAATGCGGTGATCGCGATCCGCCGCCGCAAGCTGCCCGACCCGGAGGTACTCGGCAATGCCGGCAGCTTCTTCAAGAACCCGGTGCTGCCACTGGAGCAGGTCGACGTGCTGCTGCAGCACTTCCCCGACCTGCCGGTGTTCCCGGCCGAGCAGGACGACAAGCGCAAGGTCTCGGCAGCCTGGATGATCGAATCCTGCGGCTGGAAGGGCTTCCGCGACGGCGATGCCGGCGTGGCCCCCAGCCACGCGCTGGTGCTGGTCAACCACGGCAATGCCAGCGGCGCTGAACTGCTGGCGCTGGCGCGCCGCATCTCGGCCTCGGTGCTGGAGAAGTTCGGCGTGCCGATCGAACCGGAGCCCCGCCTGCTCGGCGCACAGTGGTGAACAGCCCCACCCTTTCCCCCAGCGCCACCCCGATGCGGGCGGCGCTGCTGATGCTCGGCAGCACGATGGCGTTCGGCCTGATGGCGGTGGCGATCCGCTATGCCACGCGCTACGTGCCCACCCAGGAAGTGGCGTTCTTCCGCAACGCCTTCGGCCTGCTGGCGCTGCTGCCGATGCTGCTGCGGCCCGGCCGTGCGCCCTTGAGGACGCAGCAGCTGCCACGCTATTTCGTGCGCAGTGCAATCGGCCTGGGCTCGATGCTGTGCGCGTTCTGGGCGCTGGGTCACCTGCCGTTGGCGCAGGCGGTTTCGCTCTCCTATTCCACGCCGCTGTTCGTCACCATTGCCGCCGTGCTGTGGCTGGGTGAAACCGTGCGCGTGCGCCGCTGGGCCGCGGTCGTGGTCGGCTTCATCGGCGTGCTGGTGATCGTGCGTCCCGGCACCGCCGGCTTCACCGCCGGCAGCCTGGTCGCGGTGGGTGCGGCGGTACTCAGCTCGCTGGTGGCGATCCAGATCAAGCAGCTGACCCGCGTCGACAGTGCCGATACCGTGGTGCTCTATACCTACGTGTTCTGGGTGCCGCTGTCGCTGGTGCCGGCGCTGTTCGTCTGGGCCTGGCCGACCGGGTCGGCCTGGCTGTGGCTGCTGGCCACCGGCGTGCTTGGCACCGTCGGCCAGCTGTTGTGGACCCGCGCGCTACGGCTGGGCGAAGTCTCCGCCCTGACCCCGATCAGCTTCCTGCAGCTGCCACTGGTAACGCTGTTCGGCTGGCTGCTGTTCAACGAAACGGTGGACCGCTGGACGATCATCGGTGCCGGCATCATCCTCGCCGCCAACGCCTACATCGCCCACCGCGAAGCCGTGCTGTCACGCCGCGCTGCAAGCGCGGCGGCCTCTGCAGCGGCCAAGCCCGCAGAGTAGCTCCACACCGCGCGCAGACACCGCGGCCCCCTGTAGAGCCGAGCCATGCTCGACTCATCGCGCAGCGTGAGGGTTCATCGTAGAAAATGCCATGCACGCATGGCGTGGATCTACAGCGCGCGATACACCCGCTCTGCCGCGTCGAATACATTGCCCGGTGCAAACTGTTCGCTGAGGAAATGCAGCGACTGCCGGCGCAGCTGCGGCGACCGGTCCTCTCCATCGCTGCCCAGCAGGACCTGCTGGAACTCGATCAGGTCCTGCAGGATGCGCCAGTGCCGGTACCAGGCGATCCAGCGTGGATCGCCGCGGTCACTGCCATAGCCTTCCTCGAATCCCAACGGGTTCTCGCGCCCCCAGCGCCCACCGACCGCGCCACCGATGAACATCAGGTCGCGCTCGCGCGGGGCCAGCGACAGGCCATCCCAATCGATCAGGTGCAGGCTCCCGTCATTGCCCATCAGCAGATTGCCGGCATGCAGGTCGGTGTGGCACAGGTGCAGCCGCACCGGGACATCCTGCAACGCGGCGTGCAGCTGCAGTGCCTGCGCATGCAGCGCCGCGATGCGCGCATGCTGCTGGTCCCAGACGGATACGAAGGCGCGGCCCAGCCCATCCCTGGCGGCCGCCAGGCCCTCGCCGGCCAGCCATTGCCCGACCGTATCAAGCGCCGCGGTTTCCATCCGCAGGCTCGGCAGCGCCTCCTGCAGCGCCGGTGGCGGGCACGCCTCGTGCAGGCGCCGCAGCACCTCGCCCAATCGTTGCCACTGCGTGCGGCTCAACGCCGCCTCGAAGCCGGACTGGCCTTCCACATACGGGAACAGGGTGAACTGCAGGCCCCAGCGCTGCACTGACGCTCCACCGGTCAGCGCCGGCCATGGCGCGACGATTTCCTCGATACCCAGCGTGCCGCGCAGCCAATGCAGGGTGTCCCAGACGGCAGGGGCAACCTGGTAACTGCGGCATTTCAACCACCATTGCCCGCGCCGTGCATCGATGCGATACACGCTGGCGTTGGCATCGGCGCCAACCGGGCGTGGCACCACGGCATTGGCGGTGATGCCATAGGACTGCTGAAGGACTTCGCCGAGATGCTGCGCCGAAGCGAATGACATGGATGCAAGCGGAAAGTATTACCTGCCGCCACTATCGCAGATGCGCGGGCCGCGACACAGACATGTCCGTCACAACATCGTGCCTGCGCGACCAAAGTGCTAGCCGGCGACGCGTCGCATCACCGCTTCCAATGGGCCCCGCGCGAACCGCCAGGACCACAGCCACGCTGCGCCCGTGGCCAGCATCAGGAACAACAATGCCCACAGCAGCACGGCCGGCAGCGACGCACTGCCATCGAGCAGGCCCAGGCCTTCCAGCGTGCCCATGCCCAGCAGGATGTGGCCGACGTACAGGGTCAGGGTCATGCGCCCGGCCGCGGTGAACGGTTCCAGCCAGTCACCCGGTCGCACACGCGTCAGCCACAGGCAGGCGGCAATGACACTGCAGGCCGCGCCCGCACCCGTGAGTACGTAGGCCGGTCCCGGTGGCATCGGCTGCGTTCCCAGCCACGCCTGCCAGGGCGTTCCCTGCGCAAGCTGCTGCACGCCATGTCCAGCCACCATCAGCATCAGGCCCAGCACCAGCAGCGCGCGCTGGACCCGCGGTTGCGACAGTTGCAGCCGCGCCAGCAGCATGCCCAGCAGGAAGAAGCACAGCCACGGCAGCAGTGGATGGAACCCATTGAACAGCAGGTTGCGGGCCGCGCCCGGCCATTGCCACAGACCGGCGTATTCCAGCGTCTGCCAGTTCCATCCCTGGCTGTAGTCCCAGTGCAGCAACGCCCAGAACGAACAGGCCGCGATCCCCACGATACTGGCCAGCAACACCCGCGGCGAGGCCCGGAGCCACAGCACGGCCAGCGCGAAATACACCGCGTAGTAATGCAGGATATCGGCCGGGAACAGGGTCAGGTTGAGCAGGCCCAGCACCAGCAGGAACAGCGCGCGCCGCCAGGTCTGCACACTGGCCGGCCACCAACCCTGCCGCTGCGTGCCCAGTACCAGGCCCAACCCTGCCAGCGTAACGAACGTCGCCGAAGCCTTGCCTTCCAGAAAGTGGAAGACGCCTGCCAACCATCCGGCGCCCTCTGCTGGGACGGCCATCGCCAGGCGGAAGTTGACCAGCACCATGCCGGCCAAGGCCAGGTAACGCGCCAGATCAACGCCGTGCAGTCGCCGGTCGACGGCGCTCATGCGCGTGCGCCCAGCAGCAGCGCAAGCAGGCCGAGATCCAGCGATGCCTCATCGGTGCCCCCGGCTTCGCCCAGCCCTCGGCGCAGGGCATCGCTTTCGATGGCATCCAGCAGCACCTGTGCCTGCAGTGCCGGGGCCAGCACGGGGCGCCGACGTTCGCGCCGTGCCACCTGCTGCAGGGCTTCGGCCAGCGTCGCCTGCAATTGCCTGCGATTGGCCGCAAATGCCTCGGCCACGGCCGGATTGCGTGCGCTCTCGGCCAGCACTTCGACGGCGAGCGTTGCCCACTCCGGTTGCTGGCACAGTGCGTGGAAGTCCTGAAGGAAAACCAGCACCCGTGCGCGCTCGCCATCGGACGCCGCCAGTCGCTGCAGCAACGGTGCCAGTTCCTCGCCTTCGGCCATGGCCACCGCAAGGATGATCGCCTCCTTGCCCGGGAAGTGGTTGTAGAGATTGCCGAGGCTGACGCCGGCCGCCTGCGCGATGTCACGCATGCTGGTCTGGTGGAAGCCCTTCACGAGAAAGCACTGCAGGGCGGCCTGCAGGATCTGCGCGATGCGTTGCTCGTTGCGGTCGGTTCGGTTCATGCCACAAATAGTGAACGAACGTTCGTCCCTTTTTTAAGGGCGCGCGCATCCGCTAGCAGGGCACCGTTCAGCCCTGCCCTACGCTGCCCTGTGCGGTTTCAGAAGAACTCGTCGAGAAGACGGTAGAACGCCAGCCGCCGTTCGTCGGGCACAACGCCATAGCGCCGGAACAGCGGCGCGACCCAGCGCGTGTCGCCGAAGTTGTGGACCAGGCTGCGCGCGGCGAGCGCCAGATCCTGGTAGCGATCGGCCACACCCAGCCGGCCACAGTCGATGAAGCCGCTGAAACGGCCTTCGGCTGCCAGCAGGTTCGGCAGGCAGGCGTCGCCGTGGCTGACCACCAGATCCTCGTGATCGGGCCGGGTGGCGCGCAGTTCGGCGAACACCTGCTGTGCGCTCTGCCCCAGGCGCTCGTCATCGAAGTCATCGGCGTCGACCAGGCCCGCCTCGACCCGTGCCTGCGCGGCCTGCAGGCGCGAGGCCAGCCGCTGGTCGAACGGACAGGCCGCCACCGGTATGGCATGCAGGCCCCGCAGCGCATCGGCCAGCAGTTCCACCAGGCGCTGGGGCGGAAGCTCAGGCGACGAGGCCAGGTCGCGGCCGGGCAGCGCGCTCATCAGCAACCAGCGCCGGCCCGCTTCTTCGGCGGTGGCAATTACCGTTGGTGCCGGCTGGCCCTGCGCCTGCAGCCAGCGCAGGCGCGCGATCTCATCGCCCAGCTCACTGAAGGCATCGATCACTTCCGATTTCAGGAAGGCATCAGCCTGTCCCGGGCGATGCACACGGGCGACGTCTGCGCGCGATACGCCGATCGACTGTCGCTCGATGCGCGCATCGGCCAATGTTTCCCGCCACGCCCACGGCAGCGGCATGCCGTCAGTGAAGGGATCGGGTGCTTCCATGCGGGGATGTTCCTGTTGCCGGTGACCCACGGATTCTCGCTCATCCTGCACGGACCCCGGCCAACAGCAGCGCGGAAAGGTACATGCCTGCGCCGAACACGCTGTGTGCCACCAGGCTGCGCAGCCGCGCCTTGCCAGGCGCCGGGGTCTTCGAAGCGGCAATGCCGGCGCCCATGCCCGGCTGCAGGATGAAGAACGGCGCGGCAACGCTGAGAATGCCGAAGGCCAGCGCCGGCCACAGGGTCGGTGCCTGCACCCAACCGTTCCCGACCACGGCCAGCAACAACACGGCGAAGACCACACCGATCACGTAATGCGCGGTCCAGCCCAGCGCGCGCTCGCCGGCCACCGGCAGCGAACGACCAATGCCATCATGGCGGAAGCGCCCACGCCGCAGGTGGCCGAGCCAGCGGCCGACCATCGCAAAATCCAGCGACGGAATGCCGAGCAGCCTGCGCTGCAGCAACGCCCACAGATCCATCAGCGCGGTCGCGCCGACGCCGATCACTACCGCATCGATCACCAATGTCGTCGCCCAGCCACTCATTCCGCCCACCTTCAATTATTTGCTTGAATGATAGAGCGATGCTAGCGTTCCCGGCATGAACGCTGCAACCGAGCTGCCGCCGTCCCCGCTGGAAGCGCTGGCCGAGATCGCCCGCACCCTGGGCCACCCGCACCGCCTGGCCTTGCTGGAGCACATCGCCCAGGGCGAGCGTGCGGTCGAGCGCCTGGCCGAACTGAGCGGCCTGTCGGTGGCCAATACCTCCCAGCACCTGCAGCAGCTGCGTCGTGCCGGCCTGGTGCAGACCCGCCGTGACGGCAAGCGCATCCTCTACCGCAGCGCTGACGGCCCACTGGCCAACCTGTTGGCCGCGCTGCGCGACTATGCCGACCACCAGCGCAGCGAAATGCAGGGCGTCCTCACCGACAGCCTGCAGCGCCGCGATGCACTGGAAGGGCTGACCGTCGAGCAGCTGCTGGAGCAACGCGACAGCGTGGTACTGCTGGACGTGCGGCCGCGCGAGGAATTCGATCTGGGCCACCTGCCCGGCGCGCTGAACATTCCCGCTACGGAACTGCACGCGCGGATGGACGAACTGCCGCGCGCCGTCCACATTGTCGCGTACTGCCGCGGGCCCTACTGCGTGCTGTCCAACGATGCAGTGATGATGCTGCGCGAAGCCGGCCTCAGCGCGCAGCGACTGGCCGCCGGCTATCCCGAATGGAAGGCCGCAGGCCTGCAGGTTGAACTGCCCCGACACTGAGCGAACCGTTTGTCATGGATGATGCGATTTCCCCGTTGATCGATGCTGCCTGGCAGCGCGTGTTCGCCGGCCAGCGCACGTTGCAGCAGGGGCCGCAGCTGCACCTGGCGTGCAGCGATGATGTCGATGAGGGTGAGGACGGCATGCTGTTACAGCCGGTCGCGGGCCCCGCCCGAGCGCTGTTGCGTCCTGCCCTGGCCGCTCGCCTGCAACTGCGTGCGCAACCGCACTGGACACTGGCGCAGCTGCAACAGCGCTTGCAGCAGCTCGGCCAGCATACGCACGGCGCGGATCGTGTCTTCTACTTCCCCACCGCAACACTCGCCGCCCTCGCCGAACACCCTGCCCCACCACATATCCGCCGCCTCGGCGCGACCGACGCGGCAGCGTTCAACGCGTTCCAGGCCACCGCCAGCGAGGACGATCTCGATGCCGCATGGGTCGAGCTGGATCACTGGCAGGTGTTCGGTGCCTTCGACGGCGAGTGCCTGGTCGCTGCGGGAAGCATGTACCCCTGGAGCCTGGATCCAGCCTTCGCCGATATGGGCGTACTGACCCTGCCCGAGGCCCGCGGTCGCGGTCACGCGCGACAGCTGGTACACGCCATGGCCGTGTCCGCGCGGGCGTCCGGGCTGCAGCCGCAATACCGTTGCCAGCTCGACAACACCGCCTCGATCATCACCGCCGGACGCAGCGGCCTGCGCGCGTTCGCCGATTGGGACACCATTCTGGCGGCCGACTGAGGCCGCCGCAGCACAACAAGGAAGCCACATGAAATTGATGGTCATCGGCGCCAGCAGGGGCCTCGGTCGAGCGTTCGTCGAAGGCCTGTGCAGTGCGGGCGACACCGTCATCGGCGTTTCGCGCAGCCGCCCGCACGACCTCGAATGCCCCGAGGGCGTCACCCTGCAGTGGATCGAAGCGGATCTGTCCCAGCCCACCCTTGCTGCCAATCACATCGCAGCGCAGGCGCCGGCCGATCTGGATGTGCTCATCCACAACCTGGGCATCTGGGAAGAGACGGCCTTCAGCGACGAGTACGCCTTCCTCGACGAAAGCGATGCCGCGCTTGCCCAGCTGGTCGACGTCAACATCACTGCCACCCTGGTGCTGCTGCGGCGCCTGCTGCCGAGGGTACTGGGCGCAGTACGTCCACAGCTGGTGCTGACCGGCTCGACCTCGGCGCTGCCGCGCAGCGGCCGCCCGGAAGTGGCGTTCGGCGCATCCAAGTTCGCGCTCAACGGCATCGCCGATGCGCTGCGCGAAGGCTTCCGGGATCGGCGCCTGGCGGTAACCAGCCTGCAGCTGGGCTACCTCAACACCGACGATGCACTGTCAGTGCCGGTAGCGGACGCCGCAGCGCGCGGCGACGGCGCACTGGTGCCGGTCCATGATGTCGTGGCGATGGTACGCGCCCTGCTGCAGCTGTCACCGTCCTCCTTCGTGCGCGAACTGGTGCTGCCCGCCATCGCCGACCCGCGCTACTGACCGCAGGGACCTTGGCCTGGCCCTTGGTGGCCGCACAGGCGCCTGTGGTTTACCCTGCTCGTCACTGGCCGTCGGTCACAGGCGGGAACCTGCTATGGATGCGCTTTCACGGGTCTCGGCCCAGGTCCTGGACAGCGCCCTGCCCAGCCTGCCGCTGTACCTGCTGCAGGCCACGGCGGTGATCGGCATGATCGGCGTGCTGCTGATCGCCACCCGTCGCGCCGGGCACGCCATTGAAGGACGGCGCCTGTATGTCGGCGTAGCGCTGGGCCTGATCTACCTGTTCAATTCCTGGTTCGTGGCCCGTTACACCCAGGGAGTGGTCAAGCTGCACCTCGGCTTCGACATCCTGCTGGTCAGTGGCCTGCTCGGTGGCTGGCGCGGCGGCTTGGCCTGCCTGGCCGCCGCCCTGCTCGCCCGCTACCAGTTCGTCGGCACCCAGTTCTTCCTGCCTGCCAGCCTCGAGGCCGTGTTGCAGATGGTGGCCGGCGTCTGGCTGCGCAGGCGCCTGCACCCGCGCATGCTCAACGAACTCTCGCCACGCATGATCCTGCAGGCGTGGTCCGTGCGTATCGGGATGACCGCTCTGGGCCTGGCGCTGGGTGTGGCGATCATTGGGGCCGATCAACTACCGGTGGCCGAACTGGCGATCCAGCGTGTGCTGGCACTGCCGGTCTCGCTGCTGGTACTCGGCGCAGTGTTCGCGCTGGTCTACAACGATGCCCAGATCGATGCGCAGCGCCAGCGCGAACAGGCGTGGCTGCGCATCGATCCGATCAGCGGCCTGCCCAACATGCGTGCGCTCGGTGAACGCCTGCAGCGGTACTGGCGCGACAACGACGGCATCGGCAAGGCCTGCCTGATCGTGGCCGAGATGGGCAACCTGCGCGATCTGCGCCTGCGCTACGGGCCATTGCAGGACAACGGCCTGTGGCAGCGCGATACACCGGCCGACGTCCACCGGTTGCTGCCATCGCTGGCGGTGGACGACGTGGAGGTCTACCAGTTCGGTGATGCCGCGCTGGCGATCCTGGTGCGCGGCATGACCTTGTCCGAACTGCGCATACAACCGCAGATCACCGAGCTGGCCAGCAACCTGGCCGATCGGGTCGGCCGCGATTGGCCTGGCTTCCGGCCGCTGTTCCGCTGTGCGGTGGTTGAATTGAAGCCCCCCGTTGATGCCGACGAAGGACATCTTCCGTTCCGCGCGATCACCGTGGCACTGAGCGCGATCGAATCCGGCGTCGTGTTCTTCGACGACCCGATCCAGCGCGACGGCGAGATCGACGCCCTGATCGAAGTCGCCCTCGAACGCTGGCTGCAGCAGGGCGACGCACCGCTGTGCTACCAGCCCAAGCATCGCCTGCAGGACCGCCAGCTGGTGGGCGCCGAAGCGCTGCTGCGCATGCGCGATGGCGAAGGCCGGCCCATTGCACCGATGCGGGTGATCTCGCTGCTGCGCCGGCAGGGCCGGCTGGCAGACCTGGAATGGGCCACGCTGCAGTCGGCGGTGCACTTCCTGCAGCACTGCCGGCAGGACGGCGCGGCGCTGACCATCGCAGTCAATGTGTCAGCCGAATCCCTGCGCCTGCCCGACTTCGGCCTGCGCCTGCAGGAACTGCTGCAGCTGCACGACATCCCCGGCGCGATGCTGCGGCTGGAAATCGTCGAATGGACCGAGATCGTCGAGCGTGACCTGGTCGATGCCAACATCGCACAGCTGCTGGCGGCCGGAGTCACCCTGTCGCTGGATGATTTCGGCGCGGGCTATTCGACCCTGATCCTGCTTTCGCAGCTGGCCATCGCCGAGGTCAAGATCGAGCAGGCGTTGATCGCCACGCTGTCCGACGCCAAGTCGCAGTCGATCGTTCGCTTCATCGTCGAAGTCGCGCACCGCTGCGGCGCGATCGTGGTGGCCGAGGGGACCGAAACCCTGGCGCAGGAACAGCACCTGCGCGCGCTGGGCGTGGATGTCGGCCAGGGCTATCTGTACTCGGCCGCACTGCCGGCCGACGAGTTCCGTCGCTTCGCCGCCAGCTAGACCGCGTAGAAACCCAGGAACATGGCCACCGCCGATTCGGCGACGCGTGCGCGTTCCTGCGCGGTCAATGGTGGCTGCCCCATCGTCACCTGCGGCCAGAACGCGAAGCTCTTCACCAGCCCATGCAGCTGGTGGCCGGCGAATTCCGGATCAACCTCTCGCAACCGGCCATCGGCGATCGCTGCGCGGATCCACGCACTCTCGCCACTTTCCTTCTCGCCCATGCGGCAGACGATGGCCTGCGCCCGCTCCGGTGAGTGGATGACCTCGGCCATCGCCACCCGTGCCAGGTCGATGAAGTTGGCATCGCTGAGCAGTTCCAGCTTCTGGCCCAGCAACTGCAGCAGCTGCGCCTGCAACGGCTGGTCCGCGCGATACGGCAGTGCGTCGCTGGCCACGCTGCGTTCCCACAGCTCCTCCAGGATCATCGAAAACAGCGCTTCCTTGCTCGGGAAGTGGTTGTAGACGGTGCGCTTGGAGACCCCGGCCACCTCGGCGATGCGGTCCATGCTGGTCGCCTCGTAACCCGATGCACGGAACTCCTCCACCGCCGCGCGCACGATGGCCTCGCGTTTGCGGTCGGTCAGGCGTTGTGGGGCACGGGGCATGGCGGAGACCGGATAGCTGAACGGACGCCACCATTTTACACCCAGTAGTGTACTTTTGAAAAATGCGAAACTACACTGTGCAGTGTACCCAGCGGACGTCACCCATGAAGCGCCTGCTCCTTGTCCTCCTGCTTGGAATCCTCGCCGTGACCGCCTACACCTTCTGCAAGTCCTGGTCCCTCCCCGACTTCCCCGATTCGCCGCAGTACCGCGACGGCAAGTTCCGCAATGCCCTGCCCCGTCCGGCGATGGGCCTGCGCGACGGTGCGGAGATCTGGTGGACGTTCCTGTTCAACAAGCCCAAGGGGACCGTGCCCGCCCACCCGATTCCGGTGCAGCCGCTGGACCGCGCCTCCCTGGATGCTGCGCCGGATCGCAGACTGTTCCGGCTTGGGCACTCCACGATCCTGCTGAAGCTGCGTGGCCAGTACTGGCTGACCGACCCGGTGTTCTCCGAGCGCGCCTCACCGGTGCAGTGGATGGGGCCGGCGCGCTTCCACGCACCGCCGATCAGCATCGACGAACTGCCGCCCATCGCCGGCGTGATCCTCTCGCACAACCACTATGACCATCTCGACCATGCCGCGGTAATGCAGCTTGCCGGCAAGACCGCGCGCTTCATCGCACCGCTCGGCGTCGGCGACCAGCTGATTGCATGGGGTGTGGACGCCAGCAAGGTGGAACAGCTGGACTGGTGGCAGTCGACTGAAGCCAGTGGCCTGCGCTTGACCGCGACCCCGGGCCAGCACTTCTCCGGCCGCGGGCTGGGTGACAGCGACCGCAGCCTGTGGGCGTCATGGGTGATCCAGGACGGCGACTTCCGCATCTTCTTCAGCGGCGACACCGGCTACTTCGATGGCTTCAAGGCCATCGGCGAGAAGTACGGACCGTTCGACCTGACCATGATCGAGACCGGCGCCTACGATCCGCGCTGGGCGTTCGTGCACATGCAGCCGGAACAGACCCTGCAGGCGCACCTGGACCTGCGCGGCAAGTGGCTGCTGCCGATCCATAACGGCACCTTCGACTTGGCTCTGCACGCATGGCAGCAGCCGTTCGAGCGCATCACGGCATTGGCGGCCGCAAAGAATGTGCCGGTGGCCACGCCGATGATGGGCGAAGCACTGGACATGCAGGCACCGCAGGCGGGTACGCGATGGTGGGAGACGGTGGAGCTTTAGCGGGGGATGCCGTTTGACCTGCCGGAAGCCATGTAGAGCCGAGCCATGCTCGGCTGCGTCAACCACGGAAGCGGCCTGCGGCGCTGCAGTGCGTCATGTAACCGATTACATCCCTTGCTAGCGTAGCGCTCGCCCGATTCCGGTCGAACCTGCGAGGCTGTCTGTAATGACGTTGCGCGCCGAACGCTCCAAGGTCTCCCGCTCAGCTATCCCATGGCGATCTGCCGCCGCCCTGCTGTTGGCCGCCCTGGCCTCCAGCGCACAGGCACAGACGCTGCCACCGCGCAGCCAATGGCAGGCCAGCAGTTCCTCGCAGCAGGTGCCGGCAATGGCGATCGGCCACCTGATCGACGGCGACCCGAAGACCGTCACCGGCGGCGCCTTCAGTCCGGGCCACTGGTTCCAGATCGATCTGGGCGCGCCCACCCTGCTGGCCGGTGCGCGCCTTACCTGGGATGTCTCCAACCCGGAAGGCTATTCACTGCAGACCTCGCTGGACGGCACGCAGTGGCAGACCGCGTACACGATGGCCGATTCGCTGGGCGACGTGGAAACGCTGTACTTCGCGCCGCGGCAGGCACGCTACCTGCGGCTGGCCAGCCCGCAGCGCACCTCCGATTGGGGCGTGTCGATCTTCGAGATGGAGCCACTGGACAGCACGCTCAGCGCACGCATCAGCGGTATCGATGCAACGCAGGCAGCGGCGCTCTGGCAAGGGGGCGGCACCGTCGCGATGCCGGCCGGGGCAAATGGATCCCATACGTTCGAGATCACGCTGCCGCGGGCCCAATCAACGGCTGGCCTGGTCGTCGACTGGGCCGATGGCGCGCGCGGCGCCGCGCGACTGCAGGTGCAGGATGCACAGGGCCGTTGGCAGGACCTCGCACACGATGCACAAGCGGCCAATCATCGACAAAGCTGGCTGGCCGCCACTGCAGCACAACCCTTACGTACATTCCGCCTGAGCGTGGACGGCGCTGCACCGCAGATCGCGCGCCTGCGCCTGCTCGGCCCGAAGGCCGTGATGACACCGATGAAGCAGTACCAGATCGCCGCCAGCGGTGCGCAGCGCGCGTTGTTCCCGGCGTCGTTGCAGATGCAGCAGACCTATTGGACCGCAGTGGGCGTGCATGCGGGCCGGCAGAAGTCGATCTTCGACGAATACGGCAATCTGGAAGCCTTCAAGGGCGCGCCGTTGGTGCAGCCGATCTGGCGAAGTGCTGACGGCCGCGCCGCTGGCGCGGCAGGACAGCCGATACAGCACGCGCTGCGGGATGGCTGGAAGCCGATGCCCTCCGCTACGTGGTCACCGCAGCCCGGGCTGGAGTTGCGCAGCGAGGTATTCGCCATCGAGCGCAACGGCCAGCCGGTAACGTTCCTGCGTCATCGCCTGCACAACACCGGAAAAACCCGGATCGACGGCAGGCTCAGCCTGGTCGTGCGCCCGATGCAGATGAACCCGCCATGGCAGAACGGCGGGCTGTCGCCGATCCGCGATGTGGCCATCGACAGGCAATCCGTGCGCATCAATGGCCGCACGCTGCTGCAGTCGCTCACGCCAGTGGCTGCGTCCGGCGCGGCGCCGTTCGGCAGGGATGGCGCCACGGAAATCACCGCGGACATCGCTGCCGGCCAACTGCCTTCCGCGCAACAGGCGCATGATGACCAGGGTCTTGCCTCGGCTGCGTTGGACTACCGCGTCTCGTTGGCGCCGGGAACCAGCGATGCCATCGTGGTCGCGTTCCCGTTGGGCACCGCCGCCGCGGATGCCAATGGCGTGCTGCCCGAAGCGCCTGCGTTGGATCTGGCCACGCTTCCCCGCGATGCCAATGCGGCGTTCGATTCACTGGCCACGCAGGCGTCCGCGGACTGGCAGGCACGGCTGGGCCAGGTCGGCCTGCGCCTGCCCGACCCATCACTGGTGGACATGCTGCGCGCGCAGGCCGCCTACATGCTGATCAACCAGACCGGCCCGGCGATGCAGCCCGGCCCGCGCAACTACAACCGCTCCTTCATCCGCGACGGCATGGCCACCTCGGCCGTGCTGCTGCGCATGGGCGAGGCCAAGGTCGCGCGCGACTACCTGGCCTGGTACAGCGAACACGGCGTACATGCCAACGGCCTGGTCTCGCCGATCCTCAATGACGATGGCAGCGTCAACACCGGCTTCGGTTCGGACATCGAGTACGACAGCCAGGGCCAGTACGTGGCGCTGGTCGCCGACGTTGCACGGCTGGATGGCGGACCCGAGTCGGTGCGTGACTACCTGCCGAAGGTGAAGGCCGCGCTGCACTTCCTGCAGGAACTGCGCGAGCGCACGCTGGTGCCCGGATACAAGGCTGACCAGCCTGCCCCGGAACGCTTTGCGGGCATCCTTGCACCATCGATCAGCCATGAGGGCTATCCATCACCCACCCACAGCTATTGGGATGACTACTGGGGCCTGAAGGGGTGGCACGACGGCGCGTGGCTGGCCGAGGCGCTGGGCGACCACGAAACCGCCCGTTGGGCGCGCGAGCAGTACAAAGCGCTGTACGACGCATTGCGTGCCTCGATCCGCGCAACGATGGCGTGGAAGGGCATCGACTTCATTCCGTCATCGGCCGATCTTGGCGATGGTGACCCCACGGGCGTGTCGATCGCCCTGGACCCGACCGGCGCGCAGAGCGTGTTGCCGGCAGATGCGTTGCGGACCACCTTCGCCCGCTACCTGGAAGACGTGCGCAAGCGCAGCCAGCCCGGTGCGCTGTATGCCTACACGCCGTACGAGATCCGCAACGTGCTGAGCTATGTGCACCTGGGCCAGCCAGACGTGGCTGACGAGCTGCTGCAGGGCCTGCTTCATGACCGGCGCCCGCTTGAATGGCAGGTGCTGGCCGAAGTAGTGCATTCACGGCTGCGCTTCCCGCGCTACCTCGGCGACATGCCGCATACCTGGATCGGCGCCGAATACGGCCGCACCCTGTTCGGCATGCTGATGCGCGAAGACGATGATGCGCTCTCGCTGCTGCCGGGCACACCGCCCTCGTGGGTGGCGGGGGATGGATTGGCGGTGGAACGCCTGCCGACGGCGTATGGCACATTGCAGATGCAGGCGCGGCAGCGCGACGGGGTGCTGACGGTGGGGCTTGGCAAAGGGCTGCGCGGCGGAACGGCGGTGAAGATCTGGTGGCCGGCGCGCACGATGCCGAAGACGGTGCGTGTGGACGGACGCAGCATTTCCGACTTCGACGCCGAGGGCGTGCGCCTGGCGAAACCGTTCAGAACGCTGGAGGCGCGTTGGTAAAACAGCCGAGCATCGCTCGGCTCTACAAGCGAAGGTCGCGCCGGGCCACGCCCGGTGTCATTGCAACGTCGGCAATCCCGGCGGGTTGGTCTGCGACTGCGGCACGGCTTCCTCGGCCACATTCCACCGTTTCAGCGCCTGCGCGTAGGTGCCACTGGCGATCTGGGTGTTCAGCGCCTGCGTCACTGCATCAGCCAGGCCGCTGCCCTTGCGCGTGGTCACCGAGATCGCCGCAGCGTTCGGCCAGCCACCGGGGAACAGGCCGACGCGCCGCACCTTACCGTCGCGTGCGGAATAGGCGCCGGTGGCGTTGGGCTCGAACGACACATCGGCACGGCCGGTGATCACCGCCAGCCGCCCGACCACGGCGTCATCGAAGTACTGGTACTCCACCGGTTTCAATCCCGCCGCGATGTTCTGCTGGTCCCACTGCCGCAGGATCTGGTCCTGGTTGGTGCTGGCACCCACCACCACCTTCAGCCCGGCCACATCGGCCGGCTTCTCGATCTTCTGGATCGGCCCGTCTGCGCGCGTGTAGATGCCCAGCAGGTCGAAACGGTAGCTGGAGAAATCGAACTTCTTCTTGCGCTCTTCGGTAACCGTCACGTTCGACAGCACCGCATCGTACTTGCCTGATTCCAGACCCAGCGGCCAGTCGGCCCAGGCCACCGGCACGATCACCAGCTTCAGGCCCAGCGCATCGGCGATCAGGCGCGCGATGTCGGGCTCGATGCCCACAACGTCCTTGCTGTCGGCCCCGTAGTCGGCCAGCGGCAGCTGCCCTGGATGGGTGGCCACGGTGAACGACCCGGGCGTGACGAAGCGATACCCCTTGGGGATCAATGACTGCGCCTCTGGATCGAACGTGCCTTTCAACACCGCCGTGTTCGCACCGGCCAGGCTGGTCGCGGCCACGGTGCCGGCATCCGGTGCCTGCCGCACGCGCGAATAGACGATACCGGTGATACCGATGACCAACACGCCCACGATCAACAGGGTGCTGCGTGAGGGACGACGCGGTGCTGCAGGGCTCATGGTGTTCCCTTCTCGGTTACAGGGTCTTGGCCAGGAAATCGGCGGTGCGCTGCTGGCGCGGGCGTTCGAACAGCACCTCGGGCGTGCCCTGCTCGATCACCCGGCCCTGGTCCATCATCACCACGTGGTCGGCTACGCGGCGGGCGAAGCTCAGCTCATGGGTGACGATCACCAGCGTGGTGCCGGAGCGGGCCAGCTCCTCGATCACGCTCAGCACCTCGGCTACCAGCTCCGGGTCCAGCGCCGAGGTCGGTTCATCGAACAACAGCACCTTCGGCTGCAGGGCCAGCGCGCGGGCAATTGCGATGCGCTGCTGCTGGCCACCGGACAGCTGGCGCGGGAAGGCATCGGCCTTGTCGGCCAGGCCGACCCGTTCCAGCAGCGTGCGCGCCTGCTGCTCGGCCTGCGCGCGCGGCACGCCACGCACCGCGATCGGTGCCTCGATGATGTTCTCCAGCGCGGTCAGGTGCGGGAACAGGTTGAAGCCCTGGAACACCATGCCCACTTCTGCACGGCGGCGTCGGATCTCGCGCTCGGGCAGCTCGTACAGGGTGTCGCCCTCGCGGCGGTAGCCGATCAGCTGGCCGCCGACAGTCACGTAACCGCCGTCGGCGCGTTCCAGGTGGTTGATCAGCCGCAGCAGCGTGGACTTGCCGGCGCCCGAAGGGCCGATCAGCACGGTCACGCTGCCGGCGCGCAGGTCCAGGTTCACGTCTTCCAGCACCGGCTGGTCGCCAAACACCTTGCCTACGCCATGCAGCGACACCGCCGCGCCCTCGCCCGCTTCAACCTGGGGGGCGATACGCGGGCGGCTTGCTACGCGCGGTGCGGCTTCGCTCTGCACACGCGGGGGCGATGACACCCGCGACACCGAGCGCTCGCGCTGCAGCTGGCCGCGCGCGAAGCGTTGCTCCACGCGCCGCTGCAACAGCGACAGCACGGTAAGGATGACCAGGTACCAGACCGTGGCCACCATCAGCAGCGGCACCACTTCCAGATTGCGGCGGTAGATCACCTGCACGGTGTAGAACAGCTCCGGCAGCGCCAGTACGTAGACCACCGAGGTGCTCTTGGCCAGGCCGATCACATCGTTGAACGCGGCCGGCAGGATCGAACGCATCGCCTGCGGCAGGATGATGCGGCGCACCTGGCGGCTACGCGGCAGGCCAAGTGCCGCTGCCGCCTCGTACTGGCCATGGTCGACCGAGAGGATGCCACCACGGATCACTTCGGCCGAGAACGCGGCCTGATTCAAGGTGAGGCCCAGCACTGCGGCGGTGAACACGCCGATCAGCTGCGTGGTCGGGTACGAGAACAGGCTGATGCCGGTGAACGGCACGCCCAGTTCGATGGTGCTGTACAGGTAGCCCAGGTTGTTCAGCAGCAGCAACAGCACCAGCAGCGGGATCGAACGGAACAGCCATACATAGCCCCACGACACCGCCGACAGCAGCGGCGAGCCGGACACCCGGGCCAACGCCAGCAAGGTGCCCAGCGCGAAACCGAGACCAGTACCGAGTGCGGTCAGCAGCAGCGTGCGACCCAGGCCTTCCAGTACAGGCCGTGCGAAGAACCACTCGGCGAACGTGCCCCAGCCCCAGCGCGGATTGCCCAGCACGGATTGCAGCCCGATCAGGATCAGCGCCAGTGCCAGCACCGTGCCGAAGACCTGCAGCGGATGCCGGGCCGGCACGATCTTCAGCGCCGGTGCTGGCGCGGGGGGTGCGGCAATGCCATCCAGCGCAGTCGAAGGCGTGCTCATGCGTGGGCTCCGTGCAACACGGTCTGCGACGGCGAAAGCACTGGCGCCGGCGCACGTAGATGCTTCTCGAACGGCAGATGCGCGATGGTTTCCGGGTCGGCCTGCAGGTCGAACAGCGCGGTATAGCCGTGGCTGAGGTACAGGCCGACGGCTTCAGGCTGGCGGAAGCCGGTGGTCAGGAACACCCGCCGGTACCCTTGCCGCGCCGCCTGGTCTTCCAGTTCCTGAAGCACGCGACGCGCGATGCCCTGCCGGCGCAGCCCGGGCAGCGTCCAGATGCGTTTGAATTCGGCGGTGTCCGGATCGCGGTGCGGCATGAAGGCGCCGCCGGAGATCGCCACACCATCGCGCAGCAGCAGCACGAACGCGCCTACCGGCGCCGCGAAGGCCTGCGCCGGATAGCGTTGCAGCTCCTCGCGGGCGCTGCCGCCGATGCGTCGGCGCACGTCGGCATAGCGGCTGTCGTACTCCTGCTCCAGGCCATCGAACAGCGGTCGCGCCAGCGGATCATCCACCGAGGTATAGAGGAAGCGTTCGTTGTTGCTCATGCCACGTCCTTCACCAGATAGTCTTCGGCCAGCCGAGCCCACAGGCTGGCAGCGGGTGCAATGGCGGCGTCGTTGAACACATAGCGCGGGCTGTGCAACGGTGCGCTGTCGCCGTTGCCGACGAACACGAAACTCCCGGGCCGTGCCTGCAACAGGAAAGCGAAGTCCTCGCTGGCGGTGCGCGGCGCGAACTCCGGCACCACCTGTTCGTGGCCGAAGCCCTGTATGGCCACGTCGCGGATGTAGGCGGTCTGCTGCGGGTGGTTGATCACGCTGGGGAAGCCACGCGGGAACTCGATTTCGGCGCGTGCCCCGAAAGCGGCAGCGGTCTGCTCGGCAATTCCGGTCACCCGGCGGCGCAGCGTGTCGCGCACCTCGGGCAGGTAGGCGCGCACGGTCAGCTTCAGCTCGACCACGTCCGGAATCACATTGGCGGCCTGCCCGCCATGGATCGAACCGACGGTGACCACGCCCATCTGCCGCGGGTCGACATTGCGCGACACCACACTCTGCAATGCAGTGATGATGTGCGCGGCGACCAGGATCGGGTCCACGCTGCCCTGCGGCTCGGCACCGTGGCCGCCCTTGCCGATCACCTTCAGCCGCGCCCAGTCGACCGACGCCATCGCCGGCCCGTCGACGAAGCCAAAGTGGCCCATCGGCACGCCCGGCCAGTTGTGCAGCCCATAGATCGCATCCACCGGGAAGCGCTCGAACAGGCCATCGGCGATCATCTTCGATGCACCCGAGCCGGTTTCCTCGGCTGGCTGGAACACCAGCTGCAAGGTGCCGTCGATAGTGCCGTGATGGGCCAGGTAATGCGCGGCGGACAACAGGATGGCGGTGTGACCATCATGGCCGCAGGCATGCATCAGGCCGTCGGTCTGGCTGGCGTAGGCCAGCCCCGAATCTTCGTGGATCGGCAAGGCATCGATGTCCGCACGCAGCCCCAGCCGACGGCCCCCCTGCCCACGCTGCAATGTGCCGACCACGCCGGTGCCGCCGAGACCGGTGGTCACCTCATAGCCCCACTGCTGCAGCAACTCGGCCACACGGGCGCTGGTGCGGTGCTCCTCGAAGGCCAGCTCCGGGTGGCGGTGCAGGTCATGGCGGATCGCGATGGTGGCCTCGGCGCGTGCCGCGATCTCGGGCAATACGCCCGTCGTTTGGGAATCCCGCCGGGCATGGCCCGGTGCTGCCGCAGTTTCTCCGCTCATTGCCCTACCCCGCCTTCCGCGCCGGCTCGGCATCGGTCGAATGACGGCTGGCCTTGTACGGCAGGCCCAGATGTTCGCGCAGGGTCTGCCCCTCCAGCTCGCGCTGGTGGTAGCCGCGCGCCTGCAGGATCGGCAGCACCTGGGTCACGAAATCGTCCAGGCCTTCGCGCTGTGCCGCAAAACCGAGGATGAAGCCGTCGCTGGCACCGGCATCGAACCAGCGGATCAGCTCATCGGCCACGCGCTCCGGCGTACCGATGAAGTTCGGTCGTGGACTCACGGCTTCCAATGCCACCTGGCGCAGGCTCAGCCCCTTCTCCCGCGCATCCTGCTTGATGCGGTCGGTGGTGGAACGGAACGAGTTGCTGCCGATCTCACCCAGGTCCGGGAAGGGAGCATCCGGATCGTACTGGCTGAAATCGTGGTGGTCGAAGAAGCGTCCCAGGTAGGCCAGTGCATCCTCCAGCGTGGCCAGTGCGGCGATTGCCTGGTACTTGGCTTCGGCCTCTTCGACAGTACGGCCGACGATGGGGCCGATGCCCGGGAAGATCTTCACGTCGTTTCCGCTGCGGCCATGCGCGATCGCCGAGTTCTTCACCTTCTGGGTGAACGCGCGGGTTTCTTCCAGCGACGGCGAATGGGTGAACACCGCATCGGCGTACTTGCCGGCCAGCGCGATGCCATCGTCGGACGAACCGGCCTGGAAGATCACCGGCTGGCCCTGTGGCGAACGCTGGATGTTGAGCGGGCCTTCCACCTGGAAGAAGCGGCCCTTGTGGTCGAGGCGGCGGAACTTTTCCGGCGCGAAGAACGTACCGCTGTCGCGCTCGCGCACGAAGGCATCGTCATCCCAGGAATCCCACAGCCCCTGCACCACCTCCAGGTACTCGTCGGCGATCTGGTAGCGCAGGGCATGCTCGGGGTGTGGCCGGCCATAATTGCGACCCGAGCCCTCCAACGGCGACGTCACCACGTTCCAGCCGGCGCGGCCGCCGCTGAGCAGATCCAGCGAGGCGAATTGACGGGCGACGGTGAACGGATCGCTGTAGGACGTCGACAGCGTACCGGCCAGGCCGATCTTCTTCGTGGCCGTGGCCAGCGCCGACAGCAGCGAGATCGGCTCGAAACGGTTGAGGAAATGCGGGATCGACTTCTCGTTGATGTACAGGCCGTCGGCCACGAAGCCGAAGGCGATGCCGTTGTCTTCGGCGGTGCGAGCGATGTCGATGTAGAACTGCAGGTTGACGCTGGCATCGGCCGGGTTGGACGGGTGCTTCCAGGCATGCATGTGGCTGCCGGGGCCCTGCAGCATGATGCCGAACGGAATGTGGCGCGGGGTCGTGCTCATGGGAAACGCTCCTGCAGGTCAGGCCACCGCCGCGCGCGGCGCGGGCGACAGCAGTTCAAGGGATGTCAGGCGTGCGTCGAGGTCGGCCACCGGCGCATCGAGGATGAACTCGCCCACGCCGAAACGCCGGTGCAGCGCATCCAGTTCGCCGCGCACGTGCTGCGCGTCACCGGACAGCACGCTGGGGCGCGTTTCCTCGATGCGGAAGTCGGCCACCCCCACCTGGCGCGCGTATTCGGCAGCTGCCTCGGCGCTGGGCAGGTTCACCGCCTGCCCGGGACCGAGGTGCAGCTTGTAGACCCGCAGCGCACCGATATGACGCGAAGCGGCTTCCGCAGTCGGTGCGGCGAAGGCCACCGTGGCCAGCAGCGGCGGCTGCGAGGCGACGCTGCGGTAGGCATCGAACGCGGCCTCGATGTGCTTCGGGTCACCATCGAAGTGCGCGGCGTAGACGAAGCGCCAGCCCAGTTCGGCCGCCTGCTTTGCGCTCTGTGGACTTGCGCCGAGCAGGAAACGCTCCGGCGCCTGCTGCGGAACCGGCCGCGCCAGCGCCTCGCTTTCGGCGCCGGCCAGATAACCCTCCAGGTCGCGCAGTTGCTGGTCGAAGTCGGCGAACGGCGGACGCCCGGCTGCCAGCGCGGCGGTCGAGGCCGGCAGGCCGCCGGGGGCCTTGCCCACGCCCAGATCCACGCGCCCCGGCGCCAGCGCCGCCAGCAGGTTGAAGTTCTCCGCCACCTTGTACGGCGCGTAGTGGCGCAGCATCACCCCGCCACTGCCGATGCGGATGCGCCGGGTCTGCGCCAGCACCCAGGCCGCCAGCACTTCCGGTGCAGGGCTGGCCAACGTCGGTGCGGCATGGTGCTCGGCAAACCAGTAGCGGTGATAGCCCAGCTGTTCGGCGCGCTGCGCCAGCTGCAGGCTGTTGCGCAGCGCCTGCTCCGGCGAAGCGCCCTCGGCTACCGGGCTCTTGTCCAGCACGCTGATCTGATAGCTCACGGTCGCGTCCTCGCTCAGGGGTGGGCCACGGGAATGCCGAGCAATCCGTTCAGTGCGGCCAGGATCGGTTCGGCACCGGAGATGTACTGCCGGTCCTGGTGCGCGCCACTGGCCAGGTCGCTGCGCATGCCCTGCGGCAGCACCAGCTTGGGCAACGACTGGTCCTGCTCGCCGATCTCGGCGATCACCTCGCGGCGCGGCCGCGCGAAGCCGATGCGACGTACGTCCAGCTGCGCATCAAGGCCGTCGATGCTCGACAGTGCACCTTCCAGCAACAGGCTGTGCCGGCAGAAGAAGCGCTGGCCGGGAATCTGGCCGTCCTCGAACTCGCGATCGAGCAGGAACAGGATGGGTTTGCTTGCTGCGTCGAGCGTCACTGGGGGGTCCTCATCTGGGCCGGCAATGCGATGCCGCTTCGATATCGATGCTAGAGATGCCGGCGGCTGCGGCAGCGACGCCTGGCGACAATCGGCGGTCAGATCCGGCCATGCAGATGCGGCGTGGACATAAGCAAAGCGCCGCCGGTTATGGCGTCAGGCGATGCGTCGCAGCGGCGCCGCTACCGCCAGCGCCTGCGTCGCCAGGTGGCCGGCCGCACGCTCGGCTGCCAGCGCGATGCGTGCCTGCAAGGCAGCACTGTTGATGTGCTCGCCGTCGAAGTCGGCAGGCGTGGCATACACCCCGATCGGCAGCGTGTGCGCCTGCAGGAAACTGAACAACGGCCGCAACTGGTGGTCGATCACCAGCGCATGGCGCTCGCTGCCACCGGTCGCTGCCAGCAGCACCGGCGTATCCACCAGCGCCTCCAGCCCGACGAAGTCGACCAGGTGCTTGAACAACCCGGGATACGAGCCGCGATAGACCGGCGCGGCCACCACCAGCAGCTCTGCGGCCTCGATGCTCTGCAGCGCCTGCTCCACCGCCGGCCCCGCCTCATCGCGCGACAACGACTGGCCCAGCGAGCGCGCGATCGGCGCCAGCTCCACCAGCTCCACGCTGGCATGCACGCGTTGCTGCAGCGACGCCAGCAGATGCCGCACCAGCAGCAACGTGCGCGATGTCGCCGAACTGGTCGGCGACCCCACCAATGCAACCACCTTCAATGCAGAAGACATGAACTGCTCCTCGATAATGCCGAACTACCTCCGGCCGCCCTTCGTCTTTTGTAGAGCCGAGCCATGCTCGGCTGCTTCCCGCCTTTGTAGAGCCGAGCCATGCTCGGCTGCCCCAGATCAGAACCGGTAACTGATCCGCCCATACCAATACGCCCCGACGTTGCCCAACACGTCGCCGTTGTCCCAGGTCGTCTCGATGCTCGCCACATCGGTGGCACTGCGCGCATACGCGGGCACCTTGCGCGTGCGCTTGTCGAACACATTGTTGATCCCCAGCGCCGCGCTCCAGCCCGCCCCCAGCTCCACGCCGCCGGACAGGTTGGTCACCAGCACCGGCGGCTGCTTGTACTCCACGCCGTTGTTCAGGCGCTTGATCGGGCCGTAGTAGGTGAAGTCGACGTTCGAGCGCCAGCGCCCGTTCTGCCAGCCCAGCCCGGCTACCTGGGTGTAGCTGGGCGTGCGGAAGCGCAGCGCGTACTCGCTGCTCTTGGTCAGCAGGTTGATGTTCGGCAGCCCCTGCAGTGCCGCCGGAATGTCGCTCACCTTCTGGATGGTGGTACGGCCGACGTTGGCCGCGTAGCTCCAGCGCAGCTTGCCCCACGCAGTGTCCTGGTTGGCTTCCAGGGTCAGCTCGACACCGCGCGTGCGGGTATTGCCTACATTGGTGAAGTAGCTGGCGTAGAACGCATCACCCGGCAGGATGCTGATGCCGGCTGAACCCAGCAGCGCATCGATGGTGTTCTTCTGCGCCGCGCTCAGCACCGTACCGCTGTTGTCGGTGATGCGCGCCGGATCCTGCGCGTTGTAGCCGATCTGGCTGGACTGGCCCAGCTGGCCACGGATGTCGATCTGGTATGCATCCACGGCCAGATGGAACGCCGGGCTCGGGTCCCAGGTCACGCCCAGGCTGTAGTTGGTGGCTTTCTCGGGCTTCAGCGGCGTAGCACCCAGCGCAACCGCCGCCGGCGAAGACACCTGCGCCACCAGCGTGGTCCCGCACGGGCAGCTGCCCGTGGCCTGGTAGAACTGTGCGCCCAGGCTGGGCGCATGGAAGCCGTTGCTGACCGTCGCGCGTACACCCAACGCATCGGTGAAGTCGAAGCGCGTGGTCAGGCGGCCAGTGGACACGCTGCCGAAGTCGGAATGATCTTCCCAGCGCGCCGCTGCATCCAGATACCAGCGCGAGGTGATGTTGCTGGCCGCGCCCACATAGACCGCCTTGCTGTTGCGCGTCGCCTTCACCGCATCGGCGGTGGAGTAGCCCACGAACGCGGCTGCACCGAAGCCGGTGTACGACTCCCACTGCCCGGCCCCGCGTTCGTACTGTTCGTGCTGGTACTCGGCGCCTGCGCTCACTTCCAGTGGCGAGGCCAACGCCGCCACCTCGAAGCCACGGCGCAGGTCCAGGTTGGCGATCCCCTGCTGGTAGTCCAGCTTGCCGTCATAGAAGTCAGTGGGCGAACCGGGATACGGCAGCGAGTAGTTCACCGAATTGCGGGTATAGGTGCGCACCGTGCTGCGGTTGCCGGTCAGGCTGGCGTCGTAATCCCAGCCCGCGATCTGCCCCTTCACGCCCGCAGTGCCGGTGTACTGCTTTTCCTTGGTCTCCAGCACCGGCAGGAAGCCATCGGGAAACACGCTCAGCACGCCGGGTGCCTTGTAGGTGGTGAAGATGGTCGCCGGCAGGCGGAAGTTCTGGATCGCCTGCGCGGTGCGGTCACTGGCCGTGGCGTTGGCGTAGAACTGCGCGCTCTCGCCCAGGCCATGGCCGGCATTCACTGCGAAAGCCTTCAACGCGTACGACGGCGAGCTGAGGATGGTGTTGGCCTCGGCATCGCGGTTGGCCTCGGCCGGGTTCGGCGATGCACCCGCCGGCAAGCGGTTGTTCGGGCGCAATGCAACCCGGTTGCCGTTGGCATCTACTGCCGGATAGCTCAGGTAGCCATCGATGTAGCGGCGGGTGCGGATCGCGTGGTGCTGCCGCGTGTTCTCGCCGGACAGGTTGACGAAGCCATCCTGGCCCCACGGCAGCCCGACATTGGCGCGCACGCTGGTACGCGAACCATCACCATCGATGCTCTGCCCGCTCTCCACCGACACATCGCCACCGTGCGCCTGCGATTTCAGGATCACGTTGACCACGCCGGTGATCGCGTCCGAGCCATAGATGGCCGACGCACCATCACGCAGCACTTCCACGTGGTCGATGGCCGAGACCGGAATCAACGCCAGGTCTGCCCAGGCGTGGCCTGGGAAGCCGCCCCCATTGGCACCGCTCACATAGGCACTGGCATTGCGGCGCTTGCCGTTCACCAGCACCAGCGTGTAGCCCGGTGACAGGTTGCGCAGCTGGTAGCCACGGATCAGGCTCTCCTGGTCGCTCTGGTAGCCGCCGATCTGGCTCAGCGACGGCAGCGCACGTTGCAGCGCTTCCAGCAGGTTGCCCTGCCCGGTCGCGGCGAGGTCCTCTGCAGAGATCACATCGATCGGCGTGGAACTGTTCTTCACCGTGCGCGTGCTGGTGCGTGAGCCGGTGACCACCACCGCATCCAGCGTGGACGCGGCCACGTTGGCCGTCGCGGCGGTGGCAGCAGGATCTGCGTCTGCTTCAGCCGCATGGCTGGGCGAGGCGGCAAGGATGGCTGTGATCAGAACAGCGAGAGTGCTCAGGACAGGGGCGTGGGCGGCAGGCATGGGGGCTCGTGGGGGTGGGCCGGAAACACGCTTCCATTCAAGGGCCTGTTCACCTGGTGCGACAGGCGGGATCGCGTCACCCAGCCGTAACATCCGGCCACCCACATGACCGCTGGTAATGACGTTAGGCGGCGCACACGCACGGGGTCCCCCACGGGGTCGGATCCCTTTCCATAGGAAAGGGCTCTGACCCCACGCACGCCTCCCCACCACGGGGTCAGAGCCCTTCCTGCGGAAGGGATCCGACCCCGGTTCCCATATGCCCGCCCGGCATCACCTCATGCCCGCGCATCACGCAACGCCACGCACCGCCACCCGTAGCATCAGGCCATGCCCAGCCCACCCGCCGATCCCACCGCGCCGCTCGTTGCCATCGTCGCCTGCCACGGCCAGGGGCTGTTCGAATTCGGCTGCGCGGTCGGCCTGTTCGCGCCGGTGCGGCCGGAACTCGGCGTGGCCTGGTACCGCACCCAGCTGTGCGCGGGCGAGCCC
The DNA here is from genome assembly GCF_049384325.1 of Stenotrophomonas sp. CASM114. Lineage (NCBI taxonomy): Bacteria > Pseudomonadati > Pseudomonadota > Gammaproteobacteria > Lysobacterales > Lysobacteraceae > Stenotrophomonas > Stenotrophomonas sp. CASM114. Next base: position 9,525 of record NZ_JBMRGJ010000014.1, on the reverse strand, counting down.
GGCGCGCTGCGCATGCTCGGTAATGCGCAGGTGCAGCTGCCCTACGATCTCAGCACGGTCGATGACGCCGACATCATCGTCATCCCCGGCTGGCGCGAGCCCAGCGAACGTCCGCCACAGGCGCTGCTCGATGCACTGATCCGTGCGCATGCCCGTGGCGCGCGCATCACCTCGATCTGCTCCGGCGCCTTCGTGCTGGCTTGGGCCGGGCTGCTCGATGGCCGCCAGGCCACCACGCACTGGCGCCTCACCGAAGCACTCGCACGCGACTTCCCGCGCATCGATGTGCGCGAGGATGCGCTGTACGTGGATACCGGCAGCATCATCACTTCGGCCGGCTCGGCCACCGGCATGGACATGATGCTGCACATGGTGCGCAAGGATTACGGCGCGCGCGTGGCCAACCTGGTGGCCGAACGGCTGGTCCTGGCACCATGGCGTGATGCCGGGCGCAGCCAGCGCGTCAGCCGCGCCATTCCCCACGGCGAGCCCACCCGCTTGGCAAAGCTGATGGAATGGATGCGCCGCAACCTGCGCGAGCCCCACTCGCTGGGCAGCCTCGCCGAGCAGGCCGCGCTCAGCCAACGCACGCTGCAGCGGCAGTTCCTGGACGCCACCGGCCTGTCGCCGATCGACTGGCTGATCCGCGAGCGCGTGGCTTTCGCGCGCGAGCTGCTGGAAACCACTGACCGGCCGCTGCAGTGGATTGCAGAACAGGCCGGCTTTGGTTCGCAGGAATCGTTCCGTCGGCACTTCCGCGGTCAGGTCGACGCGAGCCCTACCGAGTACCGCAGCCAGCATCGCGGCGGTCTCGGTGCCGACCGGTTGGTGGGCTGTTGATCCAGTGCGCGGAGCCAGGCGTGGCGTGAGCAAAGCCTCACGACGGTCCGGGCTTGCGTGCGTATAGTGACGTGCGTCACAAGAAGCCCCTTCCATGCTCCATGCATTTGCTTACTCCAGCCGCATGTCGGCTGGGCTGTCCAATCAAGCCCTCCACCAGATCGTCTCGCAATCTGCCACGTTCAATCGCCGGGTGGACGTTACCGGTGCGCTGATCGTCGACGGGCAGCGGTTTTTCCAGTACATCGAAGGCCCGCCCGACGCCCTGGAAGCAGTCAAGCGCCGCATCCATGACAGCCGCTCGCATGCTGCCGTCGTGCCGGTACTGGACATGGCCATCAGCGCGCGTGCCGTTCCGTACTGGGCAATGACCCACATCGAGACCGGGCAGATCGTGGTGTCCGGCCTGGTGAATGCGCGCTGGGACGAGTTCGGCCACTCCATTCCGGGCATGGACCAGCTCGTCCGCCTGCTGCGTCCGCATTTTCCACGCGTCGGCACCGTCGGCGCGCCACGCGCAGCCGCCTGATAGACACTGAACCATCGCCTTGCACGCGCACGCCGACGCGGCCGCGCGTTGCGTCCAGGCGTCATCATCCAGATCTCCTTTCCCATCGTCTTCGCCACGCCCATCGCATGCCCGTACCCGCCCACCCTGCAACGGAAACACGCGCATCGCCTGCCGACCTGTTCGAGATCGTCGTCGTGCGTGCAGGTACCGTCCTGTTCGCCATCGACATCCAGGCTGCGGTCGAAATCCGCGGTCCGGAGGCATTCGGCCCTGCAGACCGCAACGGCAGGCCGACCCTGGAGGTCCGTGGGCAGCCATTACCCGTCGTCGACCTGCGCCGCATGAGCGGCCAACCGGCATTCGAGGGTGGCAGCCCGGCCATGCAGCTGATCAACGCCGGCACCGCAACCCTGGCGCTGGCCGTGGACGAAGTGCTGGAGATCGAGACGCCGGACGCGAGCGCGAACACCCCCGAGCCTGCAGCGGGCCAATCGTTCTGCTTCTGCAGCCGGCACATTCAACTCGATCCGGCGCGCTCGGCTGCACTGATCGAAACGGCGGCACTGCTGGGCGCACTTGCCGCGCCGGGGTGACCGGCGGCGTCTCAGGATCGTCCTGCAAAGGCACGGTTTCGCAGCCTCCAGCACTGCGCGGCAAAGCCGATCACGAACACCACCAGGCAGGCCAGCAGCGTGTGCAGCACCACCGGGGCCATCGGTGCCGCCGCAATCGGATGCGCTGCCGGCAGGCGGGTCAGCGTTTCGTTGACGCCGGGCACCAACGAGAGCAGGAAGCTGAACGACAGTGCGAAGGTCGACAGGTAACGCGCGGCGCGCCCCAGCCAGCGCAGCCGCGCGGCCAGCACGCCGCCGAATGCCACCAGCAGCACGATCACCCCGAATGCGTGGCCGGGGTTGATCCCGCCCGTGCTGGACACGGTGAACGAGGTGGCCACCGACAGCACCAGCCCCACCAGGTACAGCTTGCCCGCGCGCGTGGCGGGATCGATTGCGCGATGGCGAATGAAGGCATACAGGCCACTCAACACCGGGATCAGGCTGACAGCGGTATGGATCACGCCAAGTGTGGACAGAGGGTGGGACATGGGACATCTCCAGGGACAGAATGAACCTACTAGTAGGTAGGCATTGGGTTCAAAAAGAAGGCCCGCGTCGCCGCAGGCCCACCACACATCTCTCAGGACGCCGCGCTCACCCGCGCAATCGCCAACCGCGCCAGTGCCGCGAAGGTCGCCGCATCACCGAAACCGCGCGCGGCCAGCATCGCGCCGTGCACCGATGACATGAACGCCTTGGCCTCATCGGCCGCCGAGCCCTGCAACTGCAGTTGGCCCATCGAAACGCCCTTCTCCAGCGTCACTGCCAGCCAGCCGCTCAGGTCCTCGAAATGGCCGCGCACTTCCTCAGCGATCTCTGCCGGAATCATCGGCGCTTCGGCGGCCAGCATCGCGCAGATGCAGAACGAGGACGTACCCCCTGCAATGCAGCTGGACCAGTACTCCACATAGGCGTTGAGTTCCTGCAGCGGGTCGTCGAGCTGGCGATCCAGCAACGCCAGGCCTTCGCGCGCCTCGGCCCGGTACAGCTCGACCACCGTGCGCACCAGATCCGCCTTGCTGGGGAAGTGGTGATGGATGCTGGCCTTGCTGATGTTCACCCGCGCCGACACGTCGGCGTAGCTGAAGCCGTTGTAGCCACCGGCTTCCAGCAGCGCACGGGCATGCGCCAGGATTTCCTGTGCCTTGGGCGAGAGCGACTCTTTCATGGCAATAAACCTACTAGTAGGTAGACAGCCTGTCAACCCCTCTCTGCTGCACCCGCCAGGCATCATTCCCGGCAGAGCCGGCCGCTGGCCGGCTTGCTGGCAACGTGACCTTCGATCGCCCCTCAATGCGAAGACACGTATACCGCATCGGCTGGCGGAGGTGGCAGCGCGAAACTGCGCCGCATCCGCGCGACCTCGGCCGCCGGCGGCAACGCGAACAGGCGCTTGAACTCACGGCTGAACTGCGACGGGCTGGCATACCCCACCGCCAGCGATGCCGCTTCGGCAGTCATCCCCTGCCGCAGCATCAGCAACCGTGCCTGGTGCAGGCGGGTCGACTTCACGTACTGCATCGGCGACGTGCCGGTAATCGCGCGGAAGTGGTCGTGGAAGGTCGCCACACTCATGCCCGCTTCGGTGGCCAGTTGCCCCACGTCCAGGGCGGTGGCATATCCGGCATGGATCGTCCGCAGCACTCTGCCGATGCTGCCGAAGCGCCCGCGCATGGCCAGCGCCTCACGCATTGCGCCGCCCTGTGCACCCGTCAGCACGCGGAAGTACACCTCACGCACCAACGCAGGGCCGAGCACGGCAGCCTCCAACGGTTCAGCCAGTGCCTCCAGCAGGCGCAGCACCGTGGCCTGCATCGGCGCCTGCATCGGGCTGGACATCATGCCCTGCGCCGGTGTCTCCGGGGTGCCCTCCTGTTCACCCAGTTCGATCAGCAGATCCGCCGCCAGCTGCAGATCCAGGTGCAGGTAGATCGCCAGCAGCGGCGCCTGGGCCGACGCATCGGTTTCCATCGTGAACGGCACCGGCACCGACACTGCCAGATAGTGCTGCGCGTCGTACTGGTAGACCTGCCCGCCCAGATAGCCACGCTTCACGCCCTGGCAGACGATCACGATGCCGGGGTCGTACAACACCGGCGTGCGCGCCAGTGGCCGGTCCGATCGCAGCAACCGCACCCCCGGCAGGCGCGTGAGCGTATAGCCCTCCTCCACCGCCAGCGTCTTCAGCAGGCCGACCATGCGCGCCTGCACCTGCCGTTGCAGGGAATCGACCACAGGCACAGGCACTCCAGAGGAATAGGCAAGAATGGCCGAATCCTAGGCCTGTGACCCCGGTCGTTCAAGAACTAACGTGCAAGCCCTGCCCACCACGAACGCCCCCTCATGACCCCTTCCCGCTTTCTCCTCATCACCGGTGTCAGCAGTGGATTCGGCCGCGCCCTTGCCCAGCAGGCCCTGCTGGCCGGCCACCGCGTGGTCGGCACCGTGCGCAACGAAACCGACCGCCAGGTACTCGAAGCGCTCGCTCCCGGCCGCGCATTCGGTCGCCTGCTGGACGTAACCGATACCGCCGCCATCAATGCGCTCGTCGCCGATATCGAAACCAACATCGGAAGCATCGACGTGCTGGTCAACAACGCTGGCTACGGCCACGAAGGCATCCTCGAAGAATCCACGCTCGCCGAGCTGCGGCAGCAATTCGAGGTGAACGTGTTCGCTCCGGCCGCGCTGATCAAGGCCGTGCTGCCGCACATGCGCGCCCGGCGCCGCGGCCATATCCTCAACATCACCTCCATGGGCGGTTTCATCACGATGCCGGGCATCGCGTGGTACTGCGGCAGCAAGTTCGCGCTGGAGGGCATCAGTGAAGTGCTTGGCAAGGAAGTCGCGCCGTTTGGTATCCACGTCACGGCCGTCGCGCCGGGTTCCTTCCGCACCGACTGGGCAGGCCGCTCGATGGTGCGGGCACCGCGCAGCATTGACGACTACGACGCATTGTTCGATCCCATCCGCAACGCGCGTGAGGCGAAGAGTGGCCACCAGCCCGGTGATCCAGTGAAGGCTGCGCAGGCCATGCTGCAGGTCATCGACAGCGACGCTCCTCCCCGCCACTTGCTGCTGGGCAGTGATGCACTGCAGCTGGTGAGGGCAAAGCTGGCATCGATGGCCGGTAGCATCGACGCGTGGGAACAGCTGAGCCGTTCGACCGACGGCGTAGCGTGAGATCTTGAGGCCGCCGATGCCCTCAGCGGCGGCCTCCCCCTGCCCGCTCAGTCTTCCTGCACCAGCTTGAACTCGCGCAGCAGGCCACCGATCTGGGTCTTGTCCAGCTTGTTCATCAGCAGATTGCGCAGGAACGCAGGCCCGGGAACATCCAGTTCCTTGCCATCGCGCAGGCGGCCGGTGGCGGCCAGCAGCGAGCGCACGTCATACGTGGAATTGAACACCTCCGGCACGCCGCGCTCGATCCCCAGCAGGGTGTACACCGCTTCCATCGGCGTGCGCACCGAATACTCGGTGGTGAAGATGCAGTCGCGCTGCTTCGATTCGGCAAACTGGCCGATGAAGGCGAAGTTCACCGCGCCGTCCGGCACCACGTCCGGGCGGTCACCGGCCTGGCGTGGCATGAAGAACGCCGTGATGTACGGCATCATCACCGGCACCGTCTTCGCACCGGTCGCAGCCAGCGCATCAATCTCTTCCACCGGCACGCCCAGGTGGTACAGCCACTCGCGGGTGATCTCCTCGCCGGTGCACTCCTGCATCGGCTTTTTCACGTAGTCGCCCGGCGTATCCACAAACAGCGAGTACACCCAGACCACGATCTGGTCCCTGGGCTGGTTCTTGAAATGCGGCTGGCGGTTCACCGTCCAGCTCATCAGCCAGCGCGAGTCGCGCACGCTGACGATGCCGCCGGTCACTACCTTGCCACTGAACGGGTCGCGCTTGGCGATCTTCTGGATGTAAGCCGGAATGCGCGCATCCAGCGTCGTCACTGTCGCCGATTCCCACTTGGTCTGCGGGATATGCGCGCCGAACACATCCGGGCGGCCAAAGGCCTCGTCCTTCGCGGCGATGCGGCGCCACATGTCCCAGGCCGGCGCCGGTCCTTCGTTCAAACGCGCCGCGGTGTGGTGATCGCCATTATCCGAGTTTTCGGTCAGCGAACCGATCGTCATGAAAACAAGATCATCCGCGCCCAGATCCACGCCATCGGCTACACCATCACGCATCCAGTGGATACGCGTGGCCTGCTTGCGGCCCGGCTGCAGATCGAAGTCGACGTCGGTCACCACGGTGCCGTACTGGAACACCACGCCCTGGTCCTGCAACCACTTCACCAGCGGCAGCACCAGCGATTCATACTGGTTGTACCGGGTGAACTTCAACGCCGAGAAATCCGGCAGGCCGCCGATGTGGTGGATGAAGCGATGCAGGTACAGCTTCATCTCCAGCGCCGAATGCCATTCCTCGAACGCGAACATGGTGCGCCAGTACAGCCAGAAGTTGCTGTCCAGGAAGTCGCGGCCCAGCACCTCGTCGATCCGCTTGTTCTCCATCTCCTTCCGGGTGGCCAGGAACAGCGCGATGATGTCCTTCTGGGCCTGCTCGGTCAGCGTGAACAGGCCATCAGTGTGCGCATCTTCGCCGCGATTGATGGTGGCACGCTGCAGCGAATAGTTCGGGTCGTCCTTGTTCAACCAGTAGAACTCGTCCAGCACGCTGGCATCTTCAATCTCCAGCGACGGAATTGAGCGGAACAGGTCCCACAGGCACTCGAAGTGGTCTTCCATCTCGCGGCCGCCGCGGATCACGAAGCCCTTCTCCGGCACCTTCAGGCCATCCAGCGCGCCGCCAGGAATCTGCTGCTGTTCAAGGATGGTGATGCGTTCACCGGCCATGCGCCCGTCGCGCACCAGGAACGCGGCGCCGGCCAGCGAGGCCAGGCCCGAGCCCACAAACCAGGCGCGCTTGCCATCCACACCGGCCGGCTTGCGCGGGCGCGCGAAAGCTTCGTAGTTGCCACTGCTGTAATACATGCGTTGCACCTTCCTGGAGGGGTCATCAGGAACCGGCAGCGGAATGACACAGCCATCCGATGCAGGTCATGACCCTACTCTAGCGCCGATCCGATGTATCGTTTCCTGCGCGCAGGCTGCGACGGAATGACGCAGCCGCGTCAGAGCGTCCTTCCCAACAGCATGCCTGGCCAGCCGTCCACGTTGAACGGCGCGATGCGCGTATACCCGCAGGATTCATAGAAGCGCACCAGGTCGCCGCTGCCTCCGGCGTAGCAGTCCACACGCAGATGGTCGACACCGGCAGCGCGCGCCTGCTCGTCGGCAAACGCCATCAGTCGGCGGCCGATGCCACGCACGCGCACATCACGCGAGGCCACCAGAACCCGCACATACAGCTCCGGCCCGGTGGGCGCCGGCACATAGGGCATCGACTCGCCCAGTGCCAGGAACGCCCGCACGTCGCCCTGCTCGTTCTGCGCCACCCATGCGCCTGGCAGTGCACACGCCTCGGTGACCTGGGCAATCCGGCGCGGCATCGTCGACCACGGTTCGCTGCCCCATTGCTGCACATTGCCGATCGACACGAACCACTCGATCACCTCGTCAAAGAGCCCCAACACTGCAGGGGCATCGGCCGCGCTGGCGCGGCGGATGTTCAAGGCGTCCTTTCCGGTTTCAGTCATGCGTTCCGCTCCTGTCATACCACGCTCCCCAACCCTGGAAAACAGGGGGAGCATCGGCCGGTTCAACCAGTCTAGCGCGTACCCCAGCGTGGCCACCTGTACCGGACCAAAGCAGTCGGAAGTCCATGTGACTTCCAGCGCGCCGCCAGGAATCTGCTGCTGTTCCCAGTGTCGCAGGTGCGTACAGACTCGATGCTTCATCAACCGCGTGGAGCATCCCCTCCGGCAATGAACCAGCGCTGGAACCCCTCGATCGCATCCGGCATCAGGGCGCGGGCGCGTTCACGCACCAGCACTTCGGCGTCGCGCATCGCGCTGATCGCATCCGGCCGCGCGCACAACGCCATCGCCACATCCGACGCGTCCAGCATCGCCAGGTTCACGCCCACGCCCACCGGAGGCATCAGATGCGCCGCATCGCCGATCAAGGTCACGCCATCGCGCGGGGTCCAGCAAAAATCCGCTGGCAGGCTGTAGATCGGCCGCCGCACGAAGTCCGTGCAGGCCTCCAGCAGGCGCCGAAGGTTCGTGGCCCACCCGGTATAGCAGCCTGTCACCAGCGTCCGTATGCCGTGCTGCGCGATCTGCGCATCAAGCCACTCGGAAGAGCGCTTCAGCGCCGCATACACGCAGAGCCGATCGCGGCTGTTGCGTTGCACGAACAAGGCCTCCTCGCCGCCAAAGCAGAACAGGCTGCCCTGCCCGACCATCGCTGCGATGTCCGCAGCAGGCTGTGCGATCCAACCTTCGAAGAAGGTAATGCCGGTGGGCACCGGCTGGCACGTACTCAAGGCCGCGCGCACTTTCGACCACGCACCATCGGCACCGATCACGATGTCCGCCTCGCGCTGCACGCCGTTGGCGAATCGCAGGCCGTGCCCGTTCGCCTGTGCAGATACCAGCGCGGTCAGGCTGTGGCCCCACTGCACCGTGTCCGCCGGCAGCGCGTCCAGCAGCAGCTGGCGCAGGTCGCCGCGGTCGATCTCCGGCTTGTCCTTGCTCCCTTCCGGCCCGAACCCGCCGGTGGTGATCTCCCCGGACCACGGGTCGCCCATCCGCGCCTCCTGCCCCTCATGCCGTGCGACCGCACGGAAGGCCTCCAGCAGGCCCGCGCGCTGCAGCGCCACCTGCCCGGAATCGTCGTGCAGATCCAGCGTGCCGCCCTGTGTGCGCTGCTGCCCGGATGCTTCGCCCTCGTACACGCTCACGGGGTGACCGCCGCGATGCAGGATGAGCGCAGCGGTGAGGCCAGCGGGGCCTGCGCCGATGACGGCAATACGAGGAGGGTGCTGCATGGCGCGATCCAGGTGAGTTGATACGTCAACCGTATGCCGCAAGGGTTGACATGTCAACCATTGCCCGGCAACGTTCGGCCATGACCTCCCCCAGCATCACACCCGACGAATGGGCCACCTGGCGCGGCTTCCGGCGCATGGCAGAAATCACCTCCGGCCGCATCGTCCAGGACATCACCCGTAGCACCGGGCTCTCAAGGGCCGACTTCATCGTGCTGATGGAGCTGAACCAGTCCAAGGATCGCTGCCGCCGCCAGCGCGAACTGCTGGACTACCTGGAATGGGACAAGACGCGCCTCTCGCACCAGCTGACCCGCATGGCGGGCCGTGGCCTGATCGAACGCGATACCGACAGCGAAAACGTCGTAGTGATCCGCATGACCACAGAAGGTCACGCGCAGCTGCGCGCGGCACGGCCGGTACACGCCGCCGGTGTCCGCCGGTATTTTCTCGACCATCTCTCCGCGGATGATCGTGCCGCACTGCAGCGGATCACCGACAAACTGCATGCCGCCCTTCAGGACGGCGAGAACTGAAGCATCGCCCCGGTAGTGGCGGCCCCCCCCCCCCCCCCCCCCCCACCCCCCCCCCCCCCCC